>NZ_JAGPXQ010000005.1:0-253789 GCF_018070435.1 Micromonospora sp. C51 | reverse complement strand
GGGGAAATGGGTCGGGGGGTTGGGGGGTGGGGTCGTAGGGTGCGGTGGTGATGCTGCGGATGTCGACGTCGCTGATTCGGACCTTGCGGGAAGATCCGGCGGACGCGGAGGTGCCGAGCCACCGGCTGCTGCTGCGGGCCGGATACATCCGGCGGGCGGCACCGGGCGGCTACACCTGGCTGCCGCTGGGCAGGCTGGTGCTGGAGCGGGTCACCGAGATCGTACGGGCCGAGATGGCCGCGATCGGCGACCAGGAGGTGCACTTTCCGGCCCTGCTGCCCGCCGAGCCGTACCGCACCAGCGGGCGGTGGACCGAGTACGGCGACGACATCTTCACCCTGGCCGATCGGCGCGGTGCCGAGCACCTGCTCGCACCGACCCACGAGGAGTTGGCCGCGCTGCTGGTCAAGGAGCTGTTCACCTCGTACCGCGATCTGCCAGTGACGCTGTTCCAGATCCAGACCAAGTATCGCGACGAGGCCCGCCCCCGCGCCGGTCTGCTGCGCGGGCGCGAGTTCCTGATGAAGGACGCGTACTCCTTCGACCTGGACGACGCGGGCCTGCGGGCCGCGTACGGCCGACACCGCGCGGCGTACCAGCGGATCTTCGACCGGCTCGGCCTCGACTACACGGTGGTGCACGCCATGTCGGGCGCGATGGGTGGCTCCGCGTCCGAGGAGTTCCTCGCCGCCACGCCGGTCGGCGAGGACACCTACGTGGGCTGCACCGACTGCCACTTCGCGGCCAACACCGAGGCGGTGACCACGCCCGCCCCGGCGGCCGGCGACCCGCAGGCGCAGCCGGCGATCGAGGTGCACGACACCCCCGAGACGCCGACAATCGCCAGCCTGGTCGCGCTGGCCAACGACCGCCGGCTGGCCGGCCGGGACGACTGGTCGGCCGCCGACACCCTGAAGAACGTGGTGCTGACCGTACGCCGGCCGGGTGCCGAAGCGCCGGAGTTGCTGGTGGTCGGGTTGCCCGGCGACCGCGAGGTCGACCTGAAACGGCTGGCCGCCGCGCTGGCACCGGCCACCGTGGACGTCTTCGACGCCTGGGACGAGCATCCCGAACTGGTGCGGGGCTACCTCGGGCCGCAGGTGTTCGACAAGCTCGACGTCCGCTACCTGGTCGACCCCCGGGTGGTGCCGGGTACCGCCTGGCTGACCGGGGCCAACGAGCCGGGCCGGCACGCCACAAACGTGGTGTGCGGTCGGGACTTCACCCCCGAGGGCACGGTCGAGGCCGCCGAGGTGCGTCCCGGTGACCCCTGTCCGGCCTGTGCCACCGGCCGGTTGACCATGCGCCGGGGCATCGAGGTCGGGCACATCTTCCAACTCGGTCGCCGCTACACCGACGCCTTCGCGGTGGACGTGCTCGGTCCACAGGGCAAGCCGGTCCGGCCCACCATGGGCTGCTACGGCATCGGGGTGTCCCGCGCGGTGGCAGCCATCGCCGAGCAGCACCACGACGATCGGGGACTGGTGTGGCCGACGTCAGTCGCGCCGTGCGACGTACACCTGGTGGCGGCTGGCAAGGGCCCGCAGCTCGACGTGGCGCTCGACCTCGGCGCCCGGCTTGCCGACGCGGGCCTGCGGGTGCTGGTCGACGACCGGACCGCCGTCTCCGCCGGAGTGAAGTTCACCGACGCCGAGCTGATCGGCATTCCGCGCACCGTCGTGGTCGGACGCCGCCTGGCCGACGGGTACGTCGAGCTGCGCGACCGGGCGACCGGGGAGCGCAGCGAGCTACCCGTGGCGGACCTGCTGGAGAAACTGTTGAACGGGTAGGCGGAAACCTGGTGTAGCCGTCAGGTGACGGGGTACCGCATCCTGATCGGCTCAACTTGCTCTGGAGGGGCTCTCATGACCGGTTACCGGGTCGCTGACGTGATGACCAAGCAGGTCATCTACCTGCCGGCGGAGACCACCCTCGACGAGGCGGCCAGGGTGATGAAGGAGGCCGACATCGGCGACGTCGTCGTCACCGACGGCGCCAACCTGGCCGGCATCCTGACCGACCGTGACATCGTGGTGCGCGCGGTGGCGGAGAACGCCCACGCCAACACCACCACCATCGGTTCGATCGTCACCCGCGAGGTCGTGATGATCGAGCAGTACTGCACGGCGGGCGAGGCCGCGTCGCTGATGCGTGAGCGTGGCATTCGGCGCATCCTCGTCTGCGACAACGAGCGGAAACTGGTCGGCATCGTCTCCCTCGGCGACCTCGCCATGCAGCTCGACCCCACCTCGGCGCTCAGCGAGATCAGCGAGCAGTCGCCCACGGTGTGAGCAAGGACGGCCAGGCGGCGGCGGTAGCCTGGCGGGATGCCCGAGATGCCGAGCAAGCTGGCCGAGATCGTCGACGAGTTCGCCGCCGCGCCACGCGACGTGGTGCTGGAGATGCTGCTGGAGTACTCCGACGCCGTGCCGCCGCTGCCCGCCGGGCACCCCGGCCACGAGGGCATGGAGCAGGTGGTGGAGTGCCAGACCCCGTTCTTCCTGCGCGCCGAGGTGACGCCCGAGGGCACCGTCGACACCCTGTTCGACTGCCCGCCGGAGTCACCCACCACCCGGGCGTTCGCCGGCATTCTCGCCGAAGGGCTGGCCGGTGCCACCCCGGAACAGGTCCTCGCCGTCCCGGACGACCTCTACCAGCGGATGGGCCTGGCGCAGGCGATCAGCCCGCTGCGGGTACGCGGCGGCACCGCCATCCTCGCCCGGCTCAAGCGGCAGGTCCGCGAACGGACGGCGTGACCTGGGCGGCAGTCGGGAACAGACCGGGCGGCCAGCGGGTTGTCTCCGGTCATGGAGATCGACATCTACGCCGACGTGGTCTGCCCCTGGTGCTGGATCGGCCGCCGCCGATTGGCGCAGGCGCTCGCGTCGTACGACGGCAAGGTGACCGTCCGACACCGGCCCTTCCAGCTGGACCCGTCACCGGTTCCGTCCCCGCGCCCGATCCTCGACGCGCTGGCTGAGAAGTTCGGCGGCCCTGAGCAGGCCCGGCAGATGGTCGACCGGGTCGTCGAGGTGGGCGCGAGCGTCGGTCTGGAGATGCGCTACGACCGGGCGATCGCGGCCAACACCTTCGACGCGCACCGGCTGACCAACTGGGCCGGCCGACAGGACCGCGACGGGGAGATGGTCGAGGCTCTGCACCGGGCCCACTTCGTCGACGGCGTCGACCTCGGCTCCCGGGAGGCGCTGGCCGGGGTGGCCGCCACCGTCGGGCTGGACGGCGACGACGCCCGCCACTTCCTCGACTCCGAGGATGGGGTGGCCGAGCTGAGGGCCGAGCTGGCCGCCGCCCGACAGCTCGGCGTGACCAGCGTGCCCACCTTCGTGCTCGCCGGCAGGTACGGGGTCACCGGGGCGCAGGAACCAGCCACCCTGCTCGCCGCTCTCGCCGAGGTCGAGCAGCGCGAGGCCGCCGCGCCCTGACGGCATCGACGTCGTTGATGTTTCACGTGCAACGACATCGAAATCAGTCGACGGTCAGGCCGGCCTGGCCAGGTCTTCCACCACCCGCGCACCGGGCAGCGCGGCCAGCGCCGGGCCCGGCAGCGCGATCTTGCTGTGCCGTACGCCCGACCCGATCACCACGTACGGCATGGCCACCACCCGCGTGTCGACCAGGATCGGCCACTGCAACGGCAACCCGATCGGCGTGATCCCGCCGTACTCCATGCCGGTCAACTCGACCGCGTCGTCCATCGGCGCGAAGCTCGCCTTCCGTACGTCCAGCGCCCGGCGGGCCACCCCGTTCACGTCCGCGCGGGTGGTGGCGAGCACCAGGCAGGCGGCGTACCGGGTCACCCCCTCGCGTTTTCCGGCCACGACCACGCAGTTGGCCGACTCGTCGAGCCCGACGTCGTACGCCGCACAGAACGCCGCGGTGTCGGCGAGGTCGGCATCGATCGGCGCGACCTGCACCGCGTCGACGTCCACCGGCGAGTCGGCCGGCCACTGCGCGAGCGCGGCGGCGACCGGCGCGGCCAACAGGTCGGTACGGGTGCGAGCGGGCTCGGTCTTCAGCGTTCCCATCACGTGTTCGATGGTCGCATCCGGAACCGGCGACGCGGACCGGGACCAGCTTCCGAACCGACACCACGCCCGAGCCGGGACCGGCGTCGCACGGTCAGCCCTCGTTGGCCAGGAAGCCGTGCCGCTCCAGCATCGCCCGGTCCCGGGAGGCGGCCATCTCCTCGGCCCGCGCGGCCTGGACACGGCGCACCTCGATGTCCTCCATCGCGTGCCGCACCGCGAGCCGGATCACCCCGTAGAGGAAGACGAACCCGCAGACGTACAGGAGGCTGGTGATGACGAACATGAGCATGGCTCGACGGTAGGGCGAACGTGAACCCGAGCAGGTGTCATCGCGCCACTGTTCGCCCGTACGTGTCGGACAGGTAGTCGGCCCAGGTCCGCTGGCCCGCCGGTCGGGCCTCGGTGACCAGGCCACCGCCGCGCAGCTCCCGGCCGAGGCGACCGGGGAAGCGGATCGGCAGCAGCGGGCGACGGGAGCCGCGTGCCTGCCGCCAGGCCCGCACCGCCTCGTCGAAACGCTGCACCTCAGGGCCGCCGTACTCCACGATGCCGCCGCGCGGCCCGGCCCGGAGCAGCTCGACCAGCTTGTCGGCCACCTCGCCCGGGTCGACCGGCTGGGCCAGCACCGCCCGATCGCCGATGACCGGGCCGAGTTTGCTGGACAGGCGCAGCAGCTCATCGATGAACGGGAAGAACTGGGTGGCCCGCAGCACCGTCCACGGCACCTTCCCGTCGGCGATGACCTGCTCGGCAGCCAGCTTGTGCCGGTAGTACGAGTAGGGCACCCGGTCCACGCCCACGATCGAGACGTACACCAGGTGCTGCACCCCGGCACCGCCGGCGGCATGGACCAGGCGGCGGGTGCCGAGCACGTCGATCTGGTGGGTCTGCCGGGTCGGCGAGGACGCCAGGTGCAGCACCGCGTCCACGTCGGTCACGGCTGAGGCGATCCCTTCGCCGGTGGTCAGGTCCGCCACCACCCACCGGACCCCCGATCCGGTACGCGGCCGGCGGCTGGTGGCCCGCACCTCGAACCCCGCGTCGACCAGCCGGGGCAGCACCTCCCGGCCCAGCCTGCCGCCCGCACCGGTGACCAGAACCCGCATGTCAACCTCCTTCGTCGCCTGTCCGCTCGACGGATCGGACCGTCCCCGGCGTGACCAGCTGTGAGCGGCCTCACTTCATCAGGTCGAGGGCGGTGATCACCACGAAGAGCACGATGACTGCCTCACTGACCAGCCAGGAGTGGCTGTTAGCCCAGTCCCGGATGCGCGGCAGCAGCACCGCCGCCCGGCGACCGAGCAGCAGCAGAGCGAGCAGCGGGAGGGCGAGCAGGGCCAGGGTGAGCAGCACGAAGGGCAGCAGATGCCACCACGGCAGGTCATGCCGTGCCGCGCTGGCCCCGACCGTGGCCATGGTCAGGTCATCGGACGGCATGCCCAGGAACAGCAGCAGGCCCACCTTGGCCGCGTACCCGGGGCTGGCGTGCTGGAGTTCACCCATCCATCGCGGCGGCCCCGAGTGCCGGCGCAGGAACACGACCACCGCCAGCACCGCGAGCAGCGCCAGCACGAACCAGTCGATCCACCGTTCGACAGTGCCCCGACCCGCACCGGTGAAGTTGATTTTGAACAGGTGGACCACCAGCCAGGCCAGCGTCGTACCACCGAGGACGACGAGCGCCGCACCCGCCAGATAGCCCAGCGAGGCGGCCCGTGGCCGGTCGGACGAGGCGAAGAAGACCGCCGCCACCAGTTGCGTGCCGGCGACCATCACCACGGCCAACGGCAGCAGCGTCAGGAAGGTCATCGCCAGCTCATCCTGCCGGCTGCCACGACCACACACGGCCGCTTCGGGCCAATCCACCCGCCCACCCGACTCCGCGCATCGGGCGGCCGGGCCCGTCAGGCCGACGCCGCTCGCGGCGAAGCCACGACCCGGCCGGCGAGCAGGGCACCGAGCAGCGCCAGCGCGGCCGCCACGGCGAGGGTGACCCCGTAGTCGAACCGCCCAGGTGCCGCCCCGGCGGCCAGCACCGCACCGGTCAGCGCCAACACCGTCGCCGACGCGAGCGAGTCGCACAGTTGCAGGGACGAGCTGTTGCGCCCCTGCTCGCCGGGGGCCGACAACTCCAGGGTGAGCGCCGACAGCGACGGATAGAGCAGCCCCATGCCGAGCCCGGCGACCGCCCAACCCAGAATCCCCACCCACACCGGCACCGCCGGGACCACGCAGCTGCCCACCACCGCGGTGCCGACCGTGATGCAGGTGAGGCCGGCCCTCGGCAGGGTGCCCCGGGACCGGGGCGACCGGATCCGCGCCTGCAACCACGAGCCGAGCGACCAGGAGAGCGCCCCGGTGGTCAGCACCAGCCCCGCCGCCGTCGGCGTGAACCCCCGCTCCCGCGACAGCATCAACGGGATCACCACCTCGGCGCCGACGAACGCGGCCGAGGCCAACCCCCGCAGGCCCACCACGGTGGGCAGGCCGCGACCGGCCCGCAGGAACCCGGTCGGCAGCAGTCGCGGAACGCAACTCAGCAGGCCGACCAGGGCGATCCCGACCAGCGGCACGGCGGTGGCGCCACGCTGCTGACCCCCGATGTGCAACAGTGCGGCGCTCACCCCCGCCCCGCAGGCCCAACCGATCCGCGCCAGCGCCCCGGCGGAGCGGCGGACCGGGCCGGCCATGCCGATCGACCGCAGCCCCGGATGGATCAACAGCACCGCCGGCACCGCCACCGCCGGCACCGCCAGGAACACCCACCGCCAGCCGACGTGCTCCACGACCAACCCGGCCACCACCGGACCGACAAGCGACGGCACCACCCAGGCCGCGGCGAACGCGGCGAAGATGCGGCGGTGCAACTGCTCCGGGTACGCCTGCGCGACGATCACGTACAGCGCCACCGACAGCAGACCCGAACCGAACCCCTGCACGATCCGACCGACCACAAGCGTCGCCATGTCGGTGGCGGCACCGGCGAGCAGCAGCCCGGCGACGAACCCGGCGAGACCGGACCACATCGGTGCTCGTGGACCCCGCGCGTCACACCAGATGCCGGAAAGCACCATCGCCACCACGCCGGCCGCGAACGGGCCGCCGAAGGCGAGCCCGTACAGCGCCAGACCGTCCAGGGCCCGGGCGACCGTGGGCATGGCGGTGCCGACCGCCAGCGCCTCGAACGCCAGCAACGAGACAAGCGCCACGCTGCCCACCGTCATGGCCCGCAGTCGAGGGGCGAAGAGCGACTCGGCGCGTACCGGAGACGGGGCGATCAGCATGAGGCAAGCCTCGGACCTCAACCCGTCTTCAGGTCAAGGGTGACGCGGCTTACCCTCAGGCGGACTCCAGCGCCTCGCCTAGCCCTTTGGCCAGCCCGGACAGATGCTGGTCGGCCAGCAGGTGCCCGGCCGTGATCACCAGCGCCAAGGGCCACTCGATCACCTGGAACACGGTCAGCACCCCGATGCCGGCGTAGTAGGTCAGCTTGTCCGGTGGCGGGACCGCCACCTCCCCCAGCCACGGCACATTCACCCGGCGGGTGAACATCTGCAACGACTCCCGGGTCCCACTGAGCTGTCGTGTCAGCGCACTCATCTCGCCTCCCCGTACCGACGACGCCCACCTCGGATTCCTCCGCCGCGGCCGTCCATGCCCGGCCGAGCAGGAAACTTTTCCCAGCTCGGCTGGGCATAAGGGACGTCCGGCCGGGAAGCCAGGCCGCCGGGCACGAACGGTGGGAGGCAAAATGCGGTTTGGCGCCGTCGGAGTACCTCCGGTGGTGGAAGCCGCCTCCCGCCGCGTCGGTGCCACCGCGACCCGGCTCGCCCGGGCGGCCGGGCTGACCAGCCGGCGGGTGTGGTCCCGCCCCGGCCGGCACCACATCGAGGTACACGGCGTCTGCCAGGACGGCGGCGACACCCTCGCCCGCCAGGTCGAGACGGCGCTGGAACGAATGCCCGGGGTCAACTGGGCGCGGGTCAACGCGCCCTCCGGACGGGTGGTCGTCGCGGTCGACACACCGGGACCCAAGGTACGCGAACTGGTCGCCACCATCGCCCGGGTCGAACGCACCTGCCCACACGAACCCGATCCGGAGATCCCGCCGCCGCACCCACCCGAGGAAGGACCACGCACCCCGCGTACCCTCGGCGCCCTCGCCTCCGACGCGCTCGGCCTGACCATCTCCGCCGCCACCCGGATCCTGCCCGTCACCCCGGTCCCCGGTGAGGTATCCGGCCTGCTCAGCGCCATCGACCTGCACCCGAAGCTGCACGCCCTCGCCGGCCTGGGACTACGCCGCGACCCACGCGCCGAGGTTCTCTTCCCACTCGCCGAGGCGGTGGTGCAGGGCCTCACCGGCGGCTGGACGGGAATAGTGCTCGACGGCGCACAGCGGGTAGTCCAGTGGGGCGAAGGGCTGGCCCAGTTGCGAGCCTGGGAGAAGGCCGAACCCCGGCTCACCGGCGAGCCGGATCGCGCCGTCGCCCGTACTCCCGGCTTCGAGCGGCCCTGCCCGAAACCCGACGGCTCCGTCGAGCGGTACCTCAACCGGATGCTCGCCGGCGGTGCGGCGGCCTTCGCCGCGGCGACACCCGTGGTCGGGCCGAAACGGGCCGCCGCCCTGGGCCTGTCCGCGCTGCCCAAGGCGCCGGGCAGCGGACGCGAGGGGTACGCGGCCCAACTCGGCCGGATCCTCGCCCGACGCGGCGTCATCGCCATGGACCGCAGCGTGCTCCGCGAACTCGACCGCATCGACACACTTGTGCTGGACGCCCGGATCCTCGGCTCCGACCGGGGCGTCCTGGCGGATCTGGCCCCGCTGCCCGGCGTCGACACATCCCAGGTCGCCGCCCAGGCATTCGCCCTTTTCGAACCGGCCGCACCGCACGACGTACACCAGCTCGACGGTTGGCGGCTCGGCCCGCTGGATCGGCTCGACGTGCGGGCTCCCGGCGACACCGACGACAGTCGACGGCTACGCGAACGCGGCGGAACTCTGCTCGGCCTGGCCCAGGCCAACGCGCTCGCGGCCGTACTGCGAGTCGAACCCGAGCCGGCACCCGGCGTCGAAGCCCTGCCGACCGTCGCCCGGCAGGCCGGCCTGCGGCTCGTCATCGCCGGCGGAGACCCGCAACGGCACGCCACCGCCGACGCGCTGATGCCCGGCGACGACCAGCTCACCGAGTCGGTACGCACCCTGCAACGGGAGGGTGCGGTGGTGATGCTCGTCTCCGGCGACCGCAACGCCCTCGCCGCTGCCGACTGCGGACTGGGCCTCGCCGACCCCGACGATCCACCGCCGTGGGGGGCGCACCTGCTGGTCGGCACCGACCTGCGGGTCGTCGCCCTGATCATCGAAGCGGCCGGGGTGGCCCGGCGGATGACCGCGCAGAACCTGCGCATCGGACTGGCCGGCACCGGCCTCGGCGCACTCGCAGCCTTCACCGCCGACCCGGCCCTGCTACCGGGCCGTACGCTCGCCTCGGTAAACGGCGCGGCGGCGCTGGCCTTCGCCCACGGCGTGTGGCGGGCCGGTCGGCTGACCGAAGCGACCACCGCACCCGCACCCGCGATCACCGCCTGGCATCTGATGCCGGTGCCGACCGTCATCGACCAACTCGGCACGAACCACAGTGGGCTGACCGAGGTCGAGGCCCAACGACGACAGGCCGACCGCCCAGGTGAGGTCGCCGGCCCGGGCGGGCTGCTCCGTGCCTTCGTCGACGAACTCGCCAACCCGCTCACCCCGGTGCTGGCCGCCGGAGCGGTGCTCTCCGCCAGCTTCGGTTCGCTTGTCGACGCCGCCTTGGTCGGTGGGGTCGTCGGGGCGTCCGCGCTGGTCGGCGCGGTACATCAACGCAACACCGAGAAGTCGTTGGCGGAGCTGCTGTCCCGCTCGGCGGTGACCGCCCGGGTCCGCCGCGACGGCGTCGAACGGGTGGTACCCGCCGACGACCTCGTGCCCGGCGACGTGATCGTGCTCGAATCCGGCGACGCGGTACCCGCCGACTGCCGGGTGTTGACCTCCGTCGGTCTGGAAGCCGACGAGTCCTCCCTGACCGGTGAGTCGCTGCCGGTCACCAAGACCGACCAGCCGGTGGTCGCCGCCGCCGTGGCCGAACGCTCCTCCATGGTCTACGAGGGCACCAGCATCGCCGCCGGCCGGGGCGACGCCGTGGTCGTGGCCACCGGCGCCGACACCGAGGCCGGACGCAGTCTCGCCCTGGCCGGGCAGGCACCACCGGTCAGCGGGGTCGAAGCCCGGCTGGGCAAGCTGACCCGCGCCGCGATCCCGATGGCCGCTGGGTCGGCGGTCGCGGTGGCCGGCGCCGGGCTGCTGCGGGGCGTACCGCTGGCCCAGACGGCCGCGACCGCCGCGAACCTGGCCGTCGCCTCGGTGCCCGAAGGGCTGCCGTTCCTGGTCAGCGCCGCTCAACTGGCCGCCGCCCGGCGGCTGGCCGAGCATGGTGCGCTGGTCCGCAACCCGCGCACCATCGAGGCACTGGGCCGGGTCGACGTGCTCTGCTTCGACAAGACCGGCACCCTGACCGAGGGGCATCTGATGCTGGCCGGGGTGGGTGACGCCGACTCGTACGCCCCCGTGGAGCACCTCGACGACCGACTACGACGCACCTTGGCGGCGGCGCTGCGGGCCACTCCGGCCGCCGACGACCCCGAGGAACTCTCCATGCAGACCGACCGGGCGGTGCTGCGAGGTGCCCGCGCCGCCGGTGTCACCGAGCCGGACGGCGCGCCCGGCTGGCGGGCCGCCGGTGGTCTGCCGTTCGAGCCGTCGCGTGGGTACCACGCCAGCGTCGGCGAGACCGACGGCGGGTTGCTGCTCAGCGTGAAGGGCGCGCCGGAGGCGGTCCTGCCCCGCTGCACGGCGAACCGGGTCGCCGGACGCGACGAACCGCTCGACGACGCGGGCCGGGCCGAACTGCACCGGCTGCTCGGCGAACGGGCCGGCGCGGGACACCGCATCCTCGCCGTCGCCGAGTGCACCGTCGCCGACCCAGACATCACCGACGAGGGCGTACGCGGCCTGGTCTTCACCGGCTTCCTGGCGATCGCCGACGGGGTACGCGCCAGCGCCGCGCCGGCCGTCCGCCGGATCCGCCAGGCGGGCGTGCACACCATCATGATCACTGGTGATCATCCGGCGACCGCGGCGGCGATCGCCGCCACCATCAGCGCCGGAGACGCCCAGCGGGTGGTCACCGCCACCGAACTCGACCAACTCGACGACACCGCCCTCGCCGAGCGGCTGGCCGGCACCGACGTGGTGGCCCGCTGCACCCCGGCCCACAAGGTCCGCATCATCCAGGCACTGCAGAAGTGCGGGCGTACCGTCGCGATGACCGGCGACGGCGCCAACGACGCCCCGGCCATCCGGCTGGCCGACGTGGGCATCGCCCTCGGTCAACGGGGCACCCCGGCGGCGCGTGCCGCGGCCGACCTGGTGGTCACCGACGACCGGCTGGAAACCATCATCGCCACCCTGGTCGAAGGCCGGGCGATGTGGTCCTCGGTCCGCCACGCGCTGAGCATCCTCGTCGGCGGCAACCTCGGCGAGATCGCCTTCAGCGTGCTGACCGCCGCCGCGACCGGCCGGGCCGCGCTCAACGGACGCCAACTGCTGCTGGTAAACCTGCTCACCGACATGGCACCCGCGCTGGCCATCGCCGTGCGGCCACCCGGCGGCGACCACGCCGACGGACTGCTCCGCGAAGGCCCGGACAGCTCTCTCGGCCAGACCATGACCCGGGAGATCGGGCTGCGCGCCGCCGCCACCACCCTCGGTGCCACCACCGGCTGGACGTTGGCCCGCTACACCGGCACCCAGCGACGCGCCGGCACCGTCGCCCTGGTCTCCCTGGTCGGTACCCAGCTCGGCCAGACCGTGCTGGCCGGCGGCACCAGCCCGACCGTGCTCGCCTCCACCGCCGCGTCCTTCGGCGTACTTGCCGCGGTCGTACAGACCCCCGGGCTCAGTCAGTTCTTCGGCTGCACCCCGCTGGGACCGGTCGGCTGGACCATCGCCACCGGATCCGCGCTCGGCGCCACCCTCGCCAACGGCGCTCTCACCCGCCTCGTCGCCCGATTCCCGCAGGTCGATGGCGAACAGACGGACGGGCGGGCCGGCAACCGGCGGGACGACGGCGATGGGGTCGACGGCGGGCGAGCGGACGACCGGCCCCACGTCGGCCGGCCGACCGACAGCGGACGGGAAGCCGCTGCGCACCACGGCTGACCGGCGTCAGACCTGTTACTGGTGGGCGGCGGGATCCCAGGTGGCGGCGGCGCGACGCAGTCGGTCGTTGACGGCCCGCCCCACCCCGGTGTCCGGCACCGGCTCCGCGACGATCTCGGTCACCCGGGCGGCGTCCAGGCGATGCAACGCGTCGAAGAGGCGGGCCGCCGCCTCGGTCAGGTCACCGGCGGCGGAGAGCACCTCCACCGCCGCCCAGTCGCCCGCCGGCCGGTCCCGGAACGCCAGATACCCACGCCCCGCACCGCCGGCACCCGCCGACTCCGCGCCGGACACCAACCGCAACGGCGTACGCGGCGCGTAGTGCGCGGCCAACGTGCCCGGCGCCACCGGCTGCCCCGAGCTACCCGGCCGCACCGTCACCGGCCCGGCGATCTTCTCCAACTCCTCGACCGGCAACGCACCGAGCCGCAGCACCACCGGGTGCTCGCCCCGGGCGTCCACGATCGTCGACTCGATTCCGCACCGGGTCGGCCCACCGTCGAGCACCACGTCCACAGCTGCCCCCAGCCCGCGCACCACGTGCTCCGCACGGGTGGGACTGAGCTGGCCGAACCGGTTGGCGCTCGGCGCGGCCACCGGGACCCCGGCAGCGGCGATCAACCGCCGAGCATGCTCGTGGTCCGGCACCCGCACCGCCATGCTGTCCAGCCCGGAGGTCACGATCGGCGGAATCTCCTCCGGCCGGTCCACGATCAGCGTCATCGGCCCCGGCCAGAACCGGGCGGCCAGCGCCGCCACGGCCGGCGACACCGGCCCCACCAGCGGTTCCAGGTCCGCCACGTCGGCGAGATGGGTGATCAGCGGATCGAAGGTCGGCCGCTGCTTCGCCTCGAAGATCCGGGTCGCCGCCCGCGCGTCCAACGCGTTCGCGCCCAGCCCGTAGACGGTCTCCGTCGGAAAGGCCACCAGCCCGCCCGTACGCAGCACGGCGGCCGCCTCGCCGAGGTCACCGTCGGCAGGCAGGACACGAGGAGATCCGATGCTCACGCTTCGACGCTAGCCTGCCGCTGGTCGGCCGGAGCACGCTCCCCGGCAACGCGGTGCCCGATGACCGGCACCGGACGCCGGAATTCGACGATGCGCACGTTCAGTTTCCTGGAATCGTTCTGCGGACCGTGCACAACTGACGGGACAACACGAAACCTCCTCCCGTTGTAGAGTCCCGATCACGGCAGTGACATCATTCGATCGATGTCGGGCTCCATTGCGGCCGGACGCTGTCGCACACCCCTCGAAGAAGGACGCAGATGGCTGACGTTGATGAGATGGTCCTTCGGGCACAGCGCTTTATCAACAGCACCTACAGCAACGGTGCGACGCTCGGCATATCGAAGCTCGAAGAAAACGGCCGCACCGGATGGCCCGTGATGTACGCCCTGACCAGGGCGCTGCAGTACGAGATGGGCATCACCTCTCTGTCGGACAACTTCGGTCCCACGACGTTGGCAACGCTGCAGAGCAGGTATCCGAGTCTGAACGCTTCCACCGTTCCCTCGTGGATCTTCGGTTGCATCCTCCAGTCGGCTCTGTACTGCAAGGGCTATGACGGCGGCGGCATCGACGGCATCTACAGCGCCCGGGTCCAGGAATCGGTCATCCGGCTGAAGCAGGACATGGGACTCGCCTATGCCTACCCCGGTGGATCCCTCGAACCAAAGGTGGTCAAGGCGCTTCTCAACATGGACGCCTATGTCACCGT
Organism: Micromonospora sp. C51; assembly: GCF_018070435.1. Classification (NCBI taxonomy): domain Bacteria; kingdom Bacillati; phylum Actinomycetota; class Actinomycetes; order Micromonosporales; family Micromonosporaceae; genus Micromonospora; species Micromonospora sp. C51. The sequence continues at coordinate 239,760 of NZ_JAGPXQ010000005.1, read as the reverse complement.
CAACAACGGGTCGAGCCAGATCCGTGCCGTCCAGCAGTGGCTCAACGGCCGGTACGTCAACCGCCGCGACTACTTCGTCATACCGTGCGACGGGCACCACTCCCGAGACGTAGCGAAGTCGATGTTGCTGGCGATCCAGTACGAGCTGGGCATGGCCGACGGCACGGCGAACGGTGTGTTCGGGCCGGGTACGCAGGCCGGCCTGAGATCCCATCCGGTCTCGCTCGGCGCGGCCGGCACCTGGGCCGAGATCTTCACCGCAGCGATGCTGCTCAACAAGCGGCCCGTATCGTTCGGCGCTTTCACCGCCGAGGTGCAGGCCGCCGTGCGCGAGTTCCAGTCGTTCGTGAAACTACCCGTGACCGGGATCGGGGACTTCCAGACGTGGGCGTCGCTGCTGGTCTCCCACGGCGACCAGGCTCGCAAGGGCGAGGCCTGCGATGGCGTGACGAAGATCACGCCGGATCGAGCGGTGGCGCTGAAAGCGGCGGGATACAAGTACATCGGCCGGTACCTCTACAACCCGTCCTCGACGGACCTGCCAGAAAAGGCGATCCAGCCCGGCGAACTCGCCACGATCAAGCAGTACGGGTTGCGGTGTTTCCCGATCTACCAGACCTGGGGCCGGGACGCGACCAACTTCCGTTACTCCAGCGGCTGCGTCGACGCGAACAACGCCATCGAATGGGCCCGGATCCACGGTTTCAAGGCGGGATCGACCATCTACTTCGCGGTCGACTACGACGCAATGGATGCCGAGGTCACCGAGTTCATCCTGCCGTACTTCCGGGGCGTACACGGCACCGTCAGCGAACTCTCCGGCTATCGGGTGGGCATCTATGGTCCCCGTAACGTCTGCCAGCGGGTATCCGACGCGGGATACGCGGTCACCTCGTTCGTGTCCGACATGTCGTCCGGATTTTCGGGCAATCTCGGGTACCCGCTGCCGACCAACTGGGCGTACGACCAGATCGTCACGACGACGATCGGCTCCGGCAGCGGCCGGATCGAGATCGACAACAACATCGCCTCGGGTCGCGACACCGGTCAGGGTGACTTCGACCCGCCGAGGCCCAACACCGACGATCTGGATGTGGACCTCGACAAGGGGCGGTACCAGGAGGCGCTGCTCAGGGACGTCCAGACCTACCTGACGTCAATCGGCGTTCCGGAGACCGGCGGCGAGGGTTGGACGCTCGACGGGGACTGGGTCACCTGGAACGTGATCTCCACGACCAATGCGTTCGGGCGTGTCATGGAGGGCGACTGGCTGTTCACGAACCTGGCCCGGGCCTTGAAGCTGCGCAAGGCACTCATTCAGGCGCCGATCCTGTGGGAGCTGCGCAAGCTGAATCCGACCGATCCAATGACCGACGACCTCGTGCGCAACGGGCTGCGGGACGACTCCTCCACCGGCTACGGGCAGATCTTCGCCTGGGTGGCCATCGAGGCCCGCAACTACTGCATCGAACAGGGCATCATCAACGGCACGCCTCTAGATCTGAGCACCGACCGGCGCGCGGTGTGGGATCGTCTCCAGGACCCGCACTACAACATCGCGACGGCGGCCTACCTGACGATCTACAACGCGCACCAGGTCGGGGTCGCCCGCCCATCGCTCACCACGAGCATGACCGACATCCAGCTCATCCTGGAGCGCTACAACGGTGACAAGACCGTGAGCAACAAAGACAAGATCGAGCAGTACGGACGCGAGCTGACCGGCCTGTACAACGTCCTCGAGAACTACAACAGGCTCTCCCGTGGCGCGTAGCGGGCATCGATGACGAGAAATCGGGCACATGCGAAGACTCCTTGTAGCGGTAACCGTGAACCTTCTCCTAGGGGTCCTGGCCGTCGTGCCGCTGTTCCTGATCTGGTACGCGCTGTCCAACGGGCCTCTGGCCGCCCTCGGATGGACGCAACCGGAACCGACCGAGAACGATGGGCTGCTGATCTGGTGGCTCCTGGCCGCCGTGACGTTCGGCGGGTTCGCCTCGATCTGGGGCCTGGTCAACATGTGGGCCCGCAGCCGGGTGGCCGTCTCGGGATCCCGCTACTGGCCTGCCTGCGTGGCTGCGTCCCTGGTGCCGTTCTGCATCATTCTGCTTCGATGACCCGGAAGGCAAGATCATGATTTATCGGTTGACTCGGCGAACCGTTCTGCGAACCGCCGCCGTCACGGGCGCCGCCGCAGCCGCCAGTTCCGTTCTGCCCGCCGCCCCCGCGTCGGCCCGGGAGATCCGCAAGCAGAAGCGCCCGGCGACCTCGCAGAACGGGTGGACCATCCAAACCAACGCGGATCTCGATTCGCAGGTGTGGACCCGGACGGTGGCCGGCACAGGACTGCGCGTGCCGGTGTGGATCGGCAACGTCGAAGCGATCCTGCTCCACACGATTCGCCGATTCCACTACGAGATCGAGGAGATCCGGCCGAACGACCTGGTCGGCTGGACCTCGGCGGAGAAGGTCCGCAAGCGGAGCCCCGAGTCCAACCTGGCCTCCGGTACCGCGGTGCGGATCCGGCCCGGCGCCCGCGCCAGGGGCGGTTTCTTCCCCCTGCAGGAGTTGGTGCTGCGGGACATCCTCGCCGACTGCGAGGGCCTGGTGCGCTGGGGCGGCGACGACCGTGAGGTGGACGAGTCGCTGTTCTACATCGCGGCCGGTCCCCTCGACGAGCGGGTGAAGGCCATCGGTGACAAGCTCCGCGGATGGGAGTCGTCGCCCGGTGAAGGCGCGGGTATCGGTGTGGACGTACTGTCCCACTCCCGGCGTACCCGCGCGGCCGACCTTGCTCGCCGACAACGCCGCTAGCTTGATCTTCACCTGTGCGGCGAGGCCGGGGATTGTCGGCTGCCTTCCGAGGAGGTCGTCTTTCCCGGTCGCGCTGCTGCTGGCGATGTGGACGTCGTAGCGGCGGACGGGATGGCGGTTTGGGTTGATCATGGTCAGCTGAACCACGGAAATGCTGGTGGGCCGGAGGTGCCACCATGCGAACCGCAGGATGACGATCGTCGGTGAGCCGCTTCCACTCAGGATGGCCGGTCCAAGAGGGTCAGGCCGATGGTCCTCGGGCGGCCACCGTCAGGACGCGGCGAGAAGTCGGATCTCGCAGCGGACGCCGCTGACCTTGGCGAGCCGACCATCACTTGTCACGAGTGGGCAGGCCATCAACTCCGCCGCCGCGACGTAAGCCGCGTCGTACGCCGTGACATTGCCCCGCAACTGCCACATCCGGTCAAGCAGCATGGCGACGCCAACGTCATCGATGACCAACGAGGGCAGGGTGTCGACCGCCTCCTGCGCCCGAGCAAGGCCGAGCTTCCCCCCGAGGACCTTGCCTCTGATCACGGACATGACCTCGACCAGAAGGTGGCTCGGCGCGGCCCAGTGCGGATCTCCGGTCAGTTCCGCCCGCGCCGCGTCGCCGACCGGCCCGTCGTCAACCAGGGCGTCAGCCAGAACCGACGCATCCACGACGATCACGCGGCGCTTCCCCACGGTCCGCGTTGCTCCCGCTGGTCATCCAACTCGGCGGCACTCTCCCCCGGCAGTGAGCGAGCACCGTCCGATCGGCCGGCGAAGCGATCAAGGGCTGCCGTGTTCCGCAGCCGTCGAGCCTGCGTCTCCACCAACTCCAGCAGGTACGCCTGCAGTGACTGCCCGCGCGCCTTGGCCTGGGCCGCCAAGGCGTCTCGCACTTCCTCCGGAACGTCCCGAATCTGGAGAGCAACCATGCATTCATTATGCATGCAGCATCGCTCAGTCGCCAGGAAAGACTCGAACCCTCGATCAACCGGTTCGCACGACGGGCTGCGGTACAGCCAAGAGCCGCATGTCAGAGAAGTGTGTGGAGCCCAGGGGACTCGAACCCCTAACCCCTGCCTTGCAAAGGCAGTGCTCTGCCAGTTGAGCTAGGGCCCCGTCACGGCACTGAGGCCGCAGGTCGGAGCGGACGCGTCAGCGCAGGTCCGGCGAGGTGGTCGCCTCGTGCCAGAGGGCGCGCTCGTCGTTGGCTTCCTTGACCTTCTTGGCCACCACCGCGGCCACGCCGACGACACCGACCAGGATCAACAGCTTCTTGAACATCGGGGCTGCCCCTCACGCTCGACGTGCCGTCGGACCATGTGCGGTGGGGCTAGCTGGAATCGAACCAGCGACCTCAGAGTTATCAGCTCTGCGCTCTAACCGACTGAGCTATAGCCCCGCGTAGCGACGAGCAAGGTTAACCCATCCGCCCAGCGCCCCCCAAATCGGGGCCGGGCCCACCAGCCACCCCCTGAACCTACCCGAGCACCAGGACCCGGTACACCGGGTTAATCGTGCGCACGACCTCCGGCGGACCCTCCGCCGAATGCGGCATCCCGCGCAATCCCAGCCGCCGGAGACCCCCACATGCGGCATCCCGTGAGGACCTGGCCGCCGGCGACCCCACAATGCGGTATCCGGGGCTAACGCAGCCGCCGGAAGCCCCAAGATGCGGCATCCTGCGCGAAACCGGAACGCCGGCCCGCACCACCGCGAAGGGCGGCACGGACCGGCGTCGAAGAACTGTCAGTCCCGCTCGGCGAGGGTCAGCTCGATGCCACCGACCAGGTCGGCGCAGACGTTGTAGACGAACGCCCCGAGGGTGGCCAGCGCGGTGAACAGTACGACGTTGACCAGGCCGATCAACGCCGAACTGAAGATGACACCGCGTGCGGTGATCTGGAAGCCATCCGTGCTCTGCCCACCACCCGCGTTCACCAGGTCACCGAGGCTGTCGTTCACGCTGCTGAACACGCCCATCGCGTCCAACGCCAGGTACAGCACCGAGGTCGCCACGACGATGACGATGAACAGCACCACCGACACCGCGAAGGCGAACTTCATCACCGACCACGGGTCGATCCGCTTGAGGTTCAGCCGGGCCCGGCGCGGCCCGCGTGAGGCGGCCGAGCTGACCGAGGTACGCGCGGCGCGTACCGCCTCACCGACCCGCGCTGCACCCACCGCCGTGCTCACCCCCGGGGGCAGGCCACCACCGTTCGCCGGGCGGCCGAGCCCGAACGACCGGGTCGCGTCCGGCTTCGGACCGACCCCGGTCACCCGGGGCTGGGTGCCGGTCGTGCTGGTGCTGGCCGCCGGCAGGACCCCGGTCGTACCCGGAGAGGGCTTGCCCGCTGGGGCAACCGTCGGCTGGACAGGGGACGGCTTGCCGACCGACGTCGCGGTGGCCTCCGTGGTGCTGACACTCTCGGCCGGCTTCTCCTCGGTGGCGTCGCCCTCCGGTGCGTCTGTCGGCTTGTCCGGGGGCGGGGCCATACCGGGAGCCCGGGTGAATTTCGGGGCAGGCGCGTCGGCAGGGACGGTGGCCCGGCCCACGGCCGCGCGGCCGGTCGCTGGCGTGCCGCTCTTCGCGGCCTCCTCGTCGACCGGGTTGGCCGAGGTCCCCGCGTTCCCCGACTTCGCCTGTGTCTCCGTCATTCAACTAGTCCTGTTCGTCAGGCTCGTCGGCATTGCGAGCAATCGCCACGATAGTCACGCCGTCCGGAAGGTCCATCAGCTTGACCCCCATTGTGTTCCGGTCACGCGTACGGCGTACAGGCTTCACCGGAGTCCGGATGACGCCACCGTTGCTGGTGATAGCGAACAGCTCATCGTCCGGGTCGATCACGACAGCGCCGACCAGACCACCGCGTCGCTCGGTGATCTTCGCAGTCAGCACACCCTTACCTCCCCGGCCCTGCACCGGGTATTCCTCTATCGGGGTACGTTTCGCGTACCCGCCGTTCGTGGCCACCAGAACGTCCAGACCCTCCCGGACGACCTCCATGGCCAACAGTTCATCTTCCTCGCTGAAGCGCATGCCGATCACACCGGAGGTCGCCCGACCCATCGGGCGCAGGGCCTCGTCCGTGGCGTTGAACCGGATCGCCTGGGCGTTCTTCGAGACCAGCAGCAGGTCATCGCTGGGAGCGACGAGCGCAGCACCGACCAGCTCGTCCTCATCGCGAAGGTTGATCGCGATGATGCCGCCGGACCGGTTGGAGTCGAACTCCTCAAGCCGCGTCTTCTTCACCAGGCCGTTCTTCGTCGCCAGGACCAGGTAGGGAGCCACCTGGTAATTCGGGATTTCGATGATCTGTGCGATCTGCTCGTCCGGTTGGAAGGCGAGCAGGTTGGCCACGTGCTGGCCCTTGGCCACCCTACTGGCCTCCGGAAGCTCGTACGCCTTGGCCCGGTACACCCGCCCCTTGTTCGTGAAGAACAGCATCCAGTCGTGCGTCGAGCAGACGAAGAAGTGGCTGACGATGTCGTCCTGCCGCAGCGTGGCGCCACTGACGCCCTTGCCGCCCCGCCGCTGCGATCGGTAGAGATCAACCTTGGTCCGCTTGGCGTACCCGGTCCGGGTGATCGTGACGACCACGTCCTCCCGGGCGATGAGGTCCTCCATCGAGACCTCGCCGTCGAACGGGATGATCTTGGTGCGTCGCTCGTCGCCCCACTTGGCGACGATCTCCCCCAACTCCTCCGAGACGATCCGCCGCTGCCGCTCCGGCTTGGCCAGGATGTCCTTGAGGTCGGCGATCTCGACCTCCAGCTTGGCCAGATCGTCGAGGATCCGCTGCCGCTCCAGCGCGGCGAGCCGGCGCAGCTGCATGTCCAGGATCGCGGTCGCCTGGATCTCGTCGATCTCCAGCAGCCGGATCAGACCCTGCCGGGCGTCCTCCACCGTCGGCGAGCGCCGGATCAGGGCGATCACCTCGTCGAGCGCGTCCAGGGCCTTGGACAGACCGCGCAGGATGTGCGCCCGTTCCTCCGCCTTACGCAGCCGGAACGCCGTCCGCCGCCGGATCACCTCGATCTGGTGCTCGACGTAGTAGCGGATGAACTGCGCCAGGTTCAGCGTGCGCGGCACGCCGTCGACCAGCGCCAGCATGTTCGCGCCGAAGGTCTCCTGAAGCTGCGTGTGCTTGTAGAGGTTGTTCAGCACCACCTTGGCGACCGCGTCGCGCTTGAGCACCAGCACGATCCGCATACCGGTACGCCCGGAGGACTCGTCCCGGATGTCGGCGATCCCGCCGAGCTTGCCCTCCTTGATCAGCTCGGCGATCCGCTCGGCCAGGTTGTCCGGGTTCACCTGGTACGGCAGCTCGCTGACCACAAGCGCCGGCCGACCCCGCTTGTCCTCCTCCACCTCGACCACGGCCCGCATCCGGATCGAGCCACGACCCGTGCGGTACGCGTCCTGGATGCCCGACTGACCGACGATCAGACCGTGGGTGGGGAAGTCCGGGCCCTTGACGATCTCCAACAGCGCTTCGAGGGTGTCGGCCTCGTCGGCCTCCGGGTGCTCCAGGCACCACTGCACCGCCGCGCCGATCTCGCGCAGATTGTGCGGCGGGATCTTGGTGGCCATGCCGACCGCGATGCCCTCGGAGCCGTTGATCAGCAGGTTCGGGATCCGCGACGGCAGGATGGTGGGCTCCTTGGCCCGACCGTCGTAGTTGTCCTGCAGGTCGACGGTGTCCTCGTCGATGTCCCGCAGCATCTCCATCGCCAGCGGGTCGAGCTTGCACTCGGTGTTGTGGCTGACGAACCCGTCGGAGACGAACGAGTGGTCGTCGGTGTCGACCCGGATGCTGTAGACCGGCTGCACGCCCGCGTCCGCTACCTCGGCCACCTCGGCGTAGTAGAAACGCCCGTCGACCAGCGGCTCGACCACGTCGAGCACCTCGGCGTTGGTGATCCGCGCCGCGATCTCGTCGCGGTCCCGCTCCCACCGCTCGACCCGGTCCACGTTGTGCCGACGCAGCCAGTCCCGCTCGGTCCACCGGTTCGCGCCGTGCGCACGGATGAAGTCGCCGACCAGCGGCACGTGGTCGCTGGAGAGCGCGGTGCTACTCGCCGGCACCGCTGCCAGCTCGGACTCCAGCTTGGCCTGCTTGCGGCCGAGGAAGCCGACCTGGGCGGCGAAGATCCGCGCGTCCCGACGGTTGGTGACGACGACCTTGATCTCGCCGCTGTCGTACCGGCACTGCCGGCTGATCACGCCGAACTCCAGCAGCAGTTGCTGCACCTCGCGGGCCAGGCGCTCGCTGCGGGTGGAGTAGCTGATCTGGATGGTGTTGCGCGGCAGCAGCGAAGAGGAGCCGTCGCCCTCGAAGATCGCCTGGAGGAAGGCCCGTTTGATGGCGGCCGGCCCCTGCCAGACGAACTCCGGCACGAACTTCGCCGCGCTCCGCGCACCAACCAAGTCACCGAGGATCGATCCCGAGAAATCGGTAGTCCAGCCGCGTAGCTTGTGCAGCGTCTTGCCGGTGATGGTCGTTTCGGTTCCGACCCAACGTCGACCACCTACGGCGAGGTCGTAAGCGGCTAGGACGCGGACAAAGAACTCCCGATCGCAGTTGTCGAAGCCGACGCGGTCAGCAGATGTCCAGCCCTCACTGACATAAGCGCCCGCGAGGACTGCGGCCTCGACGTGCTCCAGCATCGGGTAGCCGATCTCGTCCGGCACGCTGCGCTGGAGGACCACCCGGTCACCGGGGGAGATCTCGGCGAGCAGCTTCCAGAGCAGGGTCGGCACGCCTGCCACATCCACCAGGCAGAGCACGGGGTGGTTGTGGGTGCCGGTCAGTTCGTACCCCTCGCGGGTGCGCAGCCGCAGCGTCGGGTGCTCACCTGAGTGGAAGAACTTCGAGGCGTGGACCAGGTCGCCGTTGCGGTCGCGGACCTTGAGGTCGATGTCGGTCTCGCTGCTCGACACGGCGCCGGGCACCACGTCGCCGATCCGCACGCTTCCGACAGCGGTGCGAATACGGGCATTTGCCGTAACGCAATATCTCATGGCCGCAGCCGGATCATTTCCGGGGGAACCGAAGTTGCCGTTGCCGTCGACCAGTGGGTAGCGCAGCGACCAGGGCTGGGCCATCCGCACCAGGGCGTCGTAGATGGCCGAGTCGCCGTGCGGGTGGAACTGGCCCATCACGTCGCCGACAACCCGGGAGCACTTCACGTAGCCGCGGTCCGGCCGGTAGCCGGAGTCGAACATGGCGTACAGGATCTTGCGGTGGACCGGCTTGAGCCCGTCCCGGACGTCCGGCAGCGCCCGCCCGACGATGACGCTCATCGCGTAGTCGAGGTAGGAGCGCTGCATCTCCACCTCGAGCCCGACCGGCTCGATCCGGTCGTGCGAGACGACGGCGGCCAGCGCCTCGGGGACCTCGGGCTCGTTAGGTGTGGACTCGGGGGAATCGGTCACTGTTAACCCTTATCAGACTGAGTGTCGCTTTTGTGCTGTGGATAACGGCTGTGGATACCGGCCAAGCTGTGGATAACTCTGTGGACCCGTACCGGCCGGAACGCTCCGGCCCGGTACGGCGTCCGTCAGATGTCCAGGAACCGAACGTCCTTGGCGTTGCGCTGGATGAACGAGCGGCGCGCCTCCACGTCCTCACCCATCAACACGCTGAACAGCTCGTCGGCGGTTGCCGCGTCGTCCAGGGTCACCTGGCGCAGCGTACGGGTGGCCGGGTTCATCGTGGTCTCCCACAGCTCCGGGTAGTTCATCTCGCCGAGACCCTTGAACCGCTGGATGTCGTCCGGCTTGGCGTTCGGCTTCTTCTGCTGACGCAGGGCGATCAGCCCGTCGCGCTCCCGGTCGGAGTACGCGTACTGCGCGTCGTCGCCCTTCCGGTTCCACTTGATCTTGTAGAGCGGTGGGGCGGCCAGGTAGACGTGGCCGAGTTCGACAAGCGGCCGCATGAAGCGGAACAGCAGGGTGAGCAGCAGCGTCTGGATGTGCTGGCCGTCGACGTCGGCATCGGCCATCAGCACGATCTTGTGGTACCGCAGCTTCTCGATGTCGAAGTCGTCGTGGATGCCGGTGCCGAGCGCGGTGATCAGCGCCTGCACCTCGTTGTTCTTCAGCACCCGGTCAATCCGGGCCTTCTCCACGTTCAGGATCTTGCCGCGAATCGGCAGGATCGCCTGGGTACGCGGATCCCGTCCCTGCTTGGCCGAGCCGCCGGCCGAGTCACCCTCGACGATGAACACCTCGGACTCGCGCGGGTCGGTGGACTGGCAGTCGGCCAGCTTGCCCGGCATCGAGCCGGACTCCAGCAGCGACTTGCGCCGGGCCAGCTTGCGGGCCTGCTGGGCGGCGATCCGGGCCCGGGCCGCCTGGGAAGCCTTGGTGATGATGATCTTCGCCTCGGCGGGGTTGCGGTCCAGCCAGTCGACCAGCCGGTCGTTGCAGACCCGCTGGACGAAGCTCTTCACCGGCGTGTTGCCGAGCTTGGTCTTGGTCTGACCCTCGAACTGCGGGTTCGTCAGCTTGACCGAGATGATCGCGGCCAGGCCCTCGCGGATGTCCTCACCGGAGAGCTTCTCGTCACCCTTGAGCAGTTTCTTGTCCGTGCCGTACCGGTTGACGACGCTTGTCAACGCGGCCCGGAAGCCCTCCTCGTGGGTGCCGCCCTCGTGTGTGTTGATGTTGTTGGCGAAGGTGTAGACCGACTCGCCGTACGACTCGTTCCACTGCATGGCGATCTCGAGCGACATGCCCTCTTCTTCGGCACCGTACTCGATCACCGTCTTGTGGATCGGGGTCTTCGAGGCGTTGAGGTGGCGGACGAAGTCGGCGATACCGCCGTCGTACTTGAAGGTGACCTCGCGGAGCTTGCCCTCCTCGCCCTCCGCGACCCGCTCGTCCAGCAGGTGGATGGTGAGGCCACGGGTCAGGAACGCCATCTCCTGGAGCCGGCGGTAGATCGTCTGGAGGTCGAAGTCGACGGTCTCGAAGACGTCCGGGTCCGGCCAGAAGGAGACCGCCGAGCCGGTGCGGTCGGTCGGCTCGCCCTTCTCCAGGGCGGTCGGCTTGGAGTGGTGGTACTGCTGCCGCCAGACGAAGCCGTCCTTGTGGATCTCCACGGCCATCTTGGTGGAGAGGGCGTTGACCACGCTGACGCCGACGCCGTGCAGGCCGCCGGAGACCGCGTACGCCTTGCCGTCGAACTTGCCGCCCGCGTGCAGGACGGTCAGGGCCACCTCGACGCCCGGCTTCTTGAGCTTGGGGTGCAGGTCGACCGGGAAGCCGCGGCCGTTGTCGGTGACCCGGACGCCGCCGTCGGCTTGCAGCACCACGTCGATGGTGTCGCAGTGGCCGGCCAGCGCCTCGTCCACCGCGTTGTCGACGACCTCCCACACGAGGTGGTGCAGGCCGCGTTCGCCGGTGGACCCGATGTACATGCCGGGCCGCTTGCGGACCGCCTCCAGCCCTTCGAGAACGGTGATCGACTCGGCGCCGTACTGCTGATTTTCCTGCGCTGCCACCCTCGGCCACTTTCTCGCGCCCGGCGCGCCACAGGGCACGTCGAACGCGGGTTCGGCGGACAGGCGCGACGTCGGCACGCGGACCGGCACCGGGGACAATCCGGGGTACGGGTCGAACGCGCCGGTCGCCGCGGTTGCCCGCGGATCGCGATCGGCTCGACCCGAGTCGGACGGATGATCGCGGGCCCGCACCGGACCCGTGACCCGTCACTCCGCACCGGGTCTTCGTCTCACGCCAATCTTACTGTGCGCGGGCGATAGAACCACCACTCGGCACCCCTTCGCAGCGGCTCAGATCTCCGTAGCGGGCCGAATCGCGCTGTCCGCGACTCCCCCTACACGCCACGGCATGATCAACGGATCTGTCGCGTGACGGCGCTGCCGGGCCCGGCGGTGAGAGGTGGGCGGTACCGGTCGGTACGACCCGGGACGGGCGATCCGTGACCCTCGGGTTGCCGCAGCGGCCTTGATCTTTCAACGTTGGAACCGGACGATCGACCCGATCCACTCGCCCGTGCCTTGAGAGGTGACACCAGATGGGGCTGGACAACGTCGCGGTTCAGTGGCCGCGGACCGGCCGCTTCTACGACCCGGTCGCACCGGCCGAGTTCGTCGATTTCGGCGACATCGTGGACGTGCCGGGGATATCGGCGCCGACCGCCGCGCTCGCTGAGCTGATCGCGAAGACAGGCACGGTCCGGGCCACCGCGTACACCGAAGTGGTGGATCTGATCCTCGGACTCGATGGTGTGCTCTACGCCACAGACGCCGCCGCCGAGGACGAGGATCCGGTGATCGACCCGGACGGGTGCGGCTGGATCGCGGGCGGCATCGAACGCTTCGTGGCCACGCACCGCCCGCACGGGGAGGCGGTCACCTTCGAGTCGGTGGGTACGGTGCTGCGTTCGCTGCTGGCCGACGGCCGCCTGGCCGAGCAGCAGCTACGGTGGCTGGACAGCCGGCTGGACGCGCTGCGTGACGACAGCGGTGCCGCGCCGCAGTGGACCTTCACCTGCGCTGAGCTGAGCGTGCTCGCCGCCTTCTACCGACGCTGCGCCGACAACGGCTTCGCCGTCTACGCCGAGTCGGCGGCACCTCGCCGGGCGGCCCAGACGTAGCCACGGTCCCCGGACGCCGCCCCGACGGTCAGCCGTAGGTGTCGCGGGGGCCCCGGCCGCGTACCCGTCGTGGGCCGCGTGACCAGGATGGGGCGGCCGGGCCGTGGATGTGCAGTTTGCGGACCACGTTGTGGCCGACCTCGCGAGCGATCTGCTGCAACAGCGAGCCGGCAAGCAGCCGCAGCTGCGTCGCCCAGGCCGTGGAGCGGGCCTCCACGGTCAGTTCCCCGTTCTCCAGCTTCACCGGGCGGCTGTGCTGGGCGACCTCCGCGCCGACCACCCGTTCCCAGGCGCCGAAAACGGTGGCCTCGGCGGCCGGCTGTTGCCAACCACGGGCCTTCACCAGCCGGTTGAGCACCGCGCCGAGCGGCTGCGGGTCACGCGGGTCCGGGCCGGGCCCGGAGTAGCCGCGCAGCCGGCGCTCGCCGTCGCCACCCCCGGTCGCGGTGCGGCGGGGCCGGCCGGCGGCCTCCCGCCGCGCCTTCGCCGCGTCAAGCACCGCGCGGGCCAGTTGCGGGCCGGAGACGCCCTCGCCGTCGCCGGTCACCGGCACGGTGCCGCCGTCCTCCGCCGTGGGCGCTGCGGCTGGCGGCTCCGCCGGGCGGCTGGCGGGCTTGTCGGTGCGGCCGCCGTCGCCAGTGCCACCCTGCCTGGCGGTACGCGCACCGCGTCCCGCAGCCGAGCCACCCGGCTGCCCCTGGGGTGCGCTGTCCGGCGGCTGTGGCTCAGTCGGCACGACGCACCGCCCCCTCCGTCACCTCGTACCGGGCGCCACGCAGGGCGGCTGGCACGTCGTCGGCGACCGCGCAGGTCACCAGCAGTTGGCTGGCTCCGCCGACCAGTTCGGCGAGTCGGTCCCGCCGGCCCGCGTCCAGTTCGGCGAAGACGTCGTCGAGCACCAGCACCGGTTCGATGCCGTCGTTGCGCAGCAGGTCGTAGCCGGCCAGCCGCAACGCGAGCGCGTACGACCACGATTCGCCGTGGCTGGCGTAGCCCTTGGCCGGCAGGGGGCCGAGGGTGAGGCTGAGTTCGTCGCGGTGCGGGCCGACCAGGGTGGTGCCGCGTTCGATCTCGGCGGAGCGGGACTCCTCCAGTGCGGTGGTGAGTGCCGCCGCGAGGACCTCCCGGTCGGTGGTGGGTTCGGCGAGGTCCACCGAGGGGCGGTAGCTGATTCCCGCCGCGCCGCGGCCGGCGGCCACCGCGTCGTACGCCTTGGTGACGTGCGGGGCCAGGGCGGCGACCAGTTCCAGCCGCCCGGCGAGCAGTTCGGCGCCGTGCCGGGCCAGGTGGGTGTCCCAGACGGCGAGGGTGGACAGGTCACCGCCTCGCGACCCGCCGGTCTTGCGGGCGAGGTACGCGGTGCGCAGCAGCGCGTTGCGTTGTTTGACCACCCGCTCGTAGTCGGCACGCACCCCGGCGTAGCGGGGTTGGCGCAGCACCAGCAGGTCGTCGAGGTAGCGGCGGCGTTCGGCCGGATCGCCCCGGACCAGTTCGAGGTCTTCCGGGGCGAAGAGCACCAGCCGCAGCGCGCCCAGCACGTCCCGGGCCCGGCGGGCCGGGGAGCGGCCGAGGCGGGCCCGGTTGGCCTTACCCGGGACGATCTCCAACTCCACCAGGAGTTCGCGGCCGTCGTGCACCACCGCGCAGCGGATCACCGCGGCGGTGGCACCCATCCGCACCAGCGGGGCATCGGTGGCGACCCGGTGTGAGTCGAGGGTCGCGACGTAGCCCAACGCCTCGACCAGGTTCGTCTTGCCGACGCCGTTGGCGCCGATCAGGACGTTCGGGCCCGGTTCGAGGTCGACGCCGATCCGCTCGTACGAGCGGAAGTCGACCAGTTCGAGCCGGCGGACGTACACGGGGCCGCGGTGCCGGTCAGGGCTTGCGTACGGCGTGCCCGCCGAACTGCTGCCGCAGTGCGGAGACGGCCTTCAGCGCCGGTGAGTCGTCCTGACGGGAGGAGAACCGGGCGAACAACGAGGCGGTGATGACGTTGAGCGGTACCGCGAGCCGGACCGCCTCGTCCACCGTCCAGCGACCCTCGCCGGTGTCCTCGGTGTAGTCGCTGAGCTGGGTCAGCTCGGGGTCTTCGTCGAGGGCCCGGTCGAGCAGGTCCAGCAGCCAGGAACGGACCACCGTGCCCTCACGCCAGGACTTGATCACGCCGGGCACGTTCGTCACCAGCTCGGAGGCGGCCATCAGCTCGTAGCCCTCGGCGTAGGCGTGCATCAGGCCGTACTCGATGCCGTTGTGCACCATCTTGGCGTAGTGCCCGGCACCGACCGGCCCGGCGTGCACGAAACCGTACTCGCCGTCGGGCTTGAGCGCGTCGAAGATCGGCAAGAGCCGGTCGACGTGTTCCTGCGCGCCGCCGACCATCAGGCCGTAGCCGTTCTGCCGGCCCCACACCCCGCCGGAGACGCCCACGTCGACGTAGCCGATGCCACGTTCGTGCAGCCGCTCCGCGCGGGGGGCGTCCTCGCTGAACCGCGAGTTGCCGCCGTCGATGATGAGGTCGCCCTCGTCGAGCACGGCGGCCACCTCGTCGATGGTGGCGTCGGTGACGGCGGCGGGCACCATCACCCATACCGCGCGCGGCGCGTCCAGCTTCTCGGCCAGTTCAGCCATGCTGGCCACATCGCTGCGCTCCAGGTTGTGGTCGAGACCGACCACCTCGTGACCGGCGGTGCGCAGCCGTTCGCGCATGTTGCCGCCCATCCGGCCGAGTCCTACCAGGCCGAGCTGCATCTCTGGTGACCTTTCGTGGGTGCGGTTGGCTCTGCCGGTCAGCGGGACACGCGGATCGGCATGATGAGGTACCGGTACCCACCGATGAGCTCGCCATCCTCGCCGGCGGGGGAAATGACCGCAGGCTTGAAGGCGTCGACGAAGTGCAGCACGGCGAACTGGGTGCCGAGGTTGGACAACCCGTCGATGAGGTACTGCGGGTTGAAACCGATGGTCAGCGGTTCGCCGGTGAAGGTGGCCTCCATGGCCTCGCTGGCCCGGGCCTCCTCGGTGCCGCCGGCCTCCACCACCAGCCCGTCGGCGCTGAAGCTGAGCAGCACGGGAGTGGCGCGCTCGGCCACCAGGGCGACCCGCTTGACCACCTCGATGAGGGTGCTGACCGGCAACCGGGCCTCGGCGTTGTGACTGGTGGGGAAGAGCGAGCGGACCGGCGGGTAGTTGGCGCCGTCGAGCAGCCGGCTGGTGGTGCGTCGGGTGCCACCGGAGAAACCGATCATGCCTTCGCCGGCGGCGCCCTGGGACAGGGCCAGCACCACCTGGCCGCCGAGGGGGCCGAGGGTCTTGGCGGTGTCGTTGAGCGTCCGGGCGGGGACCAGCGCGTTGAGGCTGATCTCCGGGTCGTCCGGGTTCCATTCCATCTCGCGCAGGGCCAGCCGGTAACGGTCGGTGGCGAGCATGGCCAGATTGCCGCCGGAGAGCTCGATGCGTACCCCGGTCATCATCGGCAGCGTCTCGTCCCGGCTGGCGGCGATTGCCACCTGTGCCACCGCTGCGGCGAACGCGGCGGCGTCGACCGTGCCGGCGCTGGCCGGCATCTCGGGCAGGGTGGGGTAGTCCTCCACCGGCATGGTGGGCAGGGTGAACCGGGCGCTGCCGCAGACCAGTTCGAGGTGCGCCCCGACGGCGGCGATGTCGACGGGCTTGGCCGGCAACGCCTTGGTGATCTCGGCGAGCAGCCGCCCGGAGACCAGCGCAGCGCCGTCGGCGTCGCCCTGCACCTCCACGGTGACCTGGCTGCTGACCTCGTAGTCGAAGCCGGAGACCTGCAAGCTGCCGTCGGTGACGCGCAGCAGCACCCCGGCCAGCACCGGTACGGATGGCCGGTTGGGCAGGCTCTTCGCGGTCCAGGCCACGGCCTCGGCGAGCGCGTCGCGCTCCACTCGGAACTTCATTAATGCCTCCGCGTCGACGTCGACGTCGTCAACTCTCTCATGCCGGACGCTGCCCACCGACCCGCCTGGCGTGCGGGTACCCCTCGCACCTTAGGGCGCGAGGGTATCGGCTGTGTGCCCGACCCCGTGGATCGTGTCGCTGCTGACGGGTCTGTCCCGGCAGCTGGCGACCGATCCACAGGAAGTCCAACGGTGATGATTGGTTTTTGTTCTTTTAGAAGAGATAACTCATCGTCTTCATCGCACCTGTGCAAACTGTGGAGAACCCGAGTATGGGCAGGTCAGATAGGTTATCCACCGGTGGTTTTGCTGTGGATGGGCGGGGGGAAAACCCGGCCGGCGATCCACAGGCGGTCTCCGTGCACACGGTTGTCCACCGTCGTCCACCGGTTGTCCACCGGTAATCCACCGACTTTCTCCCCAGACCTGTGGATCGTCGCGGGCGTCTCGTCCGCCGTCATCCCCAGAACCTTCAACAGCTTCCCCACAGGCAGCCGTCCGTCGGTGGACAGCGCCGGTGGTTGTCCCCAGGCGTCCACAGCGGTCCACAACGTTGTCCCCAGGGTTTCTCCACAGGCTGTGGGTAACTGGGCGCTGACGGCGCGTGTTCATCCACCGTCCGTGGATAACGAGCTGTGGACAACGAGTGGCAGGCGGTGTGGACACGCCTTCGATGGTGTGGCCTGAACCTCGTTGAGGGTCAACCCGATGAGCGCGAAAAAGGGCCCGACCGGAACCGGCCGGACCCCTCGCCGTGAACGTACGACGGGCGTACCCCTCAGGTGTTCTGCTTGATCCGGTTGGTCAGCTCGGCGATCTGGTTGTAGAGCGAGCGCCGCTCGGCCATCTGCTGGCGGATCTTGCGGTCGGCGTGCATGACGGTGGTGTGGTCCCGCCCGCCGAAGGCCTGGCCGATCCGGGGCAGTGACAGGTCGGTGAGCTCGCGACACAGGTACATGGCGACCTGACGGGCGTTCACCAGTACCCGCGAGCGGGAGTGCCCGCGCAGGTCCTCCAGGCTGACCCCGAAGTAGTCAGCGGTGGAGACCATGATCTGGTCGGCGGTGATCTCCGGCCCGGCGCCGTCCGGAATGAAGTCCCGGAGCACCTCCTCGGCCAGCGACAGCTCCACGTTCGACCTGGTGAGACTGGCGAACGCGGTGACCCGGATCAGTGCTCCCTCCAGTTCCCGGATCGAGTTGGACACCCGGGAGGCGATGAACTCCAGCACGTCCGGCGGCGCGTAGAGCCGTTCCTGCGCCGCCTTCTTCTGCAGAATCGCGATCCGGGTCTCCAGGTCCGGTGGCTGGATGTCGGCGAGCAGGCCCCACTCGAAGCGGGTCCGCAACCGGTCTTCCAACGTCGCCAGCTGCTTGGGCGAGCGATCGGAGGTGATCACGATCTGCTTGTTGGCGTTGTGCAACGTGTTGAAGGTGTGGAAGAACTCCTCCTGGGTCCGCTCGCGGTTCTCCAGGAACTGGATGTCGTCGATCAGCAGGATGTCGACGTCGCGGTAGCGGCGTTGGAAGGCGCTGGTCTTGTCGTCCCGCAGCGAGTTGATGAAGTCGTTGGTGAACTCCTCGGTCGAGACGTACCTGACCGAGCGGGCGTTGCCCAACGTCGTGGCGTAGTGGCCGATGGCATGCAGCAGGTGGGTCTTGCCCAGTCCGGAGCTGCCGTAGATGAACAGCGGGTTGTACGCCTTCGCCGGTGACTCGGCCACCGCCACCGACGCGGCATGCGCGAATCGGTTGGACGAGCCGATGACGAACGTCTCAAACATGTACTTCGGGTTGAGCCGGTTACCGCCGCTGTCCGCGCCGGTGGGCAGCCGTCGGTCGTCCCGGCCCACCGGTCGCTGATCCGGGCCACTGCGGCCGGGCCCGCTGTCGGTGCCTCCGTCGGCCGGTATCGCCCGGATCACATGCTGGTCGCGGGGCGAGACGCCGGGCTCGTCGCCGTACCGGGGCGCGAAGCCGCGCGCGCCGGTGGACGCTCGGTCCAGGTGCCCGCCCTGCTCGGTGAAGCCCAACCGCTCCGGCGCCCGTCGTCCGGTGTTCTCCGTCGGCCGGACGGGCTCGCCGAACCCGGCACCGAAGAGAGTTTCCTGACCGTCGGGGGCTGAGGTGCGGGAATCGTCCTCGACGCGCGGGGCGTCCGGCAGCGGCGGCCGGTCGAAACGGCCGGGGTGCGGCTGCTCGGGAATCAGCGGCAGTTGCCGCCCGCCGTCGAGACCGGTCGACCGGTCGTCGACCTCGCCGGGACCGTGGTCCACCGGGTCCGACTCGGGAGCGCTGCGGTAGACGGTGCCGATGGTCCGCCCGTCCTCCGGTACCCGGACGGTGACGGCGACCTGGATCGGCCGGCCCAGCCGGCGGGTGAGCGCCTCGGTGATGGCCGGGCGCAGCCGGGACTCGATCACGTCCCGGGTGAAGGCATCCGGCACGGAGAGCAGGACGGTGTCCTCGACGATCGCCCGCAGCCGGGTCAGCCGCAGGTAGGCCCGCTGCTGCGCGGAAATGATCTCGTCAGCGAGTTCGTCGGTCGTCGCCGTCCACACCGCGGCAAGGTCGGTCGTACCGGCCACCGTCGTGCCACCCCCTCGCCTCTGCTCCCGGACGTCGCCGTCTCCCGGTGGCCCGTACCGGCGGGCGAGATCACGCCACCCACCCGGTCGCCGCACCCGGTCGTTCTCCACAAGTTATCCACAGCCTGTGTACCGACCGATTGTGGCCGCCCGCCGGGCTCGGGTCGGACCTGCCCCCTGCCGTGGCCGGGCACTGAAGCGGGGTTCACCGTGCCGAACGATTCACTACCGTGTCCGGTCTTGCCTGCCGGCGACATCGGCACAACTCCGACGCTGACCGCAATCGGGCACGGTAACAGCGTTGTCGCCGCGTCTTCAACCGCCGACGCGGGTCACCCCTGTCGGCATTCGTGAAAACCACCGCTTCGGTCGTCTTGCGTCGCAGCTCATCGTCCGAGTGGCCAGGTTTGACGCTGATTGCCCCCCGACCTAGGCTGGAGGGGCTGCTCTCACGCCCTCTGCTAGGGTGATGGGTGCTCGCTGCCTGCGGTCGCGCACCGCACAACCGAGGTCACGCACCGACGGGCAGCACCGATCGGGGCCACCACAGCGGCGGCCCGGACCACCACGACCCGGCGATCCACTCGTCCGGGGCGTCCGACAACGGAGAGCCTGACGTGAGCAAGCGCACCTACCAGCCGAACAACCGCCGGCGCGCGAAGACCCACGGCTTCCGGCTGCGCATGCGCACCCGGGCCGGCCGCGCCATCATCTCGACCCGTCGCGCCAAGGGTCGCGCCCGCCTGTCGGCCTGAGGCCGGTCAGGTCCGCTCCGGAGGACGTGGCAGTCGTGCTGGCGGCCGCCCAACGACTGCGGCGCAGCAGCGACTTCGCCGCAGCGGTTCGCGGTGGCCGGCGGGCCGGCCGCGGCGCTCTGGTCGTCCATCTGACCGTGCCGAACGCAGCCGGATCCGACAATGCAGCGCCGAAGCCGGCGCGGGACAACGCGGAGGCAGACTCCCCGCTGGTGTCCCGCGCCGGCTTTGTGGTTTCCAAGGCGGTCGGGCCGGCAGTGGTCCGTAACCGGGTGCGCCGCCGGTTGCGGCATCTGACCCGGGAACGCCTCCTCGACCTGCCGGCCGGAAGCACCCTCGTGGTACGCGCCCTGCCGGCCGCGGCTGACGCCACGTATCAACGGCTCGGCACCGACCTGGATGCGGCGCTCGTCGCCGCTCGGTCCGGCCGGGGGCGGCGGCCTCGATGAGCGCCGAGCAGACATCGTCGCGCCCGGCTACCCCGGGTGCCCGGGTGCTGACCCTGCCTATCATCGCGTACCGTCGGTGGATAAGTCCGGCGTTGCCGGCCCGCTGTCGGTTCTACCCGTCGTGCAGCGCCTACGCCCTGGATGCGGTGGCCCGGCACGGCGCGCTCCGGGGAGCCGGCCTGACGGTCCGGCGACTGTTGCGCTGCCACCCATTCCATCCTGGTGGATACGACCCGGTTCCGGAGCCGGGCGGCCGCCGACCTGCCGACGTGACTGGAGCCTGAGAATTGAGTCTCGACTGGATCTACTACGCGATCTCGTGGATCCTGCTGGCCTGGCACTCGGCCTGGGACGCCATCGGCATTCCGGACACTGCGGTCCTCGGCACCAACTGGGCGTGGATCCTCGCCATCGTCTTCCTGGTGGTCACCGTCCGGGTCATCCTGTTCCCGGTCTTCGTCAAGCAGATCAAGTCGCAGCGGGCCATGCAGGCGCTGCAGCCGCAGGTGAAGGCCCTCCAGGAGAAGCACAAGGGTGACCGGGAGACGCTCCAGAAGGAGATGATGGAGCTCTACCGGAAGGAAAAGGCCAACCCGCTCATGGGCTGCCTTCCGATGTTCCTCCAGATCCCGGTCTTCCTCGGCCTCTTCCACGTCCTGCGCCGCCTCAATCCGGACCCGGCGAAGAACAACAAGGACATCTACGGCTGGACCGTCGACCAGTTCAACAGCGCCTCTGACGCAACTCTGTTCACCGCCCCGATCGCCAGCAAGTTCGGCTCGACCGCGGCGGAGCTGGCGCAGCTCGGCGCCAACGGCACCGTTGTGAAGATCATGGCCGGTGTCCTGGTGCTGGTGATGATGGGTACCACCTACCTCACCAGCCGTCAGATGATCCTCAAGACGGGCTGGGCGGAGGACCCGCAGCAGCGCATGATCCAGCGCCTGATGCTCTACGGCATCCCGCTGTCTCTGCTGGTCTCCGGTGCCATCTTCCCGATCGGTGTGATCATCTACTGGGTCACCAACAACCTGTTCACCCTCGGGCAGCAGCAGTGGGTGCTGCGCAAGTTCCCGCCGCCGGTGACCGCGACCAGCGGCAAGCCGGGCACCTCGGCGCGGAACGGGGCGCAGCCCGCGAAGTCCGGTGGGCTGTTCGGCCGGAGCAAGCCGGCTGCCGTTCCGCCGCCCCCGGCCGCGCCGAAGATCGCCGGTCCGAAGCCGGGCGCCAAGCCGGTCAACCCGAAGAAGGGCCGCCCCGCCAAGCGGCAGGGCTGAATCGTCCGGGCCGCCGCCGGGAGACCGGCGGCGGCCCGTTGCGCGCCGTGCTGCCGCCGTCAGGCCGGCGCCGGAACGTGAAGCGCCACGCGTGCCGTGGCGGACGGGCGAGACTGCCCTACAGACGTGCCCGTGGGCACCGGCGACGTCCCGCCGGCCGCGGGGAACCAGCGGACCCGAGGTCCGGCCGAGCGAGTACGGAGATGACACCGTGACCGACACCAGCATCCCCCGCGCTGAACAGCCCCTGGACCACGAGGAGCCGACCGCGGCGGCTCCGGTCGAGGGCGAGCCGGAGGAGACCGACGCCGAAGCGGCACCGAGCAAGGCTCCCGGAGAGAGCGACCTGTTCCGGCAGAGCGAGATCGCGGCCGACTACGTGGAGGGGCTGCTCGACATCCTCGATTACGACGGCGACATCGACGAGCTGGTGTCGGGTGGCCGCCCGGTGGTCGAGGTCGTCGGTGGCCGCCTGCAGAACCTCGTCGGCCAGCGCGGCGCGACCCTCGAAGCACTTCAGGAACTGGCCCGGCTCGCGGTGTTCCGGCAGACCGGCTCGCCGAGCCGCCTGCTGCTCGACGTCGGCGGGTACCGGGCCAACCGGCGTAAGGAACTGGCTGCGGTTGCCCGCAACGCCGTCGAGAAGGTCAAGGAGCACGGCGAGCCGGTGCGGCTGGAGCCGATGTCCGCCTTCGAGCGCAAGTGCGTCCACGACGTGGTCAACGCCATCGACGGGGTGGAGAGCGAGTCCGAGGGCGTCGAGCCCAGCCGGCGCATCGTCGTCCGTCCCGCGGACTGACGGGTGCGGCAAGACGACGCCAGCGGCGGTGCCGCGTCCGGCCCGGGTGGTATGCCGCCCGGGCCGGCGGCTGTCCCGCCTCAGCCCACCACCGCGGTGCTGCCGCCCGAACTGGCCGGAGCGGCGAGCCAGCTCTTCGGCGTACGCCTCGACGTCGCGGCCGCCTACGCCGAACTGCTCGCCACCGACGGGGTGGTACGAGGGCTGATCGGTCCACGCGAGGCCCCCCGGATCTGGGATCGTCACCTGCTGAACTGCGCGGCAGTGGCCGAGCTGATCCCACCGGGCGCCTCCGTGCTGGACGTGGGATCGGGTGCCGGCCTGCCCGGTCTGGCGCTCGCCATTGCCCGGCCCGACCTGGCGATGACGCTCATCGAGCCGTTGGCCCGCCGTACCGCCTTCCTCGACGAGACGGTGGAGGCGCTCGGCCTGACCGACTCCGTACGGGTGTTCCGCGGTCGAGCCGAGGAAGCGGGCGCGGTGTCGGAGGTTGGGCCTGGGGACGTGGTCACCGCTCGGGCGGTGGCACCGCTGGACCGGCTGGCGGGCTGGTGTCTGCCCCTCACCGGAATCGGCGGCCGACTACTCGCCCTGAAGGGTGCCTCGGTGGCGGAGGAGATCTCCGAGCATGCCGAGGCGGTGCACCGTCTTGGTGGCGGTCCACCCGTACTGCATCGGTGTGGTGAAGGCGTCGTGGATCCGCCGACCACGGTGGTTGAGATCGTCCGGGAGAGGCTGGTCGGCCCGGCGGCCCGGACGTCGTCCAGAAAGTCGCGGGCGCGTCGACGGTAGCCGGAGCGCTCCGCTCTCGGGGTCTTCGCACGGATGACCTGGGCCGGTACGCCGCAGACAGCCGCGAAAGTCAGCGTTCCGAGGCGGGTTACCCGTTCCGCTGCGCGCGCCGCGACCGGCGGGTTGCGAACCCGACGTGGACCGGCCGCGCCCGTGCGCCGTAGGCTGGCCGCGCGTCGATAGTGTGGAGCGGGCGGCGATGGATCTCCCTCCGGGGCCCGGCCGCTCCCGCCGGGCGGTACCTCTGCGGAGAGCACGCGAGTGGCCCGGTTGACGGGTGCGGACCGACCATCCGAAGCGGGCAGGGATGACAGGTGCATGACGACGGCAGGTACGACGATCCGCGCGTGACCGGGTCAGCAGGCGACCCTGTTTCACGTGAAACCGAATATCCGAACTGGCGGCCTTCCGAGGTGCCGCAGAGCCCACCGGAACCCGGTCGGAACGCGCCGACGTCGGGTGTTCCGTGGTCGGGGGCCGGCGACGGACGCGACGGTACGGACGCGAGTGGCCGCCCGGTCAACGCGTCTCCCGACGCGCGGGTGATCCCGATCCGCCGGAACACCTCCGCCTCTGCTCGGTTCGAGGTGGCGGCAGCGCACCCCCCGACATCCGCGGTGGTGCCGGATCCTCGGCCGGCTTCCGACACGCCCGCGCCTGCCGACGGGTCCTACCCGTCAGCTGCGCCCGAGGCCGCGTACGTTTCACGTGAAACCCCGACGCGCGAAGAGGATGACCCACCCTTGGCAATGGAGGCGATGCGCGCCGTGCAGATCCTGAATCCCAGTGGCGAGGTGACGATGCCTCGGCCCGACCGGACCCGGGTCATGTGCGTCGCGAACCAGAAGGGCGGTGTGGGTAAGACCACGACCACGGTCAACCTCGCGGTGGCGCTGGCCCTGCACGGCAACCGGGTGCTCGTGGTTGACCTTGACCCGCAGGGCAACGCCTCGACCGGCCTCAACGTGCCACACCACACCGGCGTGCCGGACGTCTACGACTGTCTGATCAACAGTGTGCCGCTGGAGGACGTGACCCAGGCGGTGGAGGGCATCCCCAACCTCTGGTGTGTGCCGGCCACCATCGATCTCGCCGGTGCCGAGATTGAGCTGGTGTCCGTGGTGGCCCGCGAGTCGCGTCTCGACCGCGCCATCAGCGCCTACCCGGGGCACTTCGACTACGTGTTCATCGACTGCCCGCCCTCGCTCGGCCTGCTCACCGTAAACGCGTTGGTGGCCGCGCAGGAGGTGCTCATCCCTATCCAGTGTGAGTACTACGCGCTTGAGGGGCTCAACCAGCTGATCAACAACATCAACCTGGTGCGTCAGCACCTCAACCCGCGGCTTGAGGTCTCCACGATTCTGCTCACCATGTACGACCGTCGTACCCGGCTCGCCGACGCGGTGGAACAGGACGTTCGGAACCACTTCGGCGACAAGGTGCTCCAGGCGGTGATTCCGCGTAACGTGCGGGTCTCCGAGGCACCCAGCTACGGCCAGTCGGTGATGACCTACGATCCCGGTTCGCGAGGTGCGACGAGCTACTTCGAGGCGGCTCAGGAGATCGCCGAGCGGGGCGTCAAGGAGCCGGTGAGCCGGAATGCGTAGCGGGGATGAGGCGCTGGGAGGCGTGGCATGAAGAACCGTCCACGGGGCGGTCTGGGACGGGGCCTGGGGGCGCTCATTCCGACCGGGCCCGCACCCAACGCTGGGGCTGCCGTCGGCGCGTCGACGGCGGGAGTGAGCGGGTCGACGGCCGTGGTGACGCCGGCCCCGATGCCGGTGCCGTCCCCGACCATCGAAGCTGACGAGATGCTGAGCCCGGTGCCCGGTGCGCGCTTCGCGGAGATCCCGGTCGACTCGATCGTGCCCAACCCGAAGCAGCCTCGCCAGGTCTTCGACGAGGAGGCCCTGGAGGAACTGAAGACCTCCATCCAGGAGGTTGGCTTTCTCCAGCCGATCGTGGTGCGGCAACTCGACGGCGAAAAGTTCGAGCTCGTCATGGGCGAGCGCCGGTGGCGTGCCGCGCAGGCGGTCGGTCGGGAGAACATCCCGGCGATCGTCCGCGACACCCGGGACGACGCCATGCTGCGCGACGCGCTGCTGGAGAACATTCACCGGGCGAACCTCAACCCGCTGGAAGAGGCGGCCGCCTATCAGCAGTTGCTGGAGGAGTTCGGCGCCACCCACGAGGAACTCGCCAGGCGCATCGGTCGAAGCCGGCCGCAGATCTCGAACACCATTCGGCTGATGAACCTGCCGGCACCGGTACAGCGACGTGTGGCGGCCGGTGTCCTCTCCGCTGGACACGCCCGGGCGCTGCTCAGCCTGGAAAATCCGGAGACCCAGGAGCAACTGGCACTGCGAATCGTCGCCGAGGGACTGTCGGTCCGTGCCACCGAGGAGATCGTCGCGCTCGCCCTCAACGAAAGGCCGGGCAAGCAGGAGTCGGCAAAGCGTCGACCGAAGCCGCACGCCCCGGCGCTGACCGATCTCGCGGACCGCCTCTCCGACCGATTCGACACCCGCGTGAAGGTCGACATTGGGCGGAGCAAGGGCAAGATCACGATTGAGTTCGCAACCGTCGACGACCTTGAGCGGATCGTCGGCATCATCGGAGTAGAGCCCGAAGAACCGGAGAACTGAACAACCGAACCACAAGGCCGCCTCGTCGAACTGGGACGAGGCGGCCTTGTGGTATCGGGACGAGGTGGCCTTGTCGTCATCCGGGTAGCCGCAGTACGCGGCAAAGATCGGCCTCGCCGGCCCGCACCGAACGGCCGGCATTGCCCAGGCTTCCGGTGCCACTCCAGGTATTCCGGTGCCGCTGCCGGTAGTCCTGCCGCTCCCGCCACCGCTGCCGGTAGCCGCTGGCGGCAGTCGGCTGTCGCACCGGCTTCCGCTGCTGCCGGTGCACGATGGCCTTACGGGTCAGCTTGCGTTGTGGGCGAGGGTGCCGTCCGTCCGTCGCCACCCTCCCTCGCGTCACCATCCCAGCCTGACGGGCAGTGCGCCCTCGACCGGCTCGGACAGAGGCGAGCCGCATCGGCCGCAAGTCCGCAAGGCGAGGCGGTACGCATCTTCGCCCGATCAGGCGGCACGGCGCGGCGACCCGCCTCCAGAATTGCCGTCACGAGCGGCCCACGCGGGTCGCTGCCGTTGGCACTCGGGAGCGATCGCTGCACGGCCACGCAGACCGTACCGGCCCCACCCGTTCCGCCGTCGGGGCTGCCGTGCAGACACCGAGACCACCGCGCTCGACTCCGGGGACTCCCGACTTGCGGCATGTCGGGCCCCCGGACCAGAGCGATGGCGCGACATACCGCAAGCCGTGACCCGATTGGCGAATCCGGCACCGGACGGAGGTGGTCTCGGTGGGCCCCTGCGGTCGCGCTGGCATGGGGCAGTCGCAGGACGTCGGTGACGACCGAGGGACTTGCAGGGCAGCGGACGGACGGAAGCCGCCCAGGCAGCTTGGCCGGGCAGTTCACCCTGTTGGAGGCGGCCAGAGACGGAGACCGGCCCTGGGCCGGACCGACAGGGCAGCAGTCCGCCGGCCAGTCGGAACGGGCGCAGCCCTGTCGGAGCGACCCAGCAAAGAGCGGCCCAGAAGAAGCGGCCCAGAAGAAAGCGGCCCCGTAGAGAGGCCCAGTATGGAGGCTTAGTAGAGCGCGGCCGAGTGAGGCGCGAGCGATCCACGACCGGGGCGACGGCGGGCACATGGTTCGACCGGGTGTCAGAGCCGCACGGCCCAGAGCGCACGGCCAGAGATGGGGTCGCTCAGAAGGTCCACTCAGAAGGCGCGGCGCAGAAGAACCCAGAGCGCACGGCTCACAAGGGTCCGCGCAGAAGGGTCGACTCAGAAGGGTCCGCGCAGAGCGGGTCGGCCGGGCGGTCGCCTCGATGGTCTCGCCCGGTGCGGTGATAAAGCCGCAGCGCCAGAGACCCGGAGCGCGCGGCCCAGGCGAGCGGACGCTTCGGGTAGGCGGCGGGTCGGACAGGGCGGCGTTTCACGTGAAACGCGGGTGTCGAGCGCGGCCGCAGAGTCCCCGCTCCTGGCGCGGCGGGATTGGTCGGGTCCGCAGGTGATGTGTAGCGCGGTGCCGGGCGCGAAAGAGACGCCGGTTGCGGGTGCAGACGCCGGGTTGCGTTCCCTCAGTGGTGACGGGCGGGAGGCGGCGCATGCCAAGGGTCGACCGACCAAGCGGCGGCAGGCTCAACAGCCGGGCTCGAAGGTGACGTTCCATTCACCCGAGCCGTCGGACCCTCCGGCCGGACCCCGCAGCAGTGCGGGAGGCTGGACGAGGGCCTGGTCGACCGATGATCGAGGAGCGCTCCTCGGGAGTCACGCCGGTCAACGAGGCGACAGGCCGATCGGCACCGGCCTGCGGCCAGCGGGCCGCTGGCGGTCGGCCCAGCTCTGGTCGCCGTGCGCGGCTCGTGGTTTCACGTGAAACGACGGTGTTGGGTGCGGGCGTCGAGCGGAGTGGCCTGTGCTCGCCGGCGTGCCTCGCTTCGTGATACCCGCGTCGGAACGTCTGCCCGGCGAGGCCGCTGGTCCGCTGATGTTATCCACACCAGTTGTCCACAGGCTCGCGCCGTTTCACGTGAAACATGACCCGAAACCCCTTGTCGAAGCGCGACAGCGGTGCGAATTCGACGACCGGCAGGCCTGTGGATAACCCTGGGGAGAACTATCCGGCGTCCCCTGTCTCGACATTCGAGCGCTGGGAAGAGTCGAAGACGTTTCGGTAGGGACAGTGGTCGCGGACTCGGTTAGGGTCAGCGTCGTGCACGACACCCCTCCCTCAATCCCGGACTTCACCCAGTGGCCGTCCTTCCCCTTCGAGGGCGACCTCCGAGTCAAGCCACTCGCCGATCCGGTCCCTGTCGAGCCGCCCCGCAAGGGTGAGGCTCACCGAGAATGCACCGCCTGCCTGGCACCCGACGAGGCCTACATCTGGGTCGGTGAACGCTGGCGCGTACGAGCCATGGACCGGCCGACCGGCCTGCCGATGGTCCTCATCCTGGAGTCGCGGTCGCACCTCGATCTCGGGGACCTGCCGAATCTCCTTGCCGCCGAGTTGGGCGTGATGACGGTACGGCTGGAACGCGCCATCCGCTCGCTCGACGGGGTGGCCCGGGTGCACGTCAACCGCTGGGGCGACGGGTCCGCCCATCTCCACATGTGGTTCCTCGCCCGGCCGTACGGTCGGCTCCAACTCCGTGGCACCTTCCTGTCGCTCTGGGACTCGATCCTGCCGCCGATTTCGGAGGAACAGTGGCGGGAGAACCTCGCCCTCGTTGCGGCCTGGCTGGCCGAGTTTGGTGGGCGGCCGCTCGCCGAACCACCCCGCATCCAGTGGCAGGCGCCGTCCAGCCTGGCTGCGCAGTCAGCCGCTCCCGAGACGAAGCCGGTTGAGGGAGGGTCGCTCCTGGACGCCATCGGCGAGACAGCTGAACCACCTGACACCCCGGGCGCCAGTATCGATTCGGAGGCGTCGAACGCCGCGGCTTCGGGGCCGACCGGGGACGCGGCAGTGGGGCCGACTGGGGACGCGGCAGGGGGGCGAGCAAAGGACGTAGCTCAGCCTCAGGAGGAAGCAGCGGACGTGGCCGCCAGCGAGGCGGCTGGTGCTGTTCCGACGCGACAGCCGTCCGCCGATACGGACGGTCCGCCGCAGCCCGAGGGCGGCCCACAGGCCCAGAGCGGCCCGCAGGGCGAGGCTGGTCCACAGGCCCAAACCGGCCCGCAGGGCGAGGCTGGTCCACAGGGCGAGGGCGGTCCACAGGGCGAGGCCTCCGCGAATACGCGGGGAGCGGAGACGGCCGAGACGGAGAGGGCGCAAGCCGAGACGCCAACTGCGGGTCGAGCGACGACGACCGGCGAATCGGGCCCTGAGAGCGACCGGCAATAGGACTCGCCGAGACGGGCAGCCCTGCCGAGACGGCTGGCCGAGCTGCGGCGTGCCCGGGCGCTTCGGCTGGCGGCGTTGTCGTCGTCGGCCGCGCGGCCGACTCGTCGCTCACCGCACGCGGTCGGGGCGCTGGTGACGGTGGCGGCGGACCTGCCTCCAGGCAACCGGAGCGCCCTCCGCCGCGCCTCATCCTCGGCCAGGACCCGCCGCGTCAGCCTCGGCCAGGACCCGCCGCGTCAGCCTCGGCCACGACCCGCCTCGTCTCCATCGCCCAATTGCCGGTCGCGCTGAGGTGCTGGACCGAGCACGCCCACCGATCGCTCCAGTCCAGGATCGGTGGGCCGAGTGCGGTGCGCGTGTGGCCGGCGGCCAGAGTCCGAGCAGCGGGTACCGGCCGAATTCAGTGTCGGGTGGGGGGAGATCAGCGGCCTGCGGCGCGGGCGACCAGGTTTCCGATCACGCGTCCGAAATCCAGACCGGCAGCCTGTACAGCGAGCGGCAACAGCGACGTCTCGGTCATCCCCGGCGAGACGTTGACTTCGAGTACGTGTGGCTGACCGGTCGCGTCGACGATCAGATCGACCCGGCTGAGGTCACGCAGGCCGAGGGCGGCGTGGGCTGCCAGGGCGACCTGGGCCACCGACTCGGCGACAGCGGGCTCCAGGCGGGCCGGGGTGTGCCAGGTGGTGCGTCCGGCGGTGTAGCGGGCCGCGTAGTCGTAAACCCCGTTGCGAGGCACGATCTCCACGGCCGGGAGCGCCTGCGGACCGTCGCCCAGGTCGACCACGGAGACCGCCACGTCCATGCCGGGAACGTACCGTTCGACGAGCGCCGTCGAGTCGTACGCGAAACAACCCACCATGGCGGCCGGCAGCGACGCCGCGTCCCGGACCACGGCGGCGCCCAGGCCGGAACCGCCCTGGGCCGGCTTCACCATGAGCGGCAGCCCCAGCCGGTCGACGATGCGGTCCAGCACGGCCACCGCGCCGAGTTCGCTGAACCGGTCGTGCGGCAGGGCGACCCAGTCGGGGGTGGCGATGCCGGCCTCGCGCAGCACGGCCTTCGCCGACGGCTTGTCCCAGGCGAGGCGGGAAGCCCGAGCGTCACATCCGACGTACGGCACGCCACACAGGTCCAGGACGCCGCGCAGCGAACCGTCCTCGCCGGTGGCGCCGTGCAGGGCGATCACCACGGCGTCCGGTGGGTCCGCCGTCAGCGCGGGCAGCAGGGCAACGTCGGCGTCGCGCAGTTCGGCCTGCATCCCGACGGCACGCAACGCGTCGAGCACCCGGCGGCCGGAGCGCAGCGACACGTCACGCTCGTACGACAGACCGCCGGCGAGCACGAGCACGTGAAGATCGGTGGTCTCGGGACCCGACACGGCGGGTTCTTCGGCAGCGGTGACACCCATGCCGGGCATCATGCCAAGTCTGGTCCTGGCGCGTCCCAGCCGGTCCGGCCTCGCCGGGCGCCGGGCTCGCCGACCGCACCGAAAACCCGCCGCATGGCGATGTCCTGTTCCATCACGCTGGCCAACCGGCGCACGCCCTCCCTGATCCGCTCCGGCGGCGGGAACGAGAAGTTGAGCCGCATGTGGCCGTTGCCGCTGCCGTCGGCGTAGAAACCGGTGCCGGGCACGTACGCCACCCGTGCGGCGATGGCCCGGGGCATCATCGCCTTCGAATCCAGCCCGTCGGGCAGCGTGGCCCAGACGAAGAGGCCGCCGCCGGGCACCGTCCAGCGGGTGTCGGCTGGCATCAGGTCGCCCAGCGCGGTGAGCATCGCGTCCCGTCGCTCCCGGTAGACCTCCCGGTAGACCTTCAGCTGCTGACGCCAGGGCATGGTGCCGAGGTAGGTGCTGACAGCGGCCTGCGCGTACGCGCTGGGACAGAGGATCTGTGCCTCGCTGGCGATCACCAGCTTGTCGCGTACCGCGTGTGGCGCGAGAATCCAACCGACCCGCAGCCCCGGCGCGAACGTCTTGGAGAAGGTGCTGAGGTAGAAGACGCCGTCCCGCCGCCGCGCCCGCAGCGGCGCGGGCGCCTCGCTTTCGAAGCCCAACTGGCCGTACGGGTCGTCCTCGACCACCAGCAGCCCGGCGCGCTCGCAGATGTCGAGCACCTGTTCCCGTCGCTGCTCGGTCAGCGTCACGCCGGTCGGGTTCTGGAAGGTGGGGATGGTGTAGAGGAACTTGACCCGGCGTCCGGCCCGGGCCTGCTCCGCGATGGCGAGCTCCAGCGCTGCCGGGATCAGACCCTCGTCGTCCATGGGCACGTGTACGACCTGTGCCTGGGCGGCCTGGAACACGCCGAGTGCGCCGACGTAGGTCGGCCCCTCGGCGAGCACCACGTCACCCGGGTCCAGGAAGAGGCGGGCCACCAGGTCGAGTGCCTGCTGCCCGCCGACCGTCACCACCACGTCCTCCGGGGAGGCCCCACAGGCGGCGTCGATGCCGGAGAGGGACATCACCTCGCAGATCCGCTCCCGCAGCTCCAGGGTGCCCTGACCGATGCCGTACTGCAGGGTGGTGCTGCCGTGCTCGGCACCGAGCCGGCCGAGCATCTCGCCGACGGCGTCCAGCGGCAGCGCGGCGATGTACGGCGCGCCACCGGCGAGGGAGACGACCTCCGGTCGACTGGCTACCGCGAACAGCGCTCTGATCTCCGAGGCGGTCATTCCCCGGACCCGCCGGGCGTACCGGTCGGTGTAGTCGTCGAGTGTCGTGCCGGTCATCACATCACCCCGATGGCTGCTCGGACGGCTCCGGTCCCGGATACCCAGGACACCGGCGACCATGGCGGTACGGCGCGCCGGATGTCGATCCTAGCCGCCCTGCACCGCCCGATGCGTCTCCGATTATTCGTGCGTCCACATGCCGGACCGGCGGCCGGCACCCCTGAGGTGGACGTTCGTGCTTAGTCTCCCCTGCCGCCGATCGGCGGCGTACGATCGCTCGTCGGGGGCAGGAACACGGCGGTGCCGTCCGGGCCGCTGCGGCGGCGGTGCCGCTCGGGCCGGTCCCACCTCCGAGCCTAGTGTGGGGAAGCGCCAATGTCGCGACGTCTGGTCAGCCTGACCCTGGACACCCTGGAGGACCTGCCCCTTCCCTGTCGGCAGTGTGTCTACTGGGAGCTTGATCCGGTTTCCGCGGACCGTGCCTGCGCTGCCGGCGACCCTGGGTTGGAGAAAGAGGCGTGGGTGTCGCAGACCCTGCTCGAATGGGGTTCCTGCGGCAAGCTGATCTACGTCGACGGCATGCCGGCCGGCTTCGTGATGTACGCCCCGCCGGCATATGTGCCCCGGTCGATGGCCTTCCCGACTTCTCCGGTCTCCGCCGACGCGGCGTTGCTGATGACTGCGAACGTGGTGCCCGCGTTCTCCGGCGGTGGCCTCGGCCGGATGTTGGTGCAGGGGGTGGCCCGCGATCTGACCAAGCGCGGGATCAAGGCGATCGAGGCCTTCGGCGACGCGAAGTTCGGTGACTCCGCCGATCCGGGCGGAGCGTGCGTGGCACCCGCCGACTTCTTCCTCTCGGTGGGCTTCAAGACGGTCCGCCCGCATCCGCGGTTTCCCCGGCTGCGGCTGGAACTGCGGACGGCGTTGAGCTGGAAGTCCGACGTCGAGTACGCGCTGGAGAAGCTCCTCGGCTCGATGAGCCCGGAGTCACTGCTACGTCCGGTCCGACCGACACCGGCCACCCGTTCGACGGCCGGCTGACCGGCCGCGACGGGCACTTCGACCCGACGCGGCGACCGGCCCTGTGCGCCCGTGCCGGGGCGGGTCGGCTCAGTCCACCACAGTGCCGGCGGCGACCGCCGCCCGCAGCTCGCTGACGTCGATCGAGCCGGTCGGGACGTCGCGTTCGATCGGCAGGTACATCCGCTGCACCGCGGCCACCATCGCCTCGACCAGCTTGTCGCGGAACCCGGGAGCGATCAGCCGTTCCCGATCGGTCGTCGAGGTCAGGTAGCCGACCTCGACGCGGACCGCCGGCATCCGGGTGATCCGGAGCAGGTCCCACGCCTTGGCATGGGTGTGACAGTCCCGCAGCCCGGTACGCGCCACAATCTCCCGCTGGACCAGCCCGGCCAGCCGTTCGCCAGTCGCCGAGCTAACCCCGTTGTCGGTGCCGTAGTGGTACGTGGCGACGCCCTCGGCCATCGGGTTGGCGTGGCCGTCGGTGTGCAGCGAGATGAACACGTCGGCGCCGAGCGAGTTGGCCAGTTGCGCCCGGTCGATGTCGGGCAGGCAGGTTTCCGGCGACGGTCCTCGGGTGAGTTGCACCCGTACCCCGGACGCGGCGAGGCGCCCCTCCAGCCGGCTGGCCAGGTCGTGCATCAGATCCGCTTCGGTCCAGCGCAGCGGGCCGTCCGCCACCACCACGCCCGGGTCGGTTCCGCCGTGCCCCGGGTCGATCACCACGGTCCGACCGACCAGGGTCGGGCCGGACTGTCGGATGGCGTCGGACTCACGCAACCACTGCGGCCGGCCACCGACCACCTTGCGGCCCAGTCGGCGCAGGGCACCCATGGTGTGCGGGCCGCAGGTGCCGTCGGGGACGAGTCCCACCTCACGCTGGAACTGCGCCACCGCCCGAGACGTGCGGATGCCGTAGATGGCATCGGCCCGTCCGGTGTCGTAGCCCATCTCCAGCAGCCGTTCCTGGAGCGACCGGACATCCTCGCCGGTGAGGGGGACCGGCACCGCGTGGTAGAGGGTGCGGGCACCCAGCCGCCAGCGGGCGGCGTCCAGGGCTCGCCAGGTCTCGGCACCGACCCGGCCGTCAACGCTGAGACCCCGCGACTGCTGGAACGCGCGGACCGCCCGTTCGGTCGCCGGGTCGAACTCGTCGCTGTGCGGGCCGGTCACCTTCGACAGCAGGTCGAGGCCGGTCAACACCGCACGGATCTCGGTCACTGCGGGTCCCCGGTCACCGGAACGAATCGGACGCACGCAAGACCCCCTCTGCACGGTCGGTGGCTGCCAGGCCCCGCCGCCGACGAGCGGGTGCCGTTGGCGGGGACCAGGTGCTCACCGGCGTCCGGCGGCCCCGGTTCGAGGCTATGCGCTAGGCGATCCGCTGGGGTGGTGGGCGGCGAAAAACGCGTCGACCCCGTGCCGGTGAGCCCGGCACGGGGTCGACGGTGACGTCGCGGCTGGGGGTCAGAGCGCCGATTCGATCAGCTTGACCAGTTCGCCCTTGGGCTTGGCACCGGCGATCGACTGCACCGGCTCACCGTTCTTGAAAACGGTGAGGGTCGGCACCGACATCACGCGGTACGTCCGGGCGGTCTCCGGGTTCTCGTCGATGTTGAGCTTGACGATGCTGACCTGGTCGCCCATCTCGCCGGCGATCTCCTCCAGCAGCGGCGACACCTTACGGCACGGCCCGCACCACTCGGCCCAGAAATCCACCAGGACCGGCTTGTCGGACTTCAGCACGTCTGCGGCGAAACTCGCGTCGGTGACCGACTTGGTTGCTCCCACTGTTGACCCCTCCTCCTCAGATGTGTCTCGTCAGTCCTTGGGCAGCGTGGCGATGAAGCGTTCCGCGTCCAGGGCGGCCGCACAGCCGGTCCCGGCTGCGGTGATCGCCTGCCGGTACGTGTGGTCGACCAGGTCACCGGCGGCGAAGACACCGGGGATGCTGGTCCGGGTGCTGGGGGCCTGCACCTTCACGTACCCCTCGTCGTCCATCTCCACCTGCCCGCGGAACAGCTCGCTGCGTGGGTCGTGGCCGATCGCCACGAACACGCCGGTGACGTCGAGCACCTTGGCCTCGCCGGTGTGGACGTTGCGCACTCGTACGCCGGAGACCTTGCCGTCCGCGCCGAGCACCTCCTCCACCACGGTGTTCCACTCGACCTTGATCTTGTCGTTGCCGAGCGCCCGCTCGGCCATGATCTTGCTTGCCCGGAACGAGTCGCGGCGGTGCAGGATCGTCACCGATTCGGCGAAGCGGGTCAGGAAGCTGGCCTCCTCCATCGCCGAGTCGCCACCACCGACGACCACGATGTGCTGGTTGCGGAAGAAGAAGCCGTCACAGGTGGCGCAGGAGGAGACACCGTGCCCGAGGTACTCCTGCTCACCGGGTACGCCGAGCGGGCGCCAGGCGGAACCCGTGGCGAGGATCACGGCCCGGGCGCGGTACGCGGTCTCCCCGACCCAGACGGTGCTCACCGCGCCAGGGTGACCGGTGTCGGTCAGCTCGACCCGGGTGACGTCGTCGGTCAGGAACTCGGCACCGAACCGCTCGGCCTGCTTACGCATGTTGTCCATCAGCTCGGGGCCGAGGATGCCGTCGGCGAAACCGGGGAAGTTCTCCACCTCGGTGGTGGTCATCAGCGCGCCGCCGGACTGCACGCCCTCGATCACCAGTGGCTTGAGGTTGGCACGCGCCGCGTAGACCGCAGCCGTGTAGCCGGCCGGCCCGGAGCCGATGATGACCAGGTTGCGGACCTCGTCCACTGCCGTCTCCCAATCGTGTTGACTGTCGTCACCGGCGTACGGGCCGATGCCGATCCGAGTGCCGACGCGGCGGCAACTGATGTGCAGAACGTCATCGTACGAAGCGGGGATTCCCGAGCCGGTCACCCGGTGGGTCAGGTCACGTGGACGGTCAAAAGTCCGGCGACCGCAGGCTCACCCTACCCGCGTACGGTAACGGGCGTCCGAGCCGGACCCGGGTACACCGCACTCCGGGCCGCTGACCCACGCCCAGTTCGTGCCGGAGGCGTCGGTGAACTGAAGGACCAGCGCCGGCAGCCCCTGGAAGCGGGCGTAGTCGATGACCTCGAAGGTCAGCGGTCCCCCGCGGTGCTCAGCACCGATCTCGGCGAGGCAGGCGCTCAATGCGGTCTGGTCGCCGAGCCGGGTCAGATCGCCCGGGGCGGGTAGGCGCTCCTGGTTCTCCGCGCCGAGCCCCGGATCACCGCCGGTGGAGAACTGCCTGACGCTCGGGGTCAGGCCGGCCAGTGCCTCCGGCGTGTAGTCGGTGTCGCTGCGCTGGGGAGGGCCGACAACGCGGTACGGAGCGCCGGATGCGACCGCGGCACGTTCGGGCGCCGACTTGGTGCCGGGCTGCCCTGCGGAATCCTGCGGGTAGGCGTGCGGCACCGCAGGGCTGGCGGCCCGCTCGTTCAGGGCGGTGTCGGTGGCGACGTCGTCCCCCCCGCCCGGCTGGAACAGCTGGAGCGCACCCAACCCGACCACCGCGGCGGCGGCGAGGGCAACCGGCCCGGCCACGCGGGCCCAGCGGCGACGTCGCCGACCCGGCCGCGACGACGAGGACCGGTCCTGGCCGGGCCGCAGCGGGCCGCCGGGCCGACGGGGACCGCCCAGCGGCTGGGTCGGTACGACCGTGAGCTTCCCGCCGGTCGGCTCCGAGCTGCGGTCCTCGACGGCCGCAATACCGTCCCCGGTGACCAGTGCCGCATGCTGCGGGTGCTCGGCAGCCGCTGTCGTCGGCGCGGTGTCGGTGGTGGGCGCGGTGAGCGGATCAGCCGCGGCGAGAGCGGCGCTGATCCGGTCGCTGATCTCCGGCGGAAGCTCCAGCGTCGGCTCGCCCCACCCGGCCAGCTCGGCGCGGACGTTGTCGACGGCCGGGCCCAGGAGAGCGTGAGCATGGGCCCAGGCCGGATCCTGTGCCACCAGCCGGGTGATCTCAGCGTGCTCGGGGGTGCCGTCCAGCACGCCACCGAGGTAGTCGGCGAGCAGGTCGTGGTCGACCTCGCTGAACTCCCCGGTGCTCACGCTTCCTCCTGCTGGTTGGCGGCCGGCCGGGACCGCCCCGACCCCGATCGGACGCCCGATGGTTCCTTCGGGTTCCCGCCGGTGACCTCCGGCACGTCCGGGCGGGCGGTGGTCGCCGGCCGGGTGCCGGGTCGCAGGTGCCCAAGCGTGACCGCGAGCCGGGCTCGGCCCCGGGCGCAGCGACTCTTCACCGTCCCCTCGGCGACGCCGAGGATCCGCGCGACCTCGGCCACCGGGTAGCCCTGCACGTCCACCAGCACGAGGGCGGCCCGCTGTTCCAGCGGCAACGCGGCCAGGGCATCCCGGACGACCATGGCGGTGTCGTGGTCGGGTACCGGTGCGGCCGGCTCCACGCCGCCGGTGCCCGGCCCGTCCTCCGGGCCGTGCGTTCCGTCGGGCAGCGGCACCGTCGGGTGGGCCCGCCGACGGCGGATCCGGTCGAGACAGGCGTTGACCACGATCCGGTGCAACCAGGTGGTGACCGCCGAGTCACCCCGGAACCGGTCGGCCGCGCGATGGGCGGACAGCAGCGCGTCCTGGAGGGCGTCCGCGGCCTCCTCACGGTCGCCGAGCGTACGCAGGGCGACCGCCCAGAGCCGGTCCCGGTGCCGGCGGAACAACTCACCGAAGGCGTCCCGGTCACCGGCGACGTGG
Source organism: Micromonospora sp. C51 (assembly GCF_018070435.1). Classification (NCBI taxonomy): domain Bacteria; kingdom Bacillati; phylum Actinomycetota; class Actinomycetes; order Micromonosporales; family Micromonosporaceae; genus Micromonospora; species Micromonospora sp. C51. Next base: position 202,421 of record NZ_JAGPXQ010000005.1, on the reverse strand, counting down.
GCGCGCAGCAGATCGAGGTCACTCACCGTGTCGTCCACGGAAGCGGTGCCCGTGTGGTTGCCTCCGGCGTCGCGTACCTCCATCACCCGACCCGGTGGTTGCCGCCGTGGCGACCTCTCATGACCCCTGGACCGTGATCTCCTGCACCCCGATCTTGAAACCGCCTCCGTTCGGCGGCAGCTCGGTGATCCAGAAAAGCAGGTAGCGGTACTTCTTGTCGGCGTCGAAGCCGTCAAAGGTCATCGTGGTGCCGTCGTGTTCCTCGAAGGGCTGCCCGATCTTGTTCTTCAGGTACGCCGTGAGGACCTCGTCGTCGCCCGAGCTGGACGACGGGGCGTTTGTCGTGCCGGTGAGCAGCTCGGCCGAGGCACCCCGGTCGGAGAGGTTGACCTGCACCGACTTGACGGTCCGCTCGGTGCCGAGGTCGATCCAGACGCCCATGCCCCGCTTGAGGTTGCCGAAGTTGCTGCGGTTGTAGGTCTCGGTGGACCAGCCCTCGTCCTGGTCGCCGTCGAAGACCTTCTCGGCGTCGCGCACCTCGCTCCGGTTGCTGCTGTCCGGGTCGATGATCCGGGCGTCGCTGATCTTGAGGTTCCGGACTGCGGGTGTTGCTGGCTCCTCGCTCACCGGCGCGCTCGATGTCGGTGCCGCAACCGGGTTGGTCTGCGGGTCCCCGTTGCCGTCGCCGAGAGTGCTGATCCCGATCAGCAGCCCGATCAGGGCAACCGCCAGCAACCCGGCGATGCCCAGAGCGACCTTCCGCCCGCCGGCCGCGGCCAACGGAGACGGCTCCTCGCCGGTCTCGCCGGCGAACCGCAGCGGGCCGTTGTTGTCGAGGTAGTCGTCGTCCGGCACGTCGAGCCGGGCCAACTCCGCCGTCAGCACGTCCGACGGCGGCGGGGCGATCTCGGCGTCGAGCAGATCCATGGTCAGGTCGTCCAGGTAGGCCGGCACACCGGCGCGGACCTGACGGGGTGCCGCGACGGACCCGTTGGCATCGCGTACCGCGTCGGGAATGGCCGCCCGACCATGCCCGGCGGTGGCACCGCGCAGCGGCGCCTCGGCGTGCGGCCAGTAGCCGGTCATCGCGAAGTAGAGGATGCCCCCGACGGCCCGGACGTCGCTCTCCTGGCTGTCGTCACCGTCGGTGCGGGCGTCCGCGAGCACCACCCGGCCGTCATCGCTGATCATCACCGTGCCTGGGTGCACGTTTCCGTGCACCATGCCGGTGGCGTGCACGGCCGCCAGGGCGCTGGCGACGGAGTTACCGACGGCGGTCGCACGGGCGGCGTCCAACGGCCCGCTCGTGACCAGGTCCCGCAGGGACTGACCGTCGACCCACTCGCGTACCACGTAGGCCCGCTCGGCTTCGTCGATGGCGTCGTACACGCCGACGAGGTTGGGGTGGACGACCCGGCTGGCGGCAACGGCGGCCTGGAGCATCTCGGTGGCGGAGTCGCCACCCGGGTAGCGCATGACGACCGCGACGGGTCGGCGCAGCACGACGTCGACCCCGCGCCAGACCAGACGGCCCGCGCTGTCGTTGTTGATGTGCTCGACCAGTTCGTAACGTTCGGCGAGGATCTCACCGGCCGTCGGAGCACCGAAGGTCATGACCGGCGGAGTGGTCTCGTCCGCGTCCTGACCCTCGCCGACCTGGGTCACCCGTCCTCCCTCGGTGATCGTGTCGATCGATGGACCCGCGCTGCTGGGCATCTGCTTCCCGCTCCGCCTTCGTCTGGTACCGGCCGGCCGGTCGCAGCACGGTGCCGCGCGCCGGTGTCTGCCGTACCCGTCGAGTGCGACCTTACCCGGGATGGCCCGGTCCCCGACATGTCATCTTCCCGCCGTCCGGTGACGACAGAGTCAGCAGTCGGTGGACTCGTCCCGTTACCACCGTTGTCGGCCACGTTGCTGGTACCTGTACCAGCCAATCTAGAGGTTGACCTCAACCAGTTCCGGCCGGGGCGGAGCCGGTCGCATCGGCGGGTTCGCCAGCGCCGGATTCCCGTCAATCGGCCGGGCATACTCGGCCGTCCGGTTGGTTATCCACAGGCTGATCCGTCAGGTGAGCGGCGGCGCGCGGAGTTATCCACAGGTACATCCCCAGCCTGGTGATCCGCAGTCACGCTGGGTGCACGCCGAGCCGGTGGAGGGTTCAGCGGCCGAGTCGGCGGCGGACCATGCCGACCACCTCGGTGATCTCGGAGATCCGCAGCACCGTCGCCAGGCCGAGGTAGGTGCCCCCGATCACCGCGCCACCCAACAGCAGCTGCGCGATCGCCTCCAACCGCGTCGGCGTGTCGCCGCCCGGGAGCAGGGCCACCACCACCAGGCCGGCCAGGGCCGCGCCCAGCGCCGCGACGGCCACCCGGCCGAGAGTACGCAGGATCGCGCCCAGCCCGATACGGCCGACCCGGGGGCGCAGCAGCCAGGCGGAGGCGATTGCCGCAGCCAGGTACGAGATGGCGTTACCGATCATCATCCCCGCGCCGACGAAGCTCGCCGAGAAGATTGCGAACAGGGCGATCTGCACCCCGATCCGGAGCGCCACGATCGGGATGTTGATCAGTGCCGGAGTGCGGGTGTCCGGCAGTGCGTAGAAGGCGAAGGTGAACAGCTGGCTGATCGCGAAGGGCACCAGCGCGAGTGCGGCGGCCAGCAGCACCAGGGATGTCGCGGTGGCGTTGTCGGCGGTGAAGGCTCCCCATCGGAACAGCGTGAACGCGATAGGGGTGGCCAGCACGGCGTAGCAGACCGCGATCGGGGCGAGTACGGCCGACACGGTCCGGGTGCCCCGGGACAGGTCGGCGGCGAGATCGGCGTACCGGCCGTCGGCGGCGGCAGCGCTCATCCGAGGCATGAGCGCGGTAATGATCGACACGGCGATGATGCCGTGCGCGGTCATCAGCAGCAGGAAGACGTTGTTGTAGATCAGTGGGCCGGCGGCGTTCTCCTTGCCGGCGCGGTTCAGCAGGTTGAACAGCACGATGAGGCCGACCTGGCTGACCGCGACGTAGCAGATCATCCAGGCGCCGAGCCGCCCCAACTCGGCCAGGCCGAGCTTGCGGAAGTCGAAGCGGAGCTTCCACCGGAAGCCGACCTTGCGCAGTGCCGGCAACAGACCGGCGACCTGGATGGCCACGCCGATCAGGGTGCCGCCACCGATGAGCAGGATCCGCCCGGTCGTCATGTCGTCCGGCCCGACGATCTCGGCACCGAAGACCGCGATGTAGAGCCCGGCGGTCCCGATGACGACCAGGTTGTTCAGGATCGGTGCCCACATCGGCGCGGCGAAGTGGCCCCGGGTGTTGAGGACCGCGCTGATCAGCGCGCTCAATCCGGAGAAGAAGATCATCGGCAGCATGAGCCGGGCCAGGTCGGTGACCAGTCCCGAGTAGCCGTCAGCGGACTCGTCCGCGCCGTAGAGCCAGGTCAGCGGGGCGGCGAGGGCGACCGCGAGCACGGCGGCGGCGCCCAGCGCGAGCACCGCCAGTGTCAGCAGCCGCTGCGCGTACGCCTGACCGCCGTCGGCGTCCGCCTTCCGCCGACGCACCAGCACCGGGATCAGCACGCTGGTGAGGATGCCGCCGAGCAGGAACTCGTAGACCATCCCCGGCAGGATCTGGGCGGTGGTGTAGGCGTCGCCGACCAACGCACCACCGAGGGCGGCGCCGATGACCAGATTGCGCAGGAAGCCGGTACCCCGGCTGACCAGGCTGCCCAGGGCCATGATCGCGCTGTTGGCGGCGGCGCTGCCCTCCGCCACCTGCTCCTGCGGAGGTGCGGTCGACTCCATCGCGGGCTGGTTGAGCGGCTCGGCGGAGATGAACGTGGCTCCGTCACCGGGCCAGCCGCCGGGCGCGCCGCCCTGCTGGGCGTTCGCGCTGCGGTAGAGCCCGCCGCTCATCTGTGCCTCCAAGGGGTACGCCGGAGCCGGCACCGGCCCACACGTCACAGACCTTAGTCAACCCCGGCCCGTTACCCGCGCCCGGCGGAGGCGATGCCGGTCAGGACCGATAGGCTGCGGATCCGATGTCCGAAACCGCCGCATCCCACGCCACCGACCGCCGCGATCTCACCGCAGCGCAGCGCAACGCCGTCGCCGAACTGCTCCGGGTTTCTCCGGTGGCCGACGAGTTGGGTCGCCGGTTCGCCGCCGCCGGTCACGAACTGCACCTCGTGGGCGGTTCGGTACGCGACGCCCTGCTCGGCCGGCTCGGTGAGGATCTCGACTTCTGTACCGACGCGCACCCGGACCAGACGCTGGACATCGTGCGGGGCTGGGCCGAGGCGATCTGGGAGACCGGGCGCGAGTTCGGCACCATCGGCTGCCAGCGTGGCGGTCTGCGACTGGAGATCACCACCTTCCGCGCCGAATCGTACGACCAGGTCAGTCGCAACCCGGTGGTCGCCTACGGCACCAGTCTCGTCGAGGACCTGCGACGGCGGGACTTCACCGTGAACGCGATGGCGGTCAGTGTCCCCGAGCATCGGTTCACCGACCCGTACGGCGGCCTGACCGACCTGGCCGCGAAGATCGTGCGTACCCCGGGCACGCCCGCCGAGTCGTTCGGCGACGACCCACTGCGGATGCTGCGGGCCGCCCGCTTCGCCGCGCAGCTGCGCTTCGCGGTCCACCCGGACGTGCGGGTGGCGATGACCAGGATGGCGACCGACCTGGACCGGATCACCGCCGAGCGGATCCGCGACGAGTTCACCAAGCTGCTCTGCGGCGCAGACCCGATCTCCGGCCTGCGGCTGCTGGTCGACACCGGGCTGGCCGAACGGTTCCTGCCCGAGTTGACCGGACTCAAGCTGGAGATCGACGAGCACGCCCAGCACAAGGACGTCTACGAGCACACGCTCACCGTGGTCAGCAACGCCGTCTCGTACGAGGAGGACGGACCGGACTTCATCCTCCGGATGGCTGCGCTGATGCACGACGTGGGCAAGCCGGCGACGAAGGCGATCGGCCCGGACGGACGGGTCAGCTTCCACCACCACGAGGTGGTCGGTGCCCGGCTGACCAAGGCGCGGATGAAGGCGTTGCGCTACCCCAAGGACGTCACGACGAAGGTGACCGCGTTGGTCGCGCTGCACCTGCGCTTCTACGGGTACGGCCGGGGTGAATGGACGGATTCGGCGGTACGCCGCTACGTCACCGACGCCGGTGACCTGCTGCCCCGGCTGCACAAGCTGACCCGCTCGGACTGCACCACCCGCAACCGGCGGAAGGCTGCCCAACTGGCGGCGGACTACGACGCGTTGGAGGAGCGGATCGCCCGGATCGCCGCCGAGGAAGATCTGGCCCGGGTCCGGCCCGACCTCGACGGAAACGCGATCATGGAGCTGCTGGGTGTGCCGCCCGGGCCGGTGGTGGGACGGGCCTGGAAGCACCTGAAGGACCTGCGGCTGGAGCGGGGGCCGTTGGATCGCGACACGGCCGAAGCGGAGTTGCTGCGCTGGGCCCGCGACGAGGGCATCCGCGACTGACCAGCCGCGCTGGGTGTGCCCGGCTGCGCCCGAGGTCCACCGTGGCCCGTCCCACGGCGACGGCCGTACGTCGAAACGCTCACGTCTCGACCGAACGGTGGACGCGGTCCCAGCGAGGTTCGTCCATGATGTTGGCACGTCCATCAGCCCGCTGCTTCGCAGTCGGAGGCGGGACGATCCAGTATCCGTCCGACCGCCCATCGGGTCCGGTCGACGACCGACGGGGGCACATCCAGTGAATCGCCGTGGCGCGCTGCGCCGCTCGGCGGCGGCGGGGCTTGCCCTCGCCACCGCTTCGTCCATTCTCACCGTCGTGACCGGCGGCGCGGCGATGGCCGCTCCGGCCGACCAGCCCCGCGTCGAGGTGCTCGGCAGCAAGGGCGTCGGCGCTGTGCCGGACCGCTACATCGTCGTACTCAAGGACCGGGGGGCGACCAACAGATCCGTCCGGGCCGCCGCCTCGGCGCTCACCGGCGCGAACGGTGGCACGGTCCGCCGGGTGTTCGGCCACGCCCTCAACGGTTACTCGGCCACCATGAGCCAGCGGCAGGCGGACAAGTTGGCCAGCCACCCCGACGTGGCCTACGTGGAGCAGGTCCGGCGGCTGTCGGCCAACAGCGGCACGCAGAGCAGCCCGCCGTCCTGGGGCCTCGACCGCATCGATCAGGCGTCGCCGAAGCTGAACGGCAGCTACAAGTACCCCAACACCGGCAGCTCGGTCACCGCGTACATCCTGGACACCGGAATCAACATCGCCCACCAGGACTTCGGCGGTCGGGCGAGTCACGGTTACGACGCCATCGACTCCGACGAGGTCGCCCAGGACTGCAACGGCCACGGTACGCACGTCGCCGGGACCGTCGGCGGCACGAAGTACGGCGTGGCCAAGGGTGTGAAGCTCGTGGGCGTACGGGTGCTCGACTGCGACGGTTTCGGCACCACCGAACAGGTCATCGCCGGTGTCGACTGGGTGACCGAGCACGCCCAGAAGCCGGCCGTGGCCAACATGAGCCTCGGTGACGTCGTCGCCGTCCCGTCCCTCGACGAGGCGGTGAACCGGTCCATCGCGTCCGGAGTCACCTACTCGATCGCGGCCGGTAACAGCTGGATGGACGCGTGCAAGGCGTCTCCGGCCCGGGTACCGGAGGCGATCACCGTGGGCGCGACGGACCGGATCAACATGCGGGCGTGGTTCTCGAACTACGGCAAGTGCCTGGACGTCTTCGCGCCGGGCGCGAGCATCGTCTCGGCGCGGCACAACAGCAACACCAGCAGCGCGGTGTTCAGCGGCACCTCGATGGCCGCTCCCCACGTGGCGGGTGCCGCGGCGCTGCTGCTGAGCACCAATCCGGGCTGGTCGCCGAGGCAGGTCCGGGACCGGATCGTCACCACCGGCCTCGCCGGCGGGGTGTACGACACGAAGGGTTCGATCGACCGGCTGCTGACCGTCGGCTCGGTCACGCCGACCCGCTACTCGCACGGCTTCAAGGCCCGTTCCAACGGCAAGTTCGTCACCGCCGCCAGCAGCACCAAGCCGCTGGTGAACAACGGAACGAGCATGGGCACGGCGCAGCGGTTCGACTTCGTCGACGCGGGTAGTGGGCTGGTCGCGCTGCGCTCCAGGGCCACTGGACTGTACGTGGTGGCACCGAGCAACGGCACCAAGCCGCTGATCGCGAGCCACAAGACGATCGTCACGTCGGCCAAGTACACAATCGTCAACCACACCGACGGCACGGTCAGCCTCAAGTCCAAGATCAATGGCAAGTACGTCACGGCGTCGACGTCCGGCACCTCGTCGATGATGGCGAGCAAGACCTCCATCGGGACCAACGAGAAGTTCACAATCGACGCGGCGCCGCCGATCGTCAGCCTCAGGTCGAAGGCCAGCGGCAAGTACGTCGTGGCCGCGAGCAGCACCAAGCCGCTGGTCCCCAGCAGCACGACCGTCACCAAGGCGGCGAGGTTCGACGTCATCAACGTGGGTGACGGCTTCTTCAGTCTGCGGGCCCACGCCAACGGCAGGTACGTGACCGCGGCGAGCAAGGGCACCAAGCCGCTGGTCGCCAGCAGCACGGGGCGGGGCCTCTACGAGACGTTCGACTTCGCCAACTACAACATCGATGGAACGATCTTCCTCAGGGCCGGCGACGGCCAGGCGGTCTCCGCCGGGTCGTCCGGCACCAGCCAGCTGATCTCGAACAAGACCATCAAGTGGTCGTCCTCCGGTCTGGGGCTGGGCAACGGCGAGAGATTCACTGTCTCCACCGCCTGATCAGTCGCGCACGGCCGGCGCCCGCCGGAGCTTCCGAACACCCGGGAGGCTCCGGCGGGCGCTCGCCGTTGCGGCCCCTGCTCACGGGTGGAGAATGGCGGGATGCGTTGGACCGTGCTCGACTCACCGATCGGGGAGTTCTCCGTGGCCACCGACGGGCACGGCGTCTGCGGGGCTCACTTCGGCCCGGTCGGTGACGGGACGACCGAGCCGGCTGACGAGACCTCCCGACGGGCGGTGGCGGAACTGCGCGCGTACTTCGCCGGTGAGCTGACCGACTTCGGGGTGCCGGTGACCGTGCCCCGTGGCTCCGATTTCGAGCGGGCGGTGTGGCGGGAGATGACCCGCATCCCGTACGGCGAGACGCTGACCTACGGCGAGGTGGCCCGGCGGGTCGGCGACCCGGGAGCGGCCCGAGCGGTCGGGGTGGCCTGCAACCGCAACCCCATTCCGGTGATCGTGCCGTGTCACCGCATCATCGGGGCGGGCGGGAAGCTGGTCGGCTTCGGTGGTGGCCTGGACCGCAAGGTCAAACTGCTGGAGCTGGAGGCTCGGGTGGCCCTGCAACGCGCCTGGTCCTGATCAGTCCGGCGCGGGCAGACAACCACCGTCGGCGATCCGGGTTCCGATCGCCACCGTGATGTCGTCCTGGCGGACGCTGCCGAAGACGCACGCCCGGCCGGTCCACCCCGCGAAGATCAGCCCGTCGCCGGGGCCCAGATCGAGCCGCCCGGGCGGCCTGACGACCACGTCGGTGAGGCCGGTGGCGGTCACCGCCCGCCGTACTGCCTTCTCGTCGGGCTCGTCCCGGCCGCCGGCGGTCAGCAGATTCAGGCCCTTGAGCACCTCGGTGGCACAGGCCCGAGCGCCGGCAGCCGTCTCGGGTTCGAGCGTGCCGCGCTGCCGGAAAGCGTCGTTGGCGGCCTGCTGACGGCGGAGCATCTCCTCACGTACCCGTTCGTCGGCCATCGGATTTCCGGTGCCAAGCGGTACCGGTGCGGTCGACGCGCCGGACGGGACGGCGGCTTTCGTCGCGGTCTCCGGCAGGGTGGCCGCTGCGGCGGCACAGCGGGCCTCGACCACCGACGGTCGGGGGTTGGGCGGCACGACCTCCTGGCCCGACTCGGCCGCCGGACGGCTGCCCGGCACGGCGCAGGCGAACAGGCTGGTGGTCAGCGAAGCGCCCGCGAGCGCGGTGGCGACCCGGCGCACCGACCTGGCGGCGTGCGTAGCGTCGGTGAACGGCACGGCGGTCAGCGTAACGTCCCGCCATCGACGACGCCGCCCCGTGCGGCGCGCGGCATGCCGCACGGGCGACATCCCCTCGTACCGGGTGCGGCTGGCCTGAGCGGAGACGGCGAGGGCCGGGTCCGCACGGACCCGGCCCTCGCCGGTGCTGCTGGTGGTCGGCGCGTCAGCGCTCGATCTCACCGGCGATGAACTCCTCGACGGCGGCGTGCGCGTCGTGGTCGGCGTACTGCACGGGCGGGGACTTCATGAAGTACGACGAGGCCGACAGGATCGGGCCGCCGATCTTCCGGTCCAGCGCGATCTTCGCGGCCCGGACGGCGTCGATGATGACACCGGCCGAGTTCGGCGAGTCCCACACCTCGAGCTTCAGCTCGGCGTTGAGCGGCGTGTCACCGAACGAGCGGCCCTCCAGGCGGATGTACGCCCACTTGCGGTCGTCCAGCCACGGCACGTGGTCGGACGGGCCGATGTGCACGTCGCTCTTGGCCATCTCATGCGGCACCTGGGAGGTCACCGACTGGGTCTTCGAGATCTTCTTCGAGACCAGGCGGTTGCGCTCCAGCATGTTCATGAAGTCCATGTTGCCGCCGAAGTTGAGCTGGTACGTACGCAGCAACTCGACGCCTCGGTCCTCGAACAGCTTCGCCAGGGCGCGGTGCACGATGGTGGCGCCGACCTGGCTCTTGATGTCGTCGCCGACGATCGGCAGGCCCGCGTCGGTGAACTTCTGCGCCCACTCGGGGTCGGAGGCGATGAAGACCGGCAGGGCGTTGACGAACGCGCAGCCGGCGTCGATCGCGGCCTGGGCGTAGAACTTGTCGGCCTGCTCCGAGCCGACCGGCAGGTACGAGACGACCACGTCGACCTGCGCGTCGCGCAGCGCCTTGGCCACGTCGACCGGCGTGGCGTCCGACTCCTCGACGATCTCGCGGTAGTACTGGCCGAGGCCGTCGAAGGTCGGGCCGCGCTGCACGGTGACGCCGGTCGGCGGCACGTCGCAGAGCTTGATGGTGTTGTTCTCGCTGGCGACGATCGCCTCCGCGAGGTCCATGCCCACCTTCTTGGCGTCGACATCGAACGCCGCGACGAACTGCACGTCAGAGACGTGGTAGTCGCCGAAGGTGACGTGCATGAGACCCGGGACGCGGTCGTTGGGGTCGGCATTCCGGTAGTACTCGACGCCCTGTACCAGGGACGAGGCGCAGTTACCCACACCGACGATGGCGACGCGGACGGAGCCCATCGCGTGTGCCTCCTTCTTCTCTGTCACGGCCGCTCTGTCCTGGTCTCACCAGGCGGAGGCGGGCTGTTGTCTTGTCGTGGGCCGCCGGCCGTCCCGTCGTGCGGGACCGTCGGGGCACGGCCGGAGCGCTCGTTTGCGATGAGCTCCTCCAGCCAGCGGACCTCACGCTCACAGGCCTCCAGGCCGTGGCGCTGCAGCTCCAGGGTGTACGCGTCGAGGCGCTCGGCCGCCCGGCCCAGCATGTCGCGAAGGCCCTCGCGACGTTCCTCGATCGTGCGGCGGCGACCTTCCAGAATTCGAAGTCGGGTCGCCTGGTCGGTTCGGGAAAAGAACGCGAAGTGCACACCGAAGCCGGTGTCGCCGTACGTCTCCGGCCCGGTCTGTGCGATGAGCTGGGCGAAGCGTTCCTTGCCTTCCGCGGTGATTTCGTAGACCACCCGACCTCGTCGGCTGGTCAGCGCGGGAACCTCCTCGGCGGTGGCGGGTGTCTCGTCGGCCTCGGTGATCCATCCCGCCGCCTGCAGCCGGCGCAGGGTCGGATAGAGCGAGCCGTAACTGATGGCGGCGCGGATCGCCCCGAGCTTGGCGGTGAGCTCCTTGCGTAGCTCGTAGCCGTGCATCGGGGCCTCTTGCAACAGGCCGAGGATGGCGAGTTCGAGCACCGGCCACCCTCCCTTTACCCTGTGCGTGAAGCGCTAACCGTCACGATGTATCGGACCGATACATCGCACCGTAGCGTCTCGTTCCAGTCTGGGCAAACCCCCGTTCTGATGTCCTCTGGTCACGGATCGTCACGGTGGTCGCCTCGTCAGAAGAGACCGCGTACCCTTTCCCGCATGCGTACGCAGCGCCAGGTCGTCGACTACTCGCTCCGAAAGCGAGCGGCGCTGCGTGAGCTCCTCGCCGGCCGCGTCGGCACCTATGACCTGTGCGACGCGTCGCCCTACCTGAAGAACGCGGCTCGGTTCCACGGCGAGTCCACCGACGAGCGGTGCCCGATCTGCCGCAGCGAGAACCTGACCCTGGTCCACTACATTTACGGGGACGAACTCAAGCAATCGGCCGGCCAAGCCCGTAATGTGGCTGAGCTGACCGTGCTGGCGATGACGCTGCGTGAGTTCCAGGTCTTCGTGGTGGAGGTGTGCCTCGGCTGTGACTGGAACCATCTCGTCGAGCAGTACCTGCTCGGGCGGGACGGTCTGACCGGGGTCGCCGACGGCGACCCGGAGCACGGTGAGGCGAGCGGCATGACCGCGGACGGAACGGGCGTCCGGCGAAGGCGAGAGGCGCAACGGTGATTCGAGCTCGATCGGCCGACCCCGGTCGCGTGCGACGCGGCTGGGGTGACCGACGGCTTGTAGGTCTGAATGGTCCGATTGATGCGGATCTGACGCCAGGACCACGGCACCCCCATGCCGTGCTCGCAGGTGTCATAACTCACGGCAAACCGGTGGCGGTGCGACTGCGCCCCACCGCGACGGCAGGGTGTGAGGAATGAACTCGTACGGCGATCCCAGCTCCTCGCGCGGCCGGGCCTGGATTCCGGGCCAGGACGACTCGGGGCAGGCGGACGACGCGTACCGCCGCCCGGGTGGCGAACCGCGCGGAGTCAACTGGTCGACCGGGCCGGAGACATCCGGCCCGTCGGCCCGTGCCTCGGTCGGCGGACGTGCCTCGGTTGGCGGCTCGGCGAGCGTTCCGCCGCGGGGCGGTTCCGCCGGCGCGGCATCGGTCGGCCGGGCCGGCCCCGGCCGCGCTTCCGTGCCGGTCTCGCCAGCCGGCCCCGGCCGTGCATCGGTGCCGGTCTCCCCGGCGCCGGGTCGCGCCGGTCGGGCCTCGGTGCCGGTGTCGCCGGCCGGGCCGGGTCGTGCCTCGGTCGGTGCCGCCGCAGTGGGCGCGGCGTCGACCGGTCGGGCGAGCGTCGGCTCGGCGTCCGTGGGTGGCGTCGGCGGTCGGGCCGCGGTGGCCCGGGCAAGCGTCGGGGGCCCTGGCGGGCCGGGTGGCCCCGGTGGACCGGGTGGACCGACCCGGCCCGGTCGCGGTGGCCGTGACCCGGGTGCGGTGGCCCGCGCCCGCAAGCGCAAGCGGATGAACATGCTGATCGCCGGCTTCGCGGTTTTCATCATGCTGGCCGGCATCGGCGTGGTCGGGTTCACCTACTACTCGACGAACGTGGTGCTGCCCAAGGAGATCCCGCTGCCGCTGTCCACCACGGTCTACGCCAAGGACGGCAAGACACTGGTGGCCAGGCTCGGCAACGAGAACCGCACCTTCGTCACCATCGACAGCATCCCCCAGCATGTACGGGACGCCGTCGCCGCCGCCGAGGACCGGAACTTCTACCGGCACTCGGGCGTCGACTACAAGGGCATCGCCCGGGCCGCGTGGAACAACCTCTCCGGCGGTGACAAGCAGGGCGCCTCGACCATCACCCAGCAGTACGCCCGCAACGCTTACGAGAACCTCCAGGACGACAGCTACGCGCGGAAGGTGAAGGAGGCGATCCTCGCCTCCAAGCTGAACGACAACTACACCAAAGACCAGATCATGGAGAACTACCTCAACGTGATCTACTTCGGTCGCGGTGCGTACGGCATCGAGGCGGCGGCCCAGACGTACTTCAACACCAGTGCGAAGAAGCTGACGGTCGCGGAGGGCGCGGTGCTGGCCGCGCTGATCAAGCAGCCGGTCGCCAGCGCCACCCACAAGGGCTTCGACCCGGAGGTCAACGAGGTCGACGCGAAGTCCCGGTGGGAGTACGTCATCAACGGGATGGTCGAGGAGGGTTGGCTGGGCGCCCCGGGCAAGCCGGAGCGGCCGACCGAGTACCCGAAGGTCGAGAAGCCGAAGAAGGACAACGGCTTCGGGGTCGCCACTCCGCGCGGCAACGTCATCAACTACGTCCGCAAGGAGATGGAGGAGTGGGGCCTCTGCTCCAACTCCGGCGCCGAGGGCAAGCCCAGCTGCGTCGACGAGCTGCGCGAGGGCGGCTACCGGATCACCACCACCATCGACCCGAAGATGCAGAAGGCGCTGGAGGCGGCGGCCCAGCCCGACCGTAAGGGCTCGGTGCTGAAGGGGCAGCCGAAGAACCTGATGGCGGCGGCGGTCTCCGTCGACCCGAAGACCGGCCGGGTGCTCGCCTACTACGGCGGTGACAACGGCACCGGGTTCGACTACGCCGGTCTGAACACCAATCAGAACGGCGACCTCGTCGGTGGCCACCCGCCGGGCTCGTCGTTCAAGGTCTACACCCTGGCGGCGGCGATCGACGCCGGCATCTCGGTGAAGTCGCACTGGGACGCGACCCCGTTCAAGCCCGAGGGCTACAAGAACGAGATCCAGAACGCGGGCCGGGATGTGCGCCAGACCTGTAACAAGTGGTGCACGCTCCAGGAGTCGACGGTCCGGTCGTACAACGTGCCGTTCTTCCACCTCGCCGAGGACATCGGCGAGGCCAAGGTGATCGACATGGCCCGCCGTGCCGGCATCCGCACCATGTGGACGGTGGACCCGCCGAAGGCGTACGACCTGACCGAGCACGAGCCCGAGGACCTCGGGCGCTCGAAGTTCGACCGGGTCATCGGCTTCGGCCAGTACCCGATCACCGTGCTGGACCACGCCAACGGCCTGGCCACCCTCGCCAACAAGGGCAAGTACAACAAGGCGCACTTCGTCCGGACGGTGGAGAAGCAGAACAAGGCCACCGGCAAGTGGGACAAGGTGCCCGGCACCGGCGAGAAACTCAAGCCGCAGCAGGTGATCCGACCGGAGGTCGCCGACGAGGTGACCGCGGTGCTCAAGGAGATCCCCGGTAGGAACAATGCCAGCCTGGTGAACCGCGAGGCCGCCGGCAAGACCGGCACCTGGGAGCACAACGGCACCCCGCGCAACGCCCACGCCTGGATGGTCGGCTACGACGAGAACGTGGCCACCGCCGTCTGGATCGGCAGCCGCGACACGAAGAAGCCGACAATCGTCGACAAGAACGGCTCGGACATCGGCGGTGGCAGTTTCCCGGCGGCGCTGTGGAAGCGGTACATGGACGACGCCCTGAAGGGCTACGACCCGTCCGACCTGCCCGACGTGACCGGGGTTGGCGATCAGGACGCCGGCAACGGCGAGGAGCCCGCCCCGCCACCGCCCCCGCCGGGCGGCAACCAGCAGAACTGCAACCCGGTCGATCTCCTCTGCCAACTCGGCGGTGGAAACAACGGCGGTCCCGGCGGTGGAAACAACGGCGGCAACAACCCGGGTGGCCCACCCGATGGTGATCGAGAACAGGGCGGTGCAGGTGGCGGCCTGCTACCACCCAGAACGACGAGCCGGGAGTAGCTCCCGCTGACGCCACGGGCGGCCGGAGAACCATTCCGGCCGCCCGCAGCGCTGTACTGGCTCGTCAGATGCGGCATGTCGGGGTTTCCGGTGCCAGGGATACCGCGACATGCCGCAGACCGCGAGCGCCGAGGATGGATTGCCGAGCGTCGGTCGCCGGTGCCCAGGTGACTGAAGTGTCCACCCCCCACAGGCGGCAGTGCCTCGGGGATTCGCTGTGGTTTCGGCTTCAACGCGGTCGCCGGATACGGCAGGATGCACGGTCATGAGCACGAAGTCGACGCCAGGCATCGATGAATCGGGTGTCCCCGATCACCCGTCCCGCTCCGACGGCTTCGTCGGGGGGCTCTCCGGGCTGATCGGCGGTCCGCTCGGCGACCACGCGGTCGCCCGCGACCGGCCCGTCGGCGCGGAGAATCGGTTCTGGACGGCGGTACGGATCGTCCTGGCGCTGACCTGCCTCACGCTGGCCCTGCACTGGGTGCAGAAGTCGCCCTGCCAGGACGGCGCGTGGGTGAACAACGAGCAGTACACCCGCTTCTGCTACACCGATGTGCTGGCGCTCTACTACGCCGAACGGCTCAACGAGGGGGCGGTGCCCTACCGGGACCACCCGGTCGAGTATCCGGTGCTGACCGGGTACTTCATGGGGGCGCTCGGGTTGCCGGTCCACTCGGCCGGCGACGGCAACCCCGACATGAACCAGGGCCAGTGGTTCTACAACCTCAACGCCCTGGTGCTCGGTGCGCTGGCGGTGGTCACCGTGGCGGTGATCCTGGCGCTGCGCCGTCGACGCCCATGGGACGCCGCGCTCTTCGCGCTCGCCCCCGCGCTGCTGCTCACCGCCACCGTCAACTGGGACTTCCTCGCCATCGGGCTCGCCGCGTTGGGCCTGCTGGCCTGGGCGCGCTCCGGGCCCGGCCCGAAGGGGACAATGCTTGTGGCGCTCTCCGGAGTGCTGCTCGGGCTCGGTGGCGCGGCGAAGATGTGGCCGCTGTTCATTCTCGGGCCGATCCTGGTGCTCGCGTTACGTGCCAACCGGATCCGGGCCGCGCTGCTGTCCATCGGAACGGCCGCGGTGACGGTGGTGTTGGTGAACCTGCCGGCGGCGATCCCGTACCGGGACAACTGGGACCGCTTCTTCGAGCTGAACACCACGCGTCCGATCGACTGGGGCACCTTCTGGTACATCGGTCGCTACCTGGACGGGAAGTTCGGCGACCCCGCCAGCATCGGGCCCTTCCAGTGGCTGGACGCCAACATTCCCACGCTCAACTACCTGTCGTACGCCCTGTTCGGGCTGGCCTGCCTCGGCATCGGCGCGCTGGCGTTGCTGGCACCGCGACGTCCCCGACTCGCCCAGCTCGCCTTCCTGGTGGTCGCTGCCTTCCTCATCTTCAGCAAGGTCTGGTCGCAGCAGTTCGTGCTCTGGCTGCTGCCGCTGGTAGTGCTCGCCCGGCCCAAGTGGGGAGCGTTCCTCGTCTGGCAGGCCGCCGAGGTCTGCTACTTCATCGCCTTCTACGGCCAGCTGCTCGGCGCGTCGACCGGCACGCCGGTCTTCCCGGAGGGCGTCTTCGTGCTGGCCGCGAGCCTGCGCCTGGCCGCCGTGGTGGCCCTGGTCGTCCTGGTCGTACGCGAGATCCTGCACCCGGAGCAGGACGCGGTACGCCGCACCTACGCCGACGACCCGGACGGCGGCCTGCTCGACGGCACCCCCGATGCCCCCTGGCTCGACCGATGGCGAAGCCGCCGAGCCGCCGACCCGACGCCGACGCCGGTGGCCGCAACCACGTGACCCGATGCGCGCTCAGAGGCGGAAGACGACGACGTCGTCGATCTCCTCACGGGTGATGCCCAGCCCGTCGACCGGTGCGTCGACGCTGACCTCCCACGGGGTGCCGGCGATTTTGTCGCGCAGCACCAGCACGTTGTGCACGCCCAACGTGCGCAGGTAGTCGACGCTTGTCTGGTCGGGGAAGGTCATGGTGACCCGGCGTACGTCATCGAGCTGACGTGGGGTGAAACCGCTGCCTCCGTTGACGATGTCCTGGAAGCGCGTGGTGGACCACAGCATCACCGGTTGGTCGTGGTTCTGCCCGCTGGGCAGCACGAGCAGCGGGCCGTCGACCGAACGCATCGCCGCCGGCTGCGCCGGCACCACCGGATGAGGTGTGGTGTTGGTGCCCTCGGCGATCACCAGCAGCAGCGGCACCAGGGTCGCCAGCCGCAGCCAGGGGCTCGGCCAGGAGGGAATCCGTTCGGCGGAGATCTCCCGGACCCGCTCGGCGAACGCGCTGACCGCCCCCGCCGCGAGCAGCCCGAGCAGCAACGTGGCCCAGAGCATCAACCGGCCCGGGGTCCGGATGCCGCTCCAGCCGGGCAGATGGTCGAAGAGCGGTACGTAGGTGAAGCGACCGCCGAACAGCTCGGTACCCATCGACAGGGCCATCGCGACCAGCACCCCGGCGAGCAGCAGGAGCCGTTGGCGGAGCTTCCAGATGGAGAAGAACAGCCCACCGAGAGCCAGCGCGTACAGCACGAAGCCGGGCAGCAGGGTCATCTCCGGGTGCCACGGCAGGAGCGACCGGGCGCCTTCGTGCAGCCCGCCCCAGAGGCGGGACTCGGCCGGGGCGGTGACGAAACCGGTCACGGGTGGCGAGAAGATGGCGATGTCGCCGATCGTCCGTTCCGCGTTCGGGTGCAGTTGGGTGACGGTGAAGTACGGGATGGCCATCAGGACGCCCACCCCGGCGAAGATCAACCCGCCGATCAGGTCGGCGACGAACAACCGCTGGCCGAAGGGGCGCTTGAGCCGCCAGAAGATTCGTTTGGCGTACCAGATGACGGCGGCCACCAGCACGGTGCCGGCGAGGACGTACGCGAACGGCAGGCCGATACCGAATCCGAGGCTCAGCTGCCAGGCGGCCACCAGCCAGCCGGCGTACACCCAGCCCTCGTGCCGACGCTCCGGTCGGTAGCCGTGCCGCAGCGACCAGCCGTGGCCCCGGGCCAGCATGGCCAGCGCCAGCGGAATGCCGCCGTTGGAGACCACGTGCAGGTGGCCGGCCTGGGCCAGCAGCCACGGCGCGTAGGTGTAGGCGGCGCCGACCACCGCGGAACCCGTCCGGCTCGCGCCGAGCTGCCGGGCCAGCACGTACGCGCCGAAGGTGGCGAGGGCGTGCGCCAGCACGAACATGATGTTGTAGCGAACGAGGGCGGCCTCGGGGCCGCCGCCGATCATGCCAGCCGGCGCGTACCCGAGCAGGGTGTCCGAGAAGGCGAAACTCCACCGTTCCGGGAAGAACGCGTTGGCGTGCCAGAGTTGGGCCGGTTCGGTCAGCAGGATGTGCCCGGACCAGGCCATCTGCCAGGCCTGGAGGCTCGGGTCCCAGTAGTCCTGCGGCAGCGTGTGTGCCGGGTAACGCAGTGTCGGCCAGGTCATCAGCACTGCCAGCGCCAGTGACGCGACGGCGGCCAGCGTCCACTCGTGGACCAGCAGCCGGCCGACCCGCCGGCCCAGCCGCCCGTACCAGGTGGGCACCGGCTCGGGTGCGGGCCCGAAAGCGGCCCACGGGTCCGGCTTGCTCTCGTCCTTCGCCGGGGTGCCGTCGGGCTTGCTTCCGTCCGTTGCCGGTTTGCCGTCGGGCGTGCCGCTGTCGCCCGCGCTGGCCCCGTCGCCGCCCGCCTTCTTTCCGTCCTTGTCCTTCTCCCCAGCCTCGTCCTGGTGGGCGACCTTGCTCTTGTCGTCGATCCGGTCGTTGCCGCTGCCGTTCGTCTTGGCCTTGTCGTTGGTGTCGGCCTTACTCTGGTCGGCAACCTTGCCCGCGGCCGCGGTCTTGCCTGCGGCGACCTCATTCTGATCGGCAGCCTCGCCGGCTGCCGGCGCCTTCCCTGTGGCGGCCTTGTCCCGATCGTTGCCGTTGCCCACGCTGGCGTTCTTGCCAGCAGCGGCCCTGCCGGTGGTCGGGTTCGCTGAGGTGCCTGCGTTCTTGCCCGGAGCCTCGTCGGCGTTGGTGCGCTTCCGCGTCGTGCGAGCCGTGTCGGCCGGACCGCTCCCGGTGGCCTTGCCCTGGTCAGCCTCGTCGGAGGCGCTCGCCCGGACCTCGTCGCCCGGGTCGCGCCGGTACTGCTGGTCGGTGCCGCCGGGCACCGGACCACCGGTGGCCCGAGCGTCGCGCGAGGTCGGCCTGGGGCCGCCGGGGGCGGACTGGTCCGTGGTCATCGTGCTCCGGTCTCCCCGTCGAGTTGCCGACGCAGGAAGGCGATGTCGTTGCCCTGCCCCTCGACGCCTCCCGGCGTCTCCACGATGACCGGCGCGTCCGCCGCGCGGATCACCGCAACCAGGAGCTCCGGGTCGATCGTCCCGCCCGACAGGTTGTCGTGGCGATCCCGCCCCGACCCGAACCCGTCCTTCGAGTTGTTGGCGTGTACCAGGTCGATCCGGCCGGTGATCGCCTTCACTCGATCGACGAGGCCGAGCAGTTCCTCCCCGCCGGCGTGGGCGTGGCAGGTGTCGAGGCAGAAACCGACCTCCTGGTCACCGACCGCGTCCCAGAGCCGGGCGAGCGCATCGAGCCGCCGGGCGCAGGCGTTCTCGCCACCGGCGGTGTTCTCGATCAGCACCGGAAGCCCGAAGCCGCCCGACTCTGCCGCGTACGACAGCGCCTTGCGCCAGTTGTCGAACCCGGTCGCCGGGTCGTCACCGGCGTTCACGTGCCCACCGTGCACCACCAGGCCCTTGGCACCGATCGCCGCAGCCGCTTTCGCGTGCGCGAGCAGCAGCTTGCGGCTGGGGATACGGATGCGGTTGTTGCCGGTGGCGACATTGATGACGTACGGCGCGTGCACGTAGACGTCGACTTCGGCACCGATCAGCGCTGCCGCGTCGGAGCGGGGCTGCGGCGACTTCCAGCCCTGAGGGTCGGAGAGAAAGAACTGCACGGCGTCCGCTGCTCGGGCGGTCGCCTCCGCCAGCGGCTCGGTCGGATCGACGTGGGCTCCGATACGCATGCAGGCGAGCCTACGTCCCGCCACCGACGGGCGGGCCGACCGCCCGCTACCTGGCCGCGTCACCGGCACCGGTGGCAGTCGTTGATGCCAATGGATCCTCCGGTCAAGACGACACAGCAGCACTCGGTACAAAAATGTCGGCAATTTTGGTATTTGCCCCATGAAGCGCCAGCTTCCACGATAACGTCAGGTAACAACGTGATAAAGCTCCGCGGGGCGTCTCCGGTCCAACCTCATCGGTGTGGTCGTTCCTCCCCAGGTCCCACCCAAGGAATGCGGACCAGGCGCCCCGCGGCCCCGTGGCCGGGGGTCCGTGCCGACAGCGACGTCGGCCCGGACCCCCGGTTCGCTGTGCCGTCACCTCGGTGATGGTGATCGTCAGGGCCGGGTATCCTGGTCCGGTTGTCCGTCCCCGGTCGGGTTCCCCCGATACCGGAACGGGCCACGACGCACGACCTCCTGCCACGGAAGGACCGTGGCCGCCTAGCCCACAGGAGGTGAGCACGTCTTGCGTCATTACGAAATCATGGTGATCCTCGACCCCAGCCTCGAGGAGCGCACCGTCGCCCCGTCGCTCGACACGTACCTGAACGTGATCAGGACCGCGGGTGGCTCGGTGGAGAAGACCGATGTGTGGGGCCGCCGACGCCTCGCCTACGAGATCAACAAGAAGGCCGAGGGCATCTACGCCGTCATCGACCTCCAGGCGACGCCGGAGGCGGTGGCCGAGCTGGACCGCCAGCTGCGGCTCAACGAGTCCGTGCTGCGTACGAAGGTCCTCCGGCCGGAGATGCGCTAGCAAACCCACCCCGGCCCCATCCGGAACAGCCTCACCGTTGCTGTCGGAGGGTTCTGAGAACCTGTACGGCGGAACGGATGAGCGCGCGAGGAGTTGGTCATGGCAGGAGACACCACCATCACGGTCATCGGCAACCTGACCGATGACCCCGAGTTGCGGTTCACCCCCTCCGGTGCCGCGGTCGCCAAGTTCCGGGTCGCCTCGACGCCCCGGTTCATGGACAAGGCATCCGGTGAGTGGAAGGACGGCGAGCCGCTGTTCCTCTCGTGCACCGTCTGGCGGCAGGCCGCCGAGCACGTGGCGGAGTCGCTACAGCGCGGCGCCCGCGTGATCGTCTCGGGCCGGCTGCGTCAGCGGTCCTACGAGACCCGCGAGGGTGAGAAGCGCACCGTCATCGAGCTGGAGGTCGACGAGATCGGCCCGTCACTGCGCTACGCCACGGCGAAGGTGCAGAAGATGTCCCGGTCCGGCGGCGGTGGCGGCGGCTTCGGTAGTGGTGGCGGTGGTGGCCAGGGCGGCGGAGGCAACTTCGACGACCCCTGGGCTTCGGCTGCACCGGCCCCCTCACGTTCGGGTGGCGGCAACTTCGACGAGGAGCCTCCGTTCTAATGGCGCCGAGCGCCCGTGATCGTAAACCAGGAGCAAGAGCAATGGCGAAGGCTGCGGCACTGCGCAAGCCGAAGAAGAAGGTGAACCCGCTCGACAAGGACGGGATCACGTACATCGACTACAAGGACACCGCGCTGCTGCGCAAGTTCATCTCCGACCGCGGCAAGATCCGCGCTCGGCGGGTGACCGGCGTCACCTCGCAGCAGCAGCGGCAGATCGCCCGTGCGGTCAAGAACGCCCGTGAGATGGCGCTCCTGCCGTACACCGCGACGGCCCGCTGAGAGAGGCACCGACATGAAGATCATCCTGACTCAGGAGGTGTCCGGGCTCGGTGCCCCGGGCGACATCGTGGAGGTCAAGAACGGCTACGGCCGTAACTACCTGCTCCCGCAGGGCTTCGCGATCGCCTGGACCAAGGGCGCGGAAAAGCAGGTCACCCTCATCAAGCGGGCCCGTTCGGCCCGCGAGATCCGTGACCTGGATCACGCCAACGAGGTGAAGGCACAGCTCGAGGCCCTCAAGGTGACCCTGAAGGCCCGCGCCGGTGAAGGTGGCCGACTCTTCGGCTCGGTCACCCCGGCCGAGATCGTCGATGCCGTCAAGGCGGCCGGTGGTCCGGCCCTCGACCGGCGGCGGCTGGAGGTTTCCGGCCACGTCAAGTCGATCGGGTCGCACCCGGTGCGGATCAAGCTGCACCCCGAGGTGACCGCCACGTTCAACCTCAACGTCGTGCAGGGCTGAGTCCCGGCCGGCAAATGACGCAGGGCCCGCACCGTCCACCGGTGCGGGCCCTGCGTCATTGTTCGTCCGAATGAGCGATCAACCGATGGGTTGACCGGTCACCGCGCTGATCATCACCGTCGAGAGACCGCCACCCACCACGGCGGCGGCGAGCGCCACAGTGGTCGGACGCCAGGTCGTACCCACCCGACGCAGCAGCATCGCGATCGCCAGGCTGCTGGCCAGGGCCAGGCCGAAGCGCGGCAGCCCGCCCACCATCGCCCCGAACGCCCGCGCCCGGGGCGACTCGCAGCCACCACCACTGATGTCGGTCACACAGCCCACGGGTGGGGCACCGTCCAGGGTCAGCAGCCAGACGAAGACCACGACCGCCGGAAGGACGTAACAGGCCGCGGTGTAGAGCAGAGGCAGCCAGGGGCCACCCGTATCGGGATCAAGCAGGTCGTCTTCCAGCCGGCGGTTCCAACTGGCGTTGCCCACCGACTCGATGCGACGTCGTACCGCCGCCATACCGACCGGTCGAGCCTGCGGAACCGCAGCGGTACGCCGCCGTGGCACCGGGCGGGGACGCGGTGCGGTGTAGCCCACCACCGGCGACCGGGGTGCCGAAGCGGGCGCATCCACCCAACGCGGATCGTCACCGGCCAACCGGGTACCCGGCCAGAAGGTCTCCTGCGGCGGCGCCGGCTCGGGTCGACTGCTCCAAGACCACTGCTGTGCACCGGGTGCGCCATCCGACCGGGGACGCTCCGTACGATCCCAACGTTCCGGCTCGGAGTAGTCCTCCCACCTGTTGCGGTCCCGCTGCCGTTCCCGTCGATCAAGCTCGGGATCGCGGTCCCACTGGCCCGTGCTGTCCGGCTCCAGCCACTGCTCCGACGGCGACGACTGAAGCCACTGGCTCGTACTGTCGGCGTCCCAGGGGTCGACCGGGCCGGAATCGCCCCGACGATCCGGGCCGGCGGGCTGCTCCCAGGCGTGCAGACCTGAGGCATCCCACGGATCCACCGCAGGTCGGGGCGGTGCTGGTTCCGCCGTCCGCTCCCACGGGTCCACTGCCGGACCGGGCGCAGGCTCCACCGACCGCCGCCGACGCCGAGGCGTCGGGTCGGCGGCCGGCTCCGAGTCGGAGGTCTGCTGACCCTCGTCCGCCAGGCCGGACCAGGTCACCTGGCGTTGGCGGGACTGTGCGCGACGAGGCCGACTCTGTGGCGCCACACCCGAGACCGGATCGTCCTCCTCGGCCCGGCGGCTGCCGACGTACCCCTCCTCCTGTGGACGGTCGAAGGTCCACTCACGCGTGTGGTCGGACTGCGGCGGCACCACTGCCGGCGACGAGGCGATGGCGCGGGGTGGCGGATCACGCCAATCAGCCTCAGGGGAGCGCCGGCTACGACTGGCCCGGGAAGCGCCTGAAGCTCGCCAGTCGCCATCGCCGTAGCGCGGGCGGTCGTCATCGTCATCATCATCCGGCGCGGCATGCCGACCGCCACCATCGACGCTGCTGACTCCCGACTCCAGCGCCCAGCGCGGCAGATACGGCTCGGCCGGCTCCTCCTGGCCGCGCTCGATGGCCCGCCGACGGCTCGGGGTGCGGTAGCGCTCGACCGCCGCGTCGTAACGGCCGGCCCGTGAATCCTCGACGGGCTCGGCCCACGAAGCGGTCGGTCGCCGCTCGCGCGGACCGTCCTCCCCGCGTGCCCAGTCCCGGTAACTCACGGCCGGAGCGTGACCCTTCTCAACCGAAAGTGCAATCCGCTGTCCAGGTGTAGCCGTAGGGCACCGATCTTACGGGAGGTTCAGGACAAAGCCCTACCCGGAAATTCCCTCCACAGGCTGGGGAAAAAGTTTCCGCAGGTCACAGGCGTGTCGGTGAGAATTCCCCATCCGTTATCCACACCCTGTGCACACGCTGCGCACATGGTTGTCCACCTGAGTCCACAGGTTGTCCCGAGGCTCGTCCACCGCCACGGTTGAGCGGCTGACCTCGGAGTCCGTATGGTTGCCACCGACCTGCCGACCCGATGGCCCCCGATCGAAGCGGCCGGTCGACGTTGTCGCACCCGGGCGGTAAGCCTGGAACCGATCCGACGCAGTGGAGGGGGGCCCGGTGTCGGTCACCGACGACAGGCGGACGGAGTCGTTCCCGGGCGGCGGGCAGCAGTCCGGTGACGGGCCGCGCGCCGGTCAGTTCGACAAGACGCCGCCGCAGGATGTCGCCGCGGAGCAGTGCGTCCTGGGCGGCATGCTGCTCTCCAAGGACGCCATCGCCGACGTCGTCGAGATCCTCAAGACCAACGACTTCTACCGGCCGGTGCACGCCACCATCTTCGACACCATCCTGGAGATCTACGGCAGGGGCGAGCCGGCCGACGCCATCACCGTCGCGGCGGCGCTGGCCGACTCCGGCGACCTGGCCCGCGTGGGTGGCGCCCCGTACCTGCACACGTTGATCGCGAGCGTGCCGACCGCCGCGAACGCCGCCTACTACGCGCGCATCGTCAGCGAACGCGCGGTACTCCGGCGTCTGGTCGAGGCCGGCACCCGGATCGTCCAACTCGGCTACGGCACCGCGAACGGTGGTAGCCGGGACGTGGACGACATTGTCGACCTGGCTCAGCAGGCCGTCTACGACGTCACGGAACGCCGGGTCAGCGAGGACTTCGCGGTCCTGGCTGACATGCTGCAACCGACGCTCGACGAGATCGAGGCGGTCGGTGCCCAGGGCGGCGTGATGACCGGTGTGCCGACCGGCTTCACCGACCTGGACCGCCTGCTCAACGGCCTGCACGCCGGGCAATTGATCATTGTGGCGGGGCGACCTGGCCTTGGAAAGGCGCTGGCACTCGACACACCCCTGCCGACCCCCACCGGCTGGACGACGATGGGTGAGGTGCAGGTAGGCGATCAGCTGATCGGTGCGGACGGCCGCCCCACCACCGTCACGCACGCCTACGAGGTGCGCCACGACCGCCCCTGCTACGAGGTCGAGTTCTCCGACGGATCAGTCATCGTCGCCGATGCCGAGCACCTGTGGACGACGACCACCCGGGCCTCACGCCGCCAACAGAATGAGCTCCGGCCGCGCTACCAGTGGGATGCCTCGGCACGCGCCAAGGCGGCAGCCGTACACCGGGCTGTCACCACCATCCCCGACCGGCTTGTCACCCACCGGGAAGCCGTGGAGATCGCCGGATCCCGGTTCCGGTACGTCCTGCACGTAGTGGCGGCCAAGGTGGGCATCGCCGGCACTGTCGAACGTCAGTACTCGCGAAACGGCAAGCCCTGGCGTCGGACGGTCGACGCCTACAGCGCCCATGCCCTGTTCGACGCCCATCTGAGCCGGGTCATGAACAGCAATACGACTGTGGCACACCCTCGGGCCGTCACTACCGAACACATCGCCGCGACACTGCGGCATCCGGCTGACGGGCGCGCAAACCACGCGGTGGCCAATGCTCAACCGCTGTCCCTTCCCGCCCGCGAGGACCTGCCGATCCCCCCGTACACGCTTGGCGTGTGGCTGGGCGACGGGCACTCGGCAGGTGCCCGGTTCACGTCGGCGGACCCGGAGATCGCACAGTATGTCGAAGCCGATGGCTTCATCGTCGCCCCGGGAAGCGGGACCTACTCCTACGGCATCAAGCTGCCACCGCGGGCACCACTCGACGATCGTCGCTGCATCGTCTGCGGCGTCATCTTCACTCCCCGCGCGTCTGCGGTAAGAACCTGCGGAAGGACGTGTGGCGCCAGGTCGAGGGGCATGGTCGGGACCGCCGACCGCGGAGGCTGCGAGACCTGCGGTACGACAGCGAAGTCGAGCTGGAACGGTGCCCGCCACTGCGCAACGTGTCGCCGGTTGCGTGGCTCGTTCACCGGGCTGCTTCGAGCCGCCGGTGTCCTGAACGACAAGCACATTCCGCAGCCTTACCTCCGAGCGTCGGAGGAGCAGCGACGGGAGCTGCTGGCGGGACTGCTCGACACCGACGGTACTGCTGCGGCAGCCGGACACGTCCAGTACACCACCACCTCGGAGCGGATAGCCAAGGATGTGTACGAGCTCGTCGTCAGCCTGGGCTACCGATGCTCGATCAACCGCAAGCGAGTCAACGGCCGTACCCCCGAAAGCTCGACGGCTTTCACATTGAGCTTCTCGACGGCGGACGAGGTATTCCGGCTGACCAGGAAGCGGGAGTCGCACGCTACGCGCCGACACGCGGTCGGCCGGGCGGGTACCCGATCCCGCTACATCGTGGATGTGCGACCGGTGCCGAGTGTCCCCGTGCGGTGCGTCACGGTCGACAACGAGGATCACCTTTACTTGGCCGGTCGATCAATGATTCCCACGCACAACAGCACCGCGAGCATGGACTTCGCGCGCAACGCCGCGATCCGTGCCAACCAGGCATCGGCGATCTTCTCGCTGGAAATGAGCAAGGTCGAGATCGTCATGCGGCTGCTCTCGGCCGAGGCCCGAGTGCCACTGCATGTGCTGCGAAGCGGGCAACTTTCCGACGACGACTGGACCAAGCTCGCCCGATGCATGGGTGAGATCAGCGAGGCGCCACTGTTCGTCGATGACACACCCAGCATGAACCTGATGGAGATCCGGGCGAAGGCCCGTCGGCTCAAGCAGCGGCATGACCTCAAGTTGATCGTGGTCGACTATCTCCAGCTGATGACCTCGCCGAAGCGTACCGAGAGCCGGCAGCAGGAGGTCGCGGACCTGTCCCGTGGCCTGAAGCTGCTGGCCAAGGAAGTCGAGTGTCCGGTCATCGCGGTCAGCCAGCTGAACCGTGGCCCGGAACAGCGCACCGACAAGCGTCCACAATTGTCCGATCTACGCGAAAGTGGGTCTATTGAACAAGATGCGGACGTTGTCATACTTCTGCACCGGGACGACTACTACGACAAGGAGTCGCCGCGGGCCGGGGAGGCGGATTTCATTGTTGCCAAGCACCGGAATGGTCCGACCGACACGGTGACCGTCGCCGCTCAACTGCACCTGTCGCGCTTCGTCGACATGGCGATCGTCTGACCGCTCACCCGAGCACCGGGAAGCGGATGGCCGATGCACCGAGTTCGCCTCGCTCCGGTCTGGTGAGCGGCAGCCGTCCGGAGGCCTTGAGCAGGTAGTGGTGGTCGTTCCAGCCGTCCGGTCGGGTAACGGCACCGCCGAGCAGGGCGTCCACGGTGGCCACTGCGACCCGGGTCGCGGCCGGTCCGGGTAGGGGCGCGTCCGGTAGGTCCAGCACCAGGTCAAGGTGGTGGATCACGGCTTCGGTGGTGAGGGTGTCCAGCAGGTCGGCGACCCGCAGCACGTGGCCCTGGGTGGTGACGAAACCGGCCGGATCTGCGTTGCCGGCGGCGCGTACGGCGGCCGGCGCGGTGTCGGCCCAGAGCCGGACCACCTCGGACGGGCGGTCGAACGCGGCAGCGGAGCGGCGGGCCCACCAGGCGTGCCGGACGTTCCCGTCGCCGCCCGGAAACGAGTGCCAGTAGCCGACGGAGTCGACGGTGGCCGGTGGTTCGGCGGGGCTGGCCAGTGCGACGAGTGCCCGCTGGGCGTCGCAGAGCAGGTGAAAGAGGAGGTCAGCGACCATCCACCCCCGACACCGGGTGGATCGTTGCAGATCGAGGTCGTCCAGATCGGCGACGGCCGAGGTGATTCCGTCGTATGCGTTGGCCAGTGCGATGTGCGAAGCTCGCGACCCCATGTGGGCAGCGTCCCACAGCTGAAGTCGGGCGGCGCGTTCAGCAGCGGCGGGGGACGGCGATGCCAGCGCGTCCGCTCACGCTCGGTCTCGTGCAGCATGGCGGACCGGACCGGGCCGGCCGGTCGGACGGCCCGGTCGCTCAGGGTTGTGCTGCTCAGCCGAACATGTCGTCGAGGAAGCTCTTGCGCTTCTTCCGGCGGTAGTGCCCGTGGTAGCCGTAGTGCTGCTGGCTGTGGCCGTAGGCGGGTGCCGGGGCCGGGTAGCCGTGCTGCGGTGGCGGTGGCGGCGGCACGGCGCCGTAGCCCGGCTGGTGCGGCGCAGGCGGCGGAGGCGGGGGCTGGTAGCCGCCCGGCTGCGGTGCGTGCTGGGTCGGCTGCGGGGCGGGGGGCGCCTGCTGGGCGCTCCAGTTGGCCTCCGCCTCGAACAGCTTCTCCAACTCACCGCGGTCGAGGAAGATCCCCCGGCACTCGCCGCACTGGTCGATGACGACGCCACTGCGCTCGTACTGACGCATTTCTCCGTGACACTTGGGACAGGTCAGGCTCATCACCCGACGGTACCTGGTCGACTCACGGGGTAGCGGTCAGCGCCTCCGTCACCTCGTCGTCGGACACCTCGTGGAAGTCGTCGTAGTACGCCCCGACGGCGGTGAAGGCATCCGGCCGCTGCGCACAGATGACCTGGTCGGCCTCGGCGGCGAGCATCTCGTACGCCTGCTGGGCCCCGACCGGCACGGCGACCACCACCCGCCGGGCACCGAGATGACGGGCCACCTGCACGGCGGCTCGGGCGGTCGCCCCGGTCGCCAGGCCGTCGTCGACGATGACGGCGATACGCCCGGTCAGGTCCAGCGGCGGCCGGCCGGCGCGGTAGAGCTGTTCGCGCCGGTCCAGCTCCGCCTGTTCCCGGCGCTGCACGTCGGCGATGTCGTCGGGGCCGAGCTGCCCGGCCACCACGTCGTTCACCACCCGTACGCCGGCCGGACCGAGCGCGCCGAAGGCGACCTCGGGGGCCCACGGCATGCCCAGCTTGCGTACCACCAGCACGTCCAGTGGCGCGCCGAGGCGTTCGGCGACTACCTGGGCGACCGGCACGCCGCCGCGTACCAGGCCCAGCACGACGACGTCCGGTTCGCCGATCAGGGCGGTGAGTCGGTCGGCGAGCACCCGGCCCGCCTCGCTGCGGTCGCGGTAGGTGGTCATGCCCTCAGGTCTACGCCCTACCGGCCGTCTTCGCTCGCCGGTTGCCGGATCCCGGGAACGTCAAGTGCGGCTGCCCAGACGAGGAACGCCACCGGATAGAGCAGATAGCCGAACCGGGTACTGGGCATCAGCAGGATCGCGACGAGCAGCCCGTACCCGCAGACGAGCGCCGCGGCCCGGGCGGTGCGGGGCGGGTGGCGCACGAGTCGGACGGCGATCGCCGCTGCGGCCGCGACCAGCAGCGCCGCCGCCACACCCCGGCCCGCCGGCAGCGCGTTCGCGATCAGGTAGCCGGGAAACGGGGACTGCGCCGGGCTGGAGACCAGGCCGTGCCCGAGGGGGAACCGCAGTACGTTCTCCACCAGGGCGTCCCGGTCCACCAGCAGGGTGGGTAGTAGCGCGGCGGCGGGTAGGCCGAGCGCGCCGGCGGCGACGCGCAGGCCGGCCCGCCGGGACATGCCCCAGATGACCAGGACCGCGGCGACTGGCCAGGCGAAAAGTTTGAGTGCGCCGGCGAGTCCGACGGCGACGCCGGCCCAACCGGGTCGGGCGGTGGCGGCGAGCGCGAGGGCCAGCAGGCAGAGCGCGAGTACGGGTAGGTCATCGCCGCCGGTGGCGAGGGTCAGCGCACAGATCGGCAGGACGGTGGCGGCCTGGACCCCGCGCAGCACGGCGGCGTCGTGCCGGTCCGCTGCGCCCACACCCTCCGGTCGGCGCAGGACGCGGACGGCGAGGAGGAGAGCGAGGGCGGTGCCGATCGCGAACCAGACCCGCGCGTCGCTCCACCATCCGTCGGTGGCCGCGCGGGGCAGCCCGAACAGCGCCATTGCCGGTTGGTACGGCGTGTAGCCGAGCAGTTGCTCGCCGGGCGGCAGCGCGGCGATGGCGTCCGGTCCCAGGTAGGGCGTGCCGGTCTCCACCAGCCGCCGCCCGGAATCCTCGACGACGAGCACCTCTTCCTGGGCCCGGTCGGTGCGTCCCGCCGCGCGCTGCACGCTCTGCCAGAGCAGCGGTAGCAGGGCGACGGCGATCCAGGTGAGGGTGGTGACCAGCCAGCGTCCGGGAAGTCCGGCCAGCGCCGAGCCGGGCCGGTGCCGCCGCAGTAGGAGTTGACCGAGCGCGACGATCGCCGCGCCGAGGTAGCCGAGTGCGGCGATGCCGCCCCAGGCGCGGTGCGGCAGCAGAGTGGAGGTGGCCGCGGTGACTGCGGCGAAGGTGGCGGATACGGCGTAGAGGCCGAGGTCGAGAGCGAGCCCTCCGGCGGCCGTGTCGATCCGGTGCCACCACCCGGTGCGGCGGCTGGTGGGGGTGGCGGTGCTCACCCGGGCAAGTGTGTCAGGCCGGCTGGTGCCGACCCCGGCCGCCCTGTCGGCGTCCCTGCGGCAGCCGAACCACCGCGCCAGCGTCGTGCAGGGCGACCGCGAGGCAGCCGGTCCGGTCGCCGGTGCCGCGCTGGAGTGCGGCGAGCAACGTTCCGGCGGGCAGTGGGCGGGCGAAGAGATGACCCTGGCCGGAGGTGCAGCCCAGTTCCCAGAGCGTACGTCGCTGCGCCTCCCGCTCGACACCCTCGGCCACCACGGCGAGGTCGAGGCTGCGACCGAGATCGAGGGTGGAGCGGATGATCGCGGCGGCCTCGGTGGAGGATTCCATGGCGGTGACGAAGCTTCGGTCGATCTTCAGTTGATGCACCGGAATCCGGGAGAGCAGGGAGAGCGAGGAGTAGCCGGTGCCGAAGTCGTCCAGGGCCAGCCGAACGCCGGCGTCGCGCAATCGGGTGAGCACCTGGTCGACGACGTCGAGCTGACTGAGGGTGAGGGTCTCGGTCAGCTCCAGGATCAGCCGGTCGGGTGGCAGGTCGTGGGCGCGCAGGCGGGCCAGCACCGAACCGGGGAACCGGGCGTCGAGCAGGCTGCGGGGAGAGACGTTCACCGCCACGGGTACGTCGAAGCCGGCGTCCCGCCAGGTGCCGGCGGCGATCAGGGCCTGGTCGAGGATGGCTTCGGCGAAGGCCGGTAGCAGGCCCGACCGCTCGACGGTCTCCAGGAAGCGCAGCGGGTCGATCATGCCGTGGGTGGGGTGACGCCATCTGGCCAGCGCTTCGGCGGCGATGACCTCACCGCTGCCGAGTTCGACGATCGGCTGGAACTTGACGGTGAACTCGTGGTCGGCCACGGCTCGGGTCAGCTCTCCGCCGAGCGTGAGGCGACCCAGGTCGGCGGTGTCCCGGGCGGACGCGTAGCTGGCCAGCCGCTGCCCGGCCCGCTTGGCCTGGTACATGGCGACGTCGGCACGGCGCAGCAGTTCGACCATGCCGCCGGTGGCGGGAGCGGCGGCGATGCCGCCGCTGGCCTCCACGTTGAGCCGCATGCCGTCGATGTCGAAGGGTTCGTGCAGCGCCGCCAGCAGCGTTTCGGCGCGGTGTGCGGCGACCGCGGGCGCGGGCAGGGCACGCAGGAGTACGGCGAACTCGTCGCCGCCGAGCCGGGCGACCAGGTCCTCGGCGTGGGCGGCGGCGCGCAGCCGTTCGGCGACGGCGGCCAGCATCTGGTCGCCAGCGGTGTGGCCGAGGGTGTCGTTGACCTCTTTGAAGTGGTTCAGGTCGATCAGGACCAGGGCGGTCACCCCGTCGGCGTGCCGTTGGTTCAGGTGGTCGTTGCCCGCGTCGAGCAGGTGACGCCGGTTCGGCAGACCGGTAAGCGCGTCGTGCGTCGCGTCGTGCGCGTGGGCCTGGGCCACCCGGGCGAGTTCGGCGTACGCCTGGGCGTTTCGGATGGCGGTGCACAGTGCCGAGGCGAAGGTGTAGAGGGTGTAGTGCTCCCGCTCGGAGAGTTTCACCGGTCCGCGGAATCGCAGCCGCAGCATGCCCACGTCGACCGTCTTGTCGTGCCCTTCCAGACGGGCAGGGACCACCGCGCCCTGGACGGTGGTGGGCTCGGCCGCCGGACCGTCGTATGTGACGCCGTCGGCGCCGCCGCGTACCACCCGGTCGTCGTCGCGCAGCTCGACCTCCACCTCGTCGGCGGAGAAGAGTTCCGCCGCCCGGGTGACCGCAGTGGTGAGAACCTCGTCCAGCTCGACCACGTTGAGCGCGTCGGTGGTCTGAGCGAGCCGCTGCCAGGCCTTTTGCTCCGTTCGGCTGCGGACCCGTGTCGATACGAGCAGATGAAGGCTGAGTACCAGCGGTGGCAACGCGAGAAGCCACTGAAAGTTGATTCTGACGACGAGGATTGTGCCGATGATGACCACCGGACGGGTCAGGGCCGCAGTCAGGCGGACGTCCCAGTTCTCGTGAACCAACTTCCGCAAGGAGGTGCCGGTTGCCATGGCGATGACCGGCATGGTGATGATTTCGTCAAGTAGCACCGCAGCCAGGTAGGCGGCAGCCAGTGCGACTGCGGTCTCCGCGACGTCGGGACTGGTCGGGGACCACGCGAACAGCTGCAGGACCACTCCGGCGGCGGTGGCGATGAGCATGTTCTTGGCGACGCCGAAGACTCGCTTGATCGGTGCGAGCCGTGCCAGGGTCGTGGCGATCGCGACGCCGAAGCCGGTGGCCAGGATGACCACGGGGGCCGGTGCCACGGCGAGGGCGATCAGGATGGCCGTCTCGGTCCACGCGATGTAGTGGTTGGTGGCACGGATCCTGACTCGTACTTTGGCGGTGAAGCCGACGGCGACAAGCGAGATCAACGCCGTCCAGATCAGGGTTGCGGTAAGGGCCCCGTAGCTCGGCAGGTGTGCGACCGAGACGGCTCCCGAGAGACCGGCCAGGGCGACGACGAGACCGATCAGCGGCAGTAACCGCTTATCGGTCCCGGTCTGTCGCTCTTGCAGAGCCAACCCATCATCCCCGTTCGTCACCGTGGGGCTGCGCTCCGCAAGCGTACTTCGGCCGCTGCTGATCCAGAAGCTGGAATCAGCCCCATTCGTTCGACTTCATCTCGACCCCCAGCTGCTTGGCATTTGCTTTGACTGGCCAAACCCTAGGGGTGCTTGCGGATGTTTTGCGATGAAACATGTCGTATTGCGCAGAATAGGCCAATAGGGCGATGTTGTGTCACTTTCCGTTTCGCTGGCTTTACGAAGGGTCCAAATCCGGCGATCACTTCGCCCTTCCTGTGCCAGCAGTCCCGCCGCAGATTTGCGAACAAGTGTGACCACAGAACTTTGTTCAGTTCATCGCCGCTTCGGTTGAGCTTGCCGCTGATCGCTGCAACTTACCGGGTGCCGATGGCGTTAAGCTGCATACAGTGATCCTTTGAATGCGGTCAGAGGAGCCGGGTGCAGATTCAGGTTCTCGGCGGTCTCGCGGTGCGCCTGGGCTCACAGGCGCTACCGCCTGGGACGCCCAAGCAGCAGACCGTCCTGGCCATGCTCGCGTGCAACGCCGGGCAGTTGGTGTCGGTCGAACAACTCGTCGATGAACTGTGGTTTGAAGACCCACCTCCCTCGGCTATACCGAATGTCCGTACTTATGCGGCTAATCTGCGACGAAGCCTAGAGGCGATGCTTCCCGATCGGGAAGTGTTGATCCGCAGTCGTGACGGTTACCGGCTCGATGTCGAGTGCTCGGACGTGGACCTTTGTGCCTTTCGAGCAGAGGTGGCCGAGGCGCGGCAACTCATCGGAGCCGACGAGCGGGAGGCGGTGCGACTGGTATCCCGAGCGCTGGCCCGCTGGCGTGGGCCGATGCTCACCGGGATCGCCCTGGGGCCCCGGCTCTCCGCCCAGGTGGCCGCCGCGACCGAGGATCGGCTGCTGGCCACCGAGCTGTACGCCGAGTTGCAGATCCGGCTCGGCCACAACGACGAGGCCCTGCCGGTTCTTCGGGAGCTGCTGGTCAGGCATCCACTGCGGGAACCGGCTCACCTGTTGCTCATGCAGGCCCTCTACGTAGGAGGGGACTCCGCCGGTGCCGTGGCGGCCTATACCGCAGCTCGTCGAACCCTGCGTCAGCATCTGAACGTCGAGCCGGGGGAGGAACTGCAACGGTTGTATCGCCGTATCGCCCGTCACGACGGCCAGTCTCGCCGAGCCGACGCAGCCGGAGCGCCGGGTAGGGAGCCCGTCGACCAGGAGCAACGACTGCCCTCCTACCTCCCGCGGACGGTCCCGGACTTCGTGGGCCGTGCCGACGCCGTCGAGCACCTACTGTCCACGACCCTGCGGGCCGGCGAGCACAACTGCGCAGTCCACCTCGTCGACGGCATGGCTGGCAGCGGCAAGACGACACTTGCGGTACACGTCGCCAACCGGCTGACCGACCGATTTCCGGACGCCCAGCTGTTCATCGACCTCAAAGGCCACGACCCTGCCGAGAAGCTGGACAGCCCGACGGCTCTGGCGACCTTGCTGCGGCAACTTGGCACACCCGCCGGCCGGATACCGTCGGACCCCGGAGACCGGCTCGACCGGTGGCGCCGCGACCTGGCTGGTCGCAGGGTGATCATCGTGCTGGACAACGCGGCCGACGCCGCGCAGATCCGGCCTCTACTGCCCACCGCACCGGGAAACCTGGTGATCGTGACCTCGCGCCGGCGGATCAACGGGCTGGATGTCGATCCGCCGGTGTCCCTGCCGCTGCTCAAGCCGGCGGAGGGCGTCGCACTACTGGCCTCAACGGCAGGGGCGGAGCGGGTGGCTGCGGAGCCTGAGGCGGCAGTGGCCGTGGTGGAAAGCTGTGGTCACCTGCCGCTGGCGATACGGCTTGCCGGTTCACGGCTCGCGCATCGGCCGAACTGGCAAGTGGCGGATCTGGCAAAGCTGCTGGCAAGCAAGGCCCGCCGGCTGGACCAGCTGACCTCAGGGGACCGTAGTGTGGCCGGTGCCTTCGCGGCCTCGTACGCCTCGCTGAACGAGCCCGCGCAGCGACTGTTCCGACTGCTCAGCGTGCATCCGGGAGACGAGTTCGGCGTGCTGGCCGCCAGTGCGCTGTCCGGCTTGTCGGTCGAAGAAACCGCCGACGTACTCGACGCCCTTCTGGACTCCCACCTGATCGAAGAGTTGACGGCTGGGCGTTATCGGATGCACGACCTCATCCGGCACTACGCCCACGATCTGTCGAACCGCGTGGACGAGGTGAATGAGCGAAGTTTGGCTCTGGCGGAACTCCTTGATCTGATGCTGCATCTCTCCTTTTCCGTGGCCGATATCCTTGAGCTGGGCCGCATTAGCCTTCATGTCTCTCTCGATGCTCCGCGTCGACCCGACCTGGTTGAGATGAAGAGCGACTCTGCCGAAAAGTGGATGGAGATCGAGCGGACCAACCTCGTGTTGCTTGTCGGTAGAGCCCGCGAGTGGGAATTTCGCCAGGAAGCGTGGCGGCTGGCACGGATTCTGTGGCGGTTTTTGTACACTCGGGGGTGCTATGACGATATCGTCGTGACCAGCCTTCAAGGGCTTTCGGCTGCGGAAGAGGCTCGCGACGAGCGGGCCGTGGCCGTGATGCACAACTATCTCGCCTCCGCCTATTTACGAACCGGCAACTATCCAGGCGCATTAACGCATCTGAAGAAGGCTGTCGAAATTTGTGAGCGGTGTGGTGATCGATCCAACCTTGCGCGTTATCAGGCAAACTTGGTGGCAGTATATTGGCTTCTCGGCGAACCTGATAAGGCAGTTGCTGTGGCGCTGGAGCGAACGCGAAACGGGATTGTTCCGGAGGTGCATGAAACCGCCACCCACCTGCCGAACCTCGGGCTCGCGATGGCGCTGCTCGGGCGATACGACGAGGCCCTGCGCGTGCACCGCCTCCACCTGTACCTAGGACGCCAGCTTGGTAGCCAGTTCCATATTCTCAACGCGCTCGGTCACATCGGTGCGGTGAAGTGTCGCATGGGGCAGTACGACGTGGCCGCGCGAGCGTTGCGGACGGCGCTCGTCATGCGCCAACGCACCGGACACCGTTACGCGGAACCTGAGGTCCGGAATGACCTCGGGGTCGCCCTGCGTGGTCTCGGACGCGTTACGGAAGCGGTGCTTGAGCATGAGGCTGCCCGGCAGATGGCAGTCGATGCCGGCGAACCTCACGTGGAGGCGGCGGCTTTGAACGACCTCGCCTTGACTCTCGCCGGTTCGGCTGAGTCCGCGAGGTTGATGGAACTGCACCGCGAGGCGCTGCGGGTGGCCACCCGGATAGCTCATCCCTATGAGCAAGGGCGCGCCCTGGCTGGATTGGCTGAGCACATGTGGTCCATTGATCCGGCGGAGGCGCGCCGACACTGGGTACGGGCGTTGGCGATCTTCAGGCGGATGGGGGTGCCAGAGCGGGTTGAGGTCGCCCAACGCTTGGCCGAGGCCGGAGCCCAGCAGCCGGCGGATAGCGGGCCGTGGTCATCGGTCGCCGTCACACCATTTCTGGCCGGACGCGATGTGACGACCGACCTTGGCCGGCCCGGGTAGGCAAGCGGCAAGCCCTTTCGATGTCGCCACCGCCGAGCCCGAGCGTCTGGTGCAGCTCACCCCGATCCGATGCGCATTGTTAAGGTGCGCTCACGCGAATGCCCGCCTCACAAGGGGTTCGAGAAGTGAAGATTGAGGTGCTTGGCGGCTTTCGGGTCTCGTTTGGTTCGTCCGGGGTGGACCTCGGTACGCCGAAGCAACGCACCGTTCTGGCCAAGCTGGTGATGAGCCCGAGCCGGACGGTTGCCTTAGAGGAGCTGATCGACGAGATCTGGCCCGACGACCCACCTCGCTCGGCCGTACCGAACGTTCGGACCTATGCCGCCAACCTGCGACGCACCTTCGAGGCGCACGATGCCGGCCAGGGGGTGCTGGTACGTCAGCGCGGCGGGTACCGACTGGAGATCGCGACCGACGACGTGGACTTGTTCCACTTCCTTGACCAGGCTGAGCGGGCCCGTCAGCTCAACCGCCGCGACGACCCGGAGACCGCGCGGTCGTTGCTGAGCGGGGTGATGCCCCTCTGGAACGGGCCACCCCTGCTGGGCGTGCCTCTCGGGGCTTCGCTGGCCGCTCAGGTGGCGGGCGCTCAGGAACAGCATCTTCTCGCCGTGGAACTCCTCGCGGGCCTCCACCTTGCAGCGGACCGCGTCGAGGATGCCCTACCGCTGCTGTGGCGAACGGTTGCGGCCCACCCGACCCGTGAGCCGGCGCTGCTGCTGATGATGAGGGCGCTGCATCGGCGCGGCGACGTAGCCGGCGCGATCTCCGTGTTTCGATCCGCTGCCCGAGTCATGCGGGCCGAACTCGGCGTCGAGCCGGGATCCGATCTTCGGCGACTGCATCAGGAAATGGTCGGGCGTCGAGCGGCCCCGGCATCGGTCTCCCCCGCGGCGGGACCCGGAGGCAGCAACGATTCGAGCGCGAGGACCTCGACGACACCTGACATCGATGGGACGGACTGGGACTGGCTACCCAGACCGGTAGCTCACTTTGTTGGCCGGGAGGCCCTCGTCGAGCGAATGATCGGCCGGTGCCGAGCCGCCGCAGGCCCGGCACCGGTAGTTCACCTGATCGACGGGATGGCGGGAAGCGGTAAGACGACGCTCGCCGTGCAGGTCGCCAGACGCCTGGCCGCTTCGTACCCGGATGGTCGACTCTTCATCGACCTGCGCGGTCACGGTGAGGGCAACGCGATGGATCCCGCCACTGCCCTCGTGGTGCTTCTCCGTCAGTTGGGTGTGCCGGCACCCCGAATTCCAGTAGATGTTGATGAACGACGAGGGTTGTGGCGCAGGGAACTGTCCGCCCGCAGTGCGGTCGTCGTTCTCGACAATGCGGCTGACAGTGACCAGGTTGCTCCGCTGTTGCCGGTCACCGCGTCGTCGGTCACCGCGTCGTCGGTCATCCTGGTCACTTCCCGTCGGCGACTTCTCGACCTGGATGTCGGGCCCCCCGAGTCCCTGTCCGTGCTGTCGCCAGAAGAGGGGCTCCGCCTGCTGGCGATCAGCGCTGGAGAAGAGCGGGTGTATGCGGACCCCGAATCCGCCGCAGAGATAGTCCGCAACTGTGGTTACCTGCCGCTGGCGATCCGGTTGGTCGGGTCGCGGCTGGCTCACCGGCGCAACCGCCGGCTGGTCGATTTGGCCGGTCGTCTGGCCGCGAACGAGTCAGGGCTGGCCAGCTTCGGAACGGGAGAGCGCAGCGTCGCCGCCGCCTTCACCGCCTCGTACGAGCCGTTGCACGAGGTGAGTAAACGGGTTTTCCGCTTGCTGGGTCTCCATACCGGGCACTACTGCATCAGCATGGTCGCGGCGATGTCCGGCCTTTCCTACGCGAAAGCCGGGCAGATCCTCGACGATCTGGTCGACCGTCACCTGCTGGAAGAATCGGATAGTGGTCGCTATCGCATGCACGACCTGGTTCGACAGTACGCTCGCGAGAAGTGCCTGGAGACAGATTCGGAGGAGAGGCGAAGGGCTGCCCTTGCCAGTCTGCTTGACCAGGTCATGCAACTGTCGATCGCCGCCATGAAGTCGTTGAACAGTATCAGCGACATTTACGCGGACATCGGCGACGTGATGCCGGAGCGGCCAGATCTCCTACCCGGATCCGAGACGGTCGATATCACCTGGGTCGAGCGGGAGCGAAGTAATCTGAATCTCTTCATCGAGCTGGCGGCAAAAAACTCCTTTCATGGTTTTGCCTGGAAGGTAGCGCGCGTGCTGTGGCGCTTCTACTATGTTCGCGGATACTTCGAAGATATTCAGCGGACGCATGAACTGGGGCTGGCCGCCGCAGAGCAATTGGGGGACAGTCGGGCAGTCGGCATTATGAACAACTATCTCGCCTCGGCGCTGGCCAAAACCGGTTTCTATCACCCGGCGGTTGAGTGTCTGGAAAGAGCTTTGGTGGAGGCTGAAGCGGCAGGCCGCCGTGGAGACATCGCCCGGATCCGGGGGAACCTGAGCGTCGCACACTGAGCCCTTTTCATCCTGACCCTGCAGGTCAGAGGAGGTGTGCGTAGCCCCGGGATCGATGAGGGCGAGGCTCCAGGTAAGACAGCAAATCGACCAAAACCCGATGCCCCGACCGGGAGCCTCGCCTGTGCTGTCTTACCCGTCCACGATCTCGTTGTCCAGCCGGACCCTCAACCACCTCGCCGACCGCATCCGCCAGCACCGTAACCAGCAACGATCCAGGTGGCGGCGCCTCGACGCGGGACGCCAGGCACTACTCGCCCTTGCCCATCTACGTAACGGCGACACATACACCCGGCTGGCCTGCGGGTTCGCGATCGGCGTCGCCACCGCCTGGCGCTACGTGCAGGAAGCGACCGCCCTGCTCGCGGCATCCGCCGACGACCTGGCCACCGCGATGAAACGCATCCGCATGCTGGCGTACGCGATCCTGGACGGCACCCTGATCCCGATCGACCGGATCGCCGACCAGAAGCCCTACTACTCGGGAAAACACAAACGCCACGGCGTGAACGTGCAGGTCATCGCCGACGCAGCGGGCCGCCTCGTCTGGGCATCGCCCGCGCTACCCGGATCGGCTCACGACCTGACCGCTGCCCGCACGCACGGCATCATCGACGCGCTGACCAGTGCACACGTGATGACCTTCGCGGACAAGGGCTATCAGGGCGCCCACGGCAGCGTGCGTACCCCGTTCAAGCGGCGCCGCTTCCGGCCGAAGCTGTCACGCAGGCAGAAAGCCGTGAACCGCGCCCACGCGAAGATCCGCGCCCGCGGTGAGCGAGCGATTGCCACGCTCAAGACCTGGAAGATCCTCGCCAAGCTGCGCTGCTGCCCACGCCGAGCCACCGCGATCGTGCAGGCCATCCTCGTCCTGCACCACACCGAATCCAACCGCTACACAGGATGAAAAAGGCTCACTGCATGATGGGTGATTTCCAGGTGTCCGCGGATCTCGCACTGGCAGCACTGCGCGACCTTCCGATGCGGCAGATCGGTCGGGTTCGGACACATCTGCCGAACGTCGGCATCGCCCTCACCTGCTTGGGGCGTTACGAGGAGGCGCTGCGGGTACATCGCCTTCATCTGCTCTGGGCACGGGTGGAAGGTGACCGCTACCAGATCGCCAACGTGTTGAGCCACATCGCCGCCGTGCGGGTGCGCTTGAGAGAGCATGCTCAGGCGCTGCGGTTGCTGCGATCTGCCATGATCCTCTACGCCGAGACGGGTCATCGATACGGAGAGGCCGACGCGCGCAACGTGATGGGCGTGGCTTATCGCGGCGTGGGCCGGCTCGCGGAGGCCCGACGGCAGCACGAACTGGCGCTGGAGCTCACCGGCCAGTCGGCCGAGCGGCATGCGGAGTGCACCGCGTTGAACGAGTTCGGCCTGACGCTGGCGGCCGACGGCGACACCGACGGTGCCCTGCGGGCACACCAGCGAGCGCTTGATCTGGCGGTCCGGATCGACAACCGGTACGAACAGGCCCGGGCGCTGGCCGGTCTGGCCGAGCACCTGCTGAGGGCGGATCCGACCGAGGCTCGGCGATATCTGGAACGGGCGCTGACGCTCATTGTGCCGACCGGAGCACCGGAGCGGTTCGATATCGAGCGCCGTCTCGCCGCGTTGAAGCAGGGCATACCGACCCGCTGATCGCCAGATCTCGCTGGCCATCGTTCTTATCGATTTCTTATCGCCGGGGTCGCTAGCCTCCGGAGCGTTCGCCGACGGGGGGAGATCCGACAGTTGCCGGATCTCGTCGCGACTCCTGCCGCCGGGTCTTACCCCAGCAGCCCGAGGCAGGCTGGCGAGGAAGGGGCGGCGTCCCCGCGCCGCTCCTTCCGAGCCTACGGAACCGTCCTGTCACACGGCGGGGATAGGCTCGCGACCGTGACCGAACCCGCCCAGCTCACCCACGTCGACACCGCCGGCGCGGCACGCATGGTCGATGTTTCCGCGAAACAGGTCACCGGTCGGGTGGCGACGGCCGCCGGCCGGCTGCGGACCACCCGTGAGGTGATCGACCTGCTCCGTGGGGAGGGTCTGCCCAAGGGCGATGCCCTGGCGGTCGGGCGGCTGGCCGGGATCATGGGGGCGAAGCGCACTCCCGACCTGATCCCGCTCTGCCACCCGATCGCGCTGCACGGAGTCACCGTCGACCTGGCGCTTACCGACGACAGCGTGGAGATCACCGCCACCGCCCGCACCGCCGACCGCACCGGGGTGGAGATGGAGGCGCTGACCGCGGTCGCGGTCGCCGGGCTGGCTCTCGTCGACATGGTCAAGGCCGTTGATCCGGCAGCCAGCGTCGACGCGGTCCGGGTGCTACGCAAGGAGGGCGGAAAGACCGGTCTGTGGGAGCGCCCGGAGGACCGGTCGTGATCCGCGCCCGGGTGGTGGTTGCCTCCAACCGCGCCGCCGCCGGTGTCTACGCCGACACCAGTGGTCCGCTCCTCGTCGCCGGTCTGCGGGAGTTGGGCTGCACGGTGGGCGACCCGGTGGTCGTGCCGGACGGCGAGCCGGTCGGCCAGGCAGTCCGGGCGGCCGTGGTGGACGGCTTCGACGTGGTGCTGACCAGTGGCGGCACCGGGATCACCCCCACCGACCGCACTCCCGACGTGACCCGGGCCCTGCTCGACTACGAGATTCCCGGCATCGCCGAGGCGATCCGCGCGCACAGCCGCGACAAGGTGCCCACCGCCGCGCTGTCTCGCGGGGTGGCCGGCGTGGCCGGTCGCACGCTTGTGGTCAACCTGCCCGGGTCGACCGGCGGAGCGCGGGACGGCCTCGCCGTGCTGGGGCCGATTCTGGCCCACACCGTCGACCAGTTGCGTGGTGGCGACCACCTGGCGGCCGGTTAGGCTCGGCCGGTGAGAACGGAAACCGCCTCCACCGACGAGGTCTCCGCGCCACCACCGGCCGACTGGGCGCAGGCCCGGTCCCTGGTGTACGCGGCCGGCCTGGCCGCCGCGCTGCCCGCCGTCGAGCGTCCGCTCGCCGGGACTGACGGGCACACCCTCGCCGAACCGCTCTCCCCGCGGACCGACCTGCCGGCGTTTCCGACGTCGAGCGTGGACGGCTGGGCGGTGCGTGGTGCCGGCCCGTGGCGGGTCGTCGGGCGCGTCCTGGCGGGTGGTGCGCCTGCCCCGTTGACCGAGGACGGGACGACTGTCGAGATCGCCACCGGGGCGATGGTGCCGGTGGGCGCCTCGGCGGTGCTCCGGGTCGAGGAGTCGAGGCGTACGCCGGAGGGGTTGGTCGACGGCGTGCCACGCGCCACGCCGGAGTGGCGGCAACCCGGCGAGGAGGCCACCGCCGGTGAGGAGCTGCTGCCGGCCGGGACACCGGTCGACCCTGCGGTGATCGGCCTGGCCGCCTCGTGCGGCCACGACACGCTGCGGGTACGCCGGCAGCCCCGGGCGGCGCTGCTGGTCTTCGGCGACGAGTTGCTCACGGCCGGCCCGCCGGGCGCCGGGCGGGTCCGTGACGCGCTGGGCCCGGCGGTGCCGGGTTGGCTCCGCCGGTACGGCTGCCAGGTGGATCCGAACAGCGTGGTCGGCCCCGTCGCGGACACGCTGCCCGCCCACGTGGCGGCGCTGCGTGCCGCCCTGGACAACGCCGATCTGGTCTGCACCACCGGCGGCACCATGCACGGCCCGGTCGATCACCTGCACCCGGCGTTGGCGTCGTTGGGTGCCGAGTACGTGGTCAACACGGTCGCGGTGCGGCCCGGTTTCCCGATGCTGCTGGCCCGGTTGGTCGGTGCCGACGGGCAGGTCCGGTTCGTGGCCGGGCTGCCGGGCAATCCGCAGTCCGCCGTCATTGCCTTGGTGTCGCTGGTCGCTCCGCTGCTGGCCGGGCTCGCGGGTCGGTCGTTGCCGACGCTTCCGCACGCCGTCCTCGCCGAGCCCGTTGCCGGTCGTGGCGACCACACCCACCTGGCGCTGGTCCGACTCGACCGGGCCGCCGGGACAGCCCATCCGGTCCGGCACGTCGGTTCGGCCATGTTGCGTGGGCTCGCCACCGCCGACGGGTTCGCGGTGATCGACCCCGGCACCACCGGCTCGGCGGGTGACCGGGTGCCGATCGTGCCGTTGCCACTGCTACCGGGGGAGCGGGCATGGTGACCGTCATCAGCAGCGTCACCGACCAGCCACTGGATCTCGCCGCGCACGAGGCGGCGGTCGCCGACCGTCGGGCCGGCGCGGTGGTGTCGTTCGTCGGGGTGGTACGCGATCACGACCACGGACGGTCGGTGACCAGCCTGGAGTACGAAGGCCACCCGAACGCCGAGAAGGTGCTCCAGGAGGTCGCCGACGAGATCGCCGCCGACCCCGACGTGTACGCCGTGGCGATCTCACACCGGATCGGCCCCCTGGCCATCGGCGACGTGGCCCTGGCGGCGGCGGTCAGCACCGCCCACCGGGCCGCCGCCTTCGCTGCCTGTGCCCGGTTGGTGGACGAGGCGAAGGCCCGGCTGCCGATCTGGAAGCGGCAGGTCTTCACCGACGGCACCGAGGAATGGGTCAACTGCCCCTGACCGGATGGGCTACCGCCGTCCGTACAGCATCGAGGCACGTGCCGCCCGGTCGGTGTGGAACGCCGGTTCCGCGCCGGGCCGCCAGGGCAGTGCGGCGACCAGCAGGATCAGCGCCAGCGCCAGGGAGTTCTCCATCAACGCGCCGAACAGGCCGTCCTGGTAGTGGGAGACCTCCGGCAGCTGGTGCTCGTACGGCCAGATCGGGGAGATCAGGAAAAGCAGGTAGAGCCCGATCGCGGCGAAGCCGTGGCGGAACCCGGTAAGCGTCGGGTACCAGATCGGTGAACGGAGAGTGGACACTCCCGGCGGGCCGCCGTACGGCGCTGACGCGGATCGCGCCACCGGTGCTCGGCTGGCTTCGTGCCGACGGATCGCGGCGTCGGCCAGGACGATGATCGCCGGGATCACCCAGACGAGGTGGTGCGTCCAGGAGATCGGGCTGATCACGTTGGCGGTCAGGCCCACAAGCGTGAAGGCGGTCAGTTCGTCGCCGTCGGAGTGGGCGTTTGAGGCCCGGGACAGACCGAGCGCCAGCACCAGCACGGAGAAGGCGAGCCAGAGCAGGCCGGGGGTCTCGATCGAGTCGTAGAGCCGGGCCAGCAGGCCGGCCAACGACTGATTGGGCGTCATGTCGGCGGCGCCCACCCGCTCGGTCTGCCACAGCACGCTGCCGAAGTAGTCTCGGGACTCCGCGCCGACGATGCCGAAGCTGCCGATGGTCACCCCGACGGCGGTGCCGATGGCCGTCCAGGCCACCCGCCACTG
The DNA here is from genome assembly GCF_018070435.1 of Micromonospora sp. C51. Taxonomy (NCBI): domain Bacteria; kingdom Bacillati; phylum Actinomycetota; class Actinomycetes; order Micromonosporales; family Micromonosporaceae; genus Micromonospora; species Micromonospora sp. C51. The sequence continues at coordinate 158,557 of NZ_JAGPXQ010000005.1, read as the reverse complement.
TCGAGTGATCATCAGATAGAAGATGAACAGTGCCGGGGTCAGCTTGACGGCGGTGGCGAGGCCGATGCCCACGCCGGCCCACGCGCCGCCGTAGATGAACCGCAGCAGCGGGCCGTCGCTCTCGGCCTGGTGGGTGCCCCGGCGCGACCGCCAGCGCAGGGCGACCAGGTCGGCCAGGATCAGGGCGAACAACAGCAGGTTGACCTGCCCGTAGCCGAGGGTTTCCCGGGTGGGTTCGATGGCGGCGGCCAGTGGCGTGGCGATGGCCACCGTGTACCACAGTGGCCAGCCCAGCCGGTCGACGATCGGGCGCAGCAGCGCGGCCAGCACCACGGCCAGCGCGGCGATGCTGACCGCGGCGTTGACCAGACCGGCCAGGGTGACCGGCAGGTGCGCCATCGGCAGCATGGCCAGCCCGGCGAAGGGTGGGTAGGTGAAACCCAGGGTTGTGTCGGGCGCGACGAACTCGTACAGCTCGTGACCGCTCGCCCACCAGACCACCGCGCCGTGGTAGATCTTCATGTCGAAGAAGTTGTACGGACGCCCGAAAGCGCCGATGGCAAGCCATGCGGCGTAGGCGACGGCGGCGACGATGCCCGCCCGTACGACTGTCCTACGATCGATCCCACGCGTTACGCGACGGACTGTGGCGAGGCGGTCCAGCCCTCTACCGACGATCGTCGGCATGGCGTGGCCACCCCCGTACCAAGGTCGTCCTACCCGTCCAGGTCCAGTACGGAGCCTAGAACGGCGCCTCACGTCAGTGCCTCCCGCGTTATGCGACCGTGTCCGATCCCACACATTCTTTTGACATTTCCACCGCGTTAACGCCTACCGGGCGGTTCAGGTGATTCGCGGCCTTAGCCGGGGTGGGGGTGGTTGGATCGCAGCTCAGCGGGGGTGAGGTGGGACGCGTACAGCTCAGCCGGGAAGTCGCCGGGCGGCGGAGGTCGATCGCACAGCGATCCGGGCCTCCCGGCGCGCGGTCCGGACCGCACGGCGTACCGACCGTCGTGAGTGGCCGATGCGGTGACCGGCCCGCCAGCGTAGTCCGGGTTTACCCTCCGTGTCCGCCGCAGCGAGCAACAACCCACCGAAGAGACCGAGGTTCTTCAGGAAGTGGATCTGGTTGTTGTTCTTCGCGATCGGGTCGTCGTTGCGCCAGAAGGGGTGCCCGGCGAGGGTGACCGGGATCAGCGTGCCGGCCAGCACCAGGGCCGCCGGCCGGGTGAACCGCCCGGTGGCCAGCATCAGCCCGGCGCCGAACTGCACGGCCGAGTTGGCGCGGATCAGGGTTTCAGTATCCGTGGGGAGCTGCGGATGCACCCGTTCCAGCAGCGGTGTCACCCGATCGGTGACCGGTTTCGCAGTGGGTGCCAGGCGGCTGGGGTTGGCGAAGTTGCGGGCGCCGCTGACCACGAAGATGCCGCTCAACATGGCGCGGGCGAGGGATCGTACGGGCGTCATGGAACAGTCATACCCTGTCCCGGGCGTTACTACGCCCCGCAACGGGGTATGTCGATCGATCGAGTGCGTTGGTGACGGCGCGCCCGGGTTCGAGGACCGTCGCGGTTGGACGCGTCCTCCGGGGTACCCTACGCCGCGTGACGACCCTGCGGCTGCGACCCGAGGACCCGGCCGACACCGGCGCGATCCGCCGGGTGCTGGCCGCAGCCTTCGCCCGGCCCGACGTGGCCGTCCCGCCGGAGGTACGCCTCGTCGACGAGCTGCGGGGCAGCGACGCGTGGCTGCCGGAGCTGGCGATGGTCGCCGAGTACGGCGGGGAGATCGTCGGATGTGCCCTGCTCACCCGGGTGGTGGTCAACTCGGGAACGGCCAGCACGCCAGCGCTCGCGATGGGCCCGGTTGCGGTGGCGCCGCACCGGCAGCGGATCGGGCTCGGCACGTCGGTGGTGCAGGCCGCGCTGGAAGCGGCGACCGAACTCGGTGAGCGGCTGGTGGTGGTGCTCGGCGATCCGGCCTACTACCGGCGCTTCGGCTTCAGCCGCGCGGACCAGTTGGGCCTGACGAGTCCCTGGTCCGGCCTTGGTGAGCCGTGGCAGGCGTTGATCCTGCCGCCAGCGACCAGCGGCGAGCCGTCGCCTCCCCGGGGCGAGGTCATCTTCCCGCCGCCGTGGTCGAAGGTCTGATCCCTTTCCGGCCGACCCGCAGCAGGTGGCGAGCGACGACGGGGTTGGCTAGCATCGAGCGACTTTCGGCTACCCCCTCGCACCCCGCACCCCGGAGGCTCCGACCCGATGACCCGTGTCCTGCTGCGCTCTGCCAAGGACCCTTTCACCCCGGTCAGCCCGGAGCACTCCCTCGCGCTCTACAAGCAGGGTATTTTCGGGCGGAACGTGGGCAACCTCGTCTTCACCGAGGCGGTGCACAAGCTGATCAGCGTGCCGGGGACCGAGGTGGTGTCCAACTCGTTCCTGAGCGAACGGCCCGGCGTGGACCAGGCGTACGTGGACCGGATCAACGAGCAGTTCGACATGTTCGTGGTGCCGCTGGCTAATGCCTTCCGGCCGACTTTCCTGGAAAACCTCAAGCGCCTCACCTGGGTGATCGAGAACCTACGGATCCCGGTCGTGGTGGTGGGCGTCGGCGTCGCGGGTGCCGGAGGGAGCCTCGACAACCCGTTCCCGCCGGCTACCGACGAGATGAGCGGGGCGGTGCGACGGTTCGTGCGCTCGGTGCTCGCCAGGTCGGCGACGATCGGCGTACGTGGCGAGATCACCGCCGCCTACCTCGCCGAGCTGGGTTTCGGTGACGACGTGGTCGAGGTCGTCGGCTGTCCGTCGCTGTTCCGGGACGGCCCGAACCTGAGGATCACCAAGCGGGCGGCCGAGCTGACGCCGGAGAGCAGCTTCACGATCAACATCTCGCCGTACGTGCTGCTGATGGACGAGGTCGCGACCCGACACGCCAAGCGCTACCCGAACATGGTCTACCTACCGCAGGACGACACCGACCTCAGGCTGTTGCTGTGGGGGGTCGAGCCGGACAACGTCCGCCCGGGAATGCCGCACCACACCGCCCACCAGCTCTACCGGGAGGACCGGATCCGGTTCTTCGTCGATGCCTCGACCTGGATGCGCTACCTGGCGGAGCGGGAGTTCTCCTTCGGCACCCGGATCCACGGCAACATCGTGGCGCTGGCCGCCGGGACGCCGGCCCACGTCCTCGTGCACGACAGCCGGACCCTGGAGTTGGCCCGGTACCACGACATTCCGCACACCATGGTCCCTGGCCTGAGCCCGGAGGTCGACGCCGCGGACCTCTACGCCCAATCCGACTACACCGCGTTCAATGCCGGGCACACGCAGCGCTGGGACCGCTTTGGCGGCTTTCTTGAGCGCAACGGCATCGGGCACATCTTCCAACCCGGAAAGGCCAACCCGGACTACGACAAGCGGCTGGACGCCGTGGGGCTGGCGCCGCCGGTGACCACGCTGATGACCACCGATCCCGAAGCCAGGGAGCGGATCACCGCCCGGGTGGCGGAACTCTACGCGCTGGGTGGCCTCCGCGCGCTGCGCAGGGCACACAAGCCGGATATTCCGTTCCCGCACACCGCTGCGCCGAAGGAGGCGGTGGCGACCGGCGAGCGGCGGCCGGTACCTGCCGCAGTGCGGCACCTGCCGGCACCTGTGCGGTCCGCGCTGCGCCGCAGTCGCGCGCTCGCCGGTCGGCTCCGCCGCCAGTCCTGAAGGCACCGCGCACCCTGAGCCCGCGACCGTGACGGGTGCCCGGGACTCAGGATGGTCTCGTCTGCTCGCTCAACGGGCAGGATCGCCGGTGCGTTGTTAACGTCGAATGCCTCGACCCGATCCCACACCCCCCGGCGTGGAGATGACCAGATGCCTCGTGTTCTGCTGCGTTCCGCCAAGGATCCCTTCACCCCGGTGAGCCCGGAGCTTTCCCTCGCGCTCTACAAGCAAGGCATCTTCGGGCGCAACGTCGGCAACCTCGTCTTTGCCGACGCGGTGCACAAGCTGATCAGCGTTCCGGGGACCGAGGTGGTGTCCAACTCTTTCCTCAGTGAACGGCCCGGTGTGGACCGCGCGTACGTGGACCGGGTCAACGAGCAGTTCGACCTGTTCGTGGTGCCGCTGGCCAATGCCTTCCGGCTGAGCTTTCTGGAGAATCTCAAGCGCCTCACCTGGGTGATCGAGCGGCTGCGGATCCCGGTCGTGGTGATCGGCGTCGGCGTCGCGGGCGGCGCGGGCAGCCTCGACGACCCGTTTCCGCCGCCGACCGACGAGCTGCGCGTGGCGGTGCGCCGGTTTGTCCGCGCGGTGCTCGACAAGTCGGCGACGATCGGCGTACGCGGTGAGTTCACCCGCGCCTACCTCGCCGAGCTGGGCTTCGGTGACGATGTGGTCGATGTCGTGGGCTGTCCGTCGCTGTTCCGGGACGGTCCGCACCTCCGGATCAGCAAGCGGCTGCCCGCAATCACCCAGGAGAGCCGTTTCACGATCAACATCTCGCCCTACGTGAAGCTGATGGACCGGATCGGTACCCGGCACGCCAAGCGCTACCCGAACATGGTCTACGTGCCGCAGGGCGACGAGGTGCTCGAACTGCTCCTGTGGGGGGTCCACCCGGGCAACGTGCGCCGTGGGCTGCCGCACCACCCCGGTCACCAGCTCTACCGGGAGGATCGCATCCGGTTCTTCGTCGACACCTCGACCTGGATGCGCTACCTCGCCGAACGCGACTTCTCCTTCGGCACCCGGATTCACGGCAACATCGCGGCGCTGTCCGCCGGCACGCCCGCCTACGTGCTGGCGCACGACAGCCGGACCCTGGAACTGGCCCGGTACCACGACATCCCGCACAGCCTGCTCCCCAGCCTCACGCCGGAGGTCGACGCCGCCGATCTCTACGCCGGGGCCGACTACACCGCCTTCAACGCCGGGCAGGCGCAGCGCTGGGACCGCTTTGCCGGCTTCCTTGAGCGCAACGGCGTCGAACACATCTTCCAGCCCGGCAAGGCCGACCCCGGATACGAGACCCGGCTGGCTGCTGCGGACCTGCCGCCGCCGGTGACCACGCTGATGACCACCGATCCGGAGGCCAGAGAGCGGATCATCGCCCGAGTGGCGGAGCTGTACTCGCTCGGCGGCGTCCGGGCGTTGCGCGAGGCGCATCAGCCGCAGATCCCCTTCCCGCACACCAAAGCGCTGCGTAAGGGGCAGGCACCCGGTGAACGGTTGCCCGGTCGCGCGGCCGTGCGGCACCTACCTGTCCCGGTGCGGTCCGCGCTGCACCGCAGCCGTACGCTCGCCGATCGAATTCGCCGCCGGTCCTGAGGAAGCGCGTACGCGCTCCGAGATGGACTCCGGGCGGCTCACCGGGTTGTTCTCGCCGAAGGGCGTCGGGCGGCGTACGGAACCGGTGGCACGTTGACCTGGCGCATCCCCGCCGGCATCACGAACAACTGTCGCTTCTCGATCGCGTCGCCGTGCCGGTCGAGCTGGTAGCAGTCGATCCACGTCCAGCCGTGCGGCGGGTGCCGGTCGGTCAACTCGCGGATCACGCGGACCAGGATCGGCGCGCTGAACTGCGGGGATGCCTCCCGGCTCAACAGATACACGCCGGGCGGGACGGTCGGGGTGCCGTCCTCCCGCCGGCCGGTCACCGGCCATCGCGGTGGGGCTGTCGTGCGGGCACGTGTGACTCCTCGTCGCCAGGAGATCTGGGAGGGGCCGCCCCGGGAGGTGCTCGCCGGGCGGGGCGGCCCCGACAAGCACGTCCAGCGAGTTCGGGGGAGTCTCCACTGGCTCGTGCCGTCCTGGTTTCCACCCTTCCGGCGTGTGGCTGCCGCATACACCGCGTATCGGAGTGGATGCTGAGTGTCCCCGAACGTCCAGGAAGGATCGCGCGAGTGAACCGTGCCGTCGTCACAGCCATGACCGAGGCGGGCGAGACCGCCGACACCCTCGCGGCGCGGGTCGGTGTCGACCCGAAGACCGCCGCGCGGTGGGCCAGCCATGGACGCATCCCGCGCCCGCAGACCCGTAGGCGGGTCGCCGAGGCGCTCGGCCGGGAGGTGACCGAGCTGTGGCCGGACGTCCTCAAGCGGCGCGAGCCGGCGTGGTTCCGGCGGTGGGTGGACATCGAGCGCGAGGCGGTAGCGCTGCGCTGGTTCGAGCTGGCCTGGGTGCCGGGGCTGCTCCAGACCGAGGCGTACGCGCGGGCGACGCTGGCCGGGGAGACACTGACCGCCGACGACGTCGGGCGGCTGGTGGAGGCACGCCTCCAGCGGCAGGCCATCCTGCGCCGGGACAACCCGCCGATGCTGGTGGTGGTGCTGGACGAGCTGGTGCTGCGCCGGTCCGCCTACGGTGACCGGGCGCTGATGCGGGAGCAGTGCGAGCACCTGGTGGCGTGCGGCGCACAGCCCACCACGGCGATCCATGTCGTGCCCGCATCGGTAGGCATGTACGCCGGGCTGGGCGGGCCCCTCATCCTCGCCGAGTTGGACGACGGCAGCGTGCTCGGGCATGCGGACAGCCAGACCGAGGCGAAGATCGTCGATCAATCCGCCGACATTGCTACCCTGGGCCGCAGGTGGGAACGCATCCGTGGCGAGGCGCTGTCACGGACGCAGTCCCTGACACTCCTCAGGGAAGCGGCAGCATCATGGACATGACCGGCGCGCAGTGGCGTAAGAGCAGCAAGAGCGGCAACAACGGCGGTGCTTGTGTCGAGGTCGCCGACAACCTTCCCGGCGTCGTCCTGGTTCGGGACACCAAGGACCGTGCCGGCGGCACGCTCACCTTCCACCCAGCAGCGTGGCGCGGCTTCGTCGAGCTCGCGAAGGCCGCCCGCCCGACCGCCTGACGCACCTCACGGAAGCCCCCGGCCGCCCGGCCGAGGGCTTTCAACCCTGGCCGGTGTCCGTGGAGATCTACCTCAGGCGGGTTGAGTGCGCAGGTAGCGGCCGAAGTGCGGGACGGTGAAGGCGACCGTGCCGCGCTCGCCGGAGTAGATCAGCCCCTTCTTGATCAGCGCATCCCGGGCTGGCGAGAGGCTTGCGGGTTTGCGGCCGAGGGCTCGGGCGATCTCCGAGGTCGGCACCGCGGCGTCCATGTCGTCCCGGCCGCCGCCGTCGGCCTCCCCTTCGACGAGCGAGAGCGTCGCCATCGCGCGCATGTACTCCCGCTCGGCGGGAGTGGCCCGCTCGAAGCGGGAGCCGAAGAAGCCGACCGCCAGCTCCGCCTCGGCCTCCGGTGCGGCGACGCGGACGTCGGCCGCGGTGATCGGCGACCGGGGCGCATGATCCCAGGTGGCCTTCCCGTACGCCTGCACGAAGTACGGATAACCGCCGGACTTCTCGTAGAGCAGGTCGAGGGCCTTCGCCTCGTACTCGACGTCCTCCCGCTCGGCCGGCGCGCAGAGCGCGTGGTCGGCGGCGATCCGGTCGAGACGGTCGATGCGTTGGTAGCGGAACAACCGCTCGGAGTACGACTTGGCCGCGCTCAGCACCGCCGGCAGGTGCGGCAGGCCGGCACCGACCACGATCAGGGGCGCGCCGAGCTGCGACAGCTCGTGGCAGGCGGCGCAGAGCGCGGAGACATCCTCCGGGCCCAGGTCCTGCATCTCGTCGATGAAGACGGCCACACCGGTGCCGACGTCGCTGGCGACGGAGGCGGCATCGGTGAGCAGCTCCACCAGGTCGATCTCGATGTCGCCGGAATCGGCCCGGCCGCTGGCCGCCGGTACGTCGATGCCGGGCTGCCAACGGTCGCGCAGTTTCGGAGCGGCCCCGCCGCGACCGGTCGGAGCGCCCCGTTGGGCGAAGGCCTTGAGCACCCCGAGGAAGGCGTCGATCCGCTCCGGTGCCCGGTGCCTCGGTGCCAATTCCCGGACTGCCATGTGCAGCGCGGCGGCGATCGGTCGGCGCAGCGACTGATCCGGTCGTGCCTCGATCTTGCCGCTCCCCCAGAGCCGGTTGATGGCTTGGGAGCGCAGCGTGTTCAGCAGGACGGTCTTGCCGACGCCGCGTAGCCCGGTGAGCATCAGGCTGCGTTCCGGCCGGCCCCGGGCGATGCGTTCCAGCACGATGTCGAAGACGTCCAGCTCCCGCCCCCGCCCGGCGAGTTCGGGCGGACGCTGGCCGGCGCCCGGCGCGTACGGGTTGCGGACCGGATCCACGCATCGCAGAGTATCGGGCCGTCTAGAGAAGAGGCTAGACATGGATAGACGGCGGTACCGGCGTGTTGCCCTCGACCAAAAACTAGTGCTGTCTAGCCTCCAAGCTAGACAGCACTAGTTTTGGTAATCGGTCGTCAGTCGCGCTGCTTGAGGCAGAGCACGAAGTCGAGTGAGTCCAACTCGCTGTCGTAGAAGTACCAGTTGGTGTAGCCGTCCACCCCAGCGCACTTCTCCTCGGCGTCACGCTCGCCGCCGGTCTTGCCGTCGAACCGCCGCAGCACCTCGTACGACCTCGGCGCACACTCACTCAGCAGCAGCTTGGGCTCGCCGCCGGCCGCGGCGTCGTTGCGTACGCACTGCCCGGCCTGCACGAAGCGGGGATCGGCGGACGGTGCGGTGGCCGGATCGTCGGGCGGCGGCTCCTCGCCCTGCGGGTCCGGCGTGGACGCCACCTCCTCGGTCGGTGCGGCCACCGGAGTTGGTGTCTGGCCGTCCCGCCCGACCAGATAGAACGCCGTCGCACCGCCCAGCACCAGCACCAGGACGGCCGCCAGCACGACGAGCATCCGTCCGCGCCGAGGCTGGGGCGGTGGTGTGGGTGCGCCGGCGTACCCGGTCTCCGCATCAGCCTGGTAGGCGGACTGCGCCCAGGCATCCGGCGGAAGGTGTCCCGACCCGGTCGTGCCGTACCGGTCGCCGCCGTGCCCCCCGGCGTCGTAGGACTCGCCGGACCGGTAGCCCTGGCCGCCTCCGTACACCTGGCCGTAGCCCTGGTCCTGGCCGTACCCCTGGTCCTGGCCGTACCCCTGGTCCTGGCCGTACCCCTGGTCCTGGCCGTACCACTGGCCGGGCTGTGGCTCGGGCCACGGTTGCTCGCCAGGAGGCGGCTCGTGCCACGGCTGCGGGCCTGGGCCCGGTGGTCCGTAGTTCGCCATGCGCACGCCCTCCTGAGCCATCCCGTGAAGCCGGTGGGTGGTCGGTCGACCACCGGCACCGCCAACGTCACCGTAGTGCCTACGACAGGTCACCGGTGCCACACTGCCCGGCCGGTCGGCAACCCGATCGCCCCTTCGTCAGATGAGGCGTAGCTGGCGGTCTTTGGGTCGCCGGGGGCCCTCGCTGTCGCCGAGGCGTTCGAACAGGCCCGGGTCGACCACGTCGAGGAACGGCGACGGGCGGCAGTCCCGCTCCGAGCCGTGCCGGAATCGGCGGGCGGCATGGCTGACGTAGAGCCGGTCCTGGGCACGGGTCAGCCCGACGAAGAAGAGCCGTCGCTCCTCGGCCACCGCGGCCTCGTCGGGCGTGGTCCCGGGCCAGCGCAGCGGCAGCAGTCCGTCCTCGGCACCGACCAGGAAGACCACCGGAAACTCCAGACCCTTCGCGGCGTGCAGGGTCAACAGGGTGACCGCCTCGGCGCGTGGGTCGAGCGCGTCCACCTCGGCGCCGGTGGCGAGCTGCGACAGGAACATCTCCAGGTCGTCACCGCAGCGACGGGCCAGCGGCGTCAGCAGGTCGACGGCGGTCCGGACATCCTCCGGGCGTACCCCGCCGGACCCGTCCAGGGTCGGGGCGGCGAACCGGTCCGCGAGCACCTGGCCGGCGAGGCGTACCCGCGCGGGCAGGGCACCCTCCACACCGGGGGCGTGCCGCAGCTCACGAGCGATGGCGGCCACCCCGGGACGGTCCCGCAGCCGGTCGTGCGAGCGTTTCTGCACCGGGATGTTGGCCCGGGCCAGGGCGTCCACGATCGGCGCGGCCTGCGAGTCGGTGCGGTACAGCACCGCGATGTCCGAGAAGGACAGCGCGGTCGACCGTCCGTCGATCCGGCCGGAGTCCAGCGACCGGTGGGACAGGCCGCCGACCAGCTCGTCCACGGTGCGTACCACGAAATCGGCCTCGTCGGCGACGGAGGCCGCGGCGTACCGGCCGACAAGCGGCGCCTCCGGGTCGAGCCGGGCCGGATCCAACCGGCGACCCCGTACCAGCGATGACGGCGCGATGGCCTGCACCGCGGCGGCCAGGATCGGCGCGGAGGACCGGTAGTTGCGGTTGAGCCGGACCAGGCGGGCGTCGGTGAAGTCCTGCGAGAAGCGCAGGAAGTATCCGACGTCGGCACCTCGGAACGAGTAGATCGCCTGGTCCGGGTCGCCGATCGCGCACAGGTTCCCGTCGGCCGGACTGAGCAGGCGCAACAGCTCGTACTGCACCGCGTCGACGTCCTGGTACTCGTCCACGAAGATCCACTGCCATCGCTGCCGGTACCTGTCGACCAGCCGCCGGTCCTCCCGCAGCAGCGCCACCGGCAGGGTGAGCAGCTCGTCCAGGTCCACCAGGCCCTGCTTGCGCAGCAGCGCGGTGTAGCGGGCCGGGTCGTCTCCGGCCTCGGTCCGCGCGGCCGTCCGCTCCGCGTCGTCGGCGATCCGGAAGTCGTCGGGCAGGCCGGCGGCCCCGGCGTTCTCGCGCAGGATGGTGAGCCCGAGCGAGTGGAAGGTGCCGACTGTGACGTCCTCGGCGACCGGGCCGAGCAGACCGTCGAGGCGGTGCCGCAACTCCTCCGCGGCCCGCCGGGTGAACGTGATGGCCAGGCATCGCTCGGGGAAGACGTTCAGCTCGGCGCAGAGATACGCGATGCGGTGGGTGAGCGTCCGCGTCTTGCCGGTACCCGGGCCGGCGACGATCAGCAGCGGCCCCCCGGGTGCCGAGGCGGCCACCCGCTGCATCGCGTCGAGCCGGTCGAGCAGGCCGGTGCCGACCTCCTCCATGCCGGCGAGCATCGGTTCGAACGGTTCGTGCGGGGAGGGTGCCGGCGCGATCGGCGGTGCCGGCGCCGCCGGCTTCCGCTTCGGCTCGGGTTTCGCCGACGGACGCTTCACACCGGCCGCCGTCTTCGCCGCAGCGCCCACCTTCGCCGTGGTCTCCGGTGCCCGCCGTTGCGCGGGCACCGGCACGTCGAACAGCGTCTCCTGCCCGGCGGACACGCCGGCCCCGCCGCCCAGCTCGGCCGGGTCGAACAGGGTGATCACGCCGTACTCGCCGTCGTACCCCGGCACCCGGCGGACCTCGCCGCGACGGAGCCGGCCGATCGCCTCGGTGAGCAGTTCGCCGCCGACCCGGCCGATCTCGTCCAGCGGAACGCGCGTCAGGATCTCCAGCTCGGGGCCGAGCGCGGCGACCAGCTCGGTCAGCTTCCCCTCGACCCGCTTGGAGCGGGGACCGACCTTGTTGATCTCGCCGAGGATCTCGGCGAGCTGGATCAGGTGGGTCACCTCGGGGGCGTGCTGCGGCCGGTAACCCTCGGGCCGGTCGGCCAGATCCTCAACCCGGCTGAGTACGCCCACCGTCAGCGGTTTGCCGCACTCCGGGCAGCGTCCGCCGGCCTCCCGGATCCGCTCCGGTGCCCAGTTCACCCCGCACAGCCGGTGGCCGTCGGCGTGGTACTTGCCCTCCTCCGGGAAGAACTCGATCGTCCCGGCCAGCCCGGCACCGGTACGCAGCGCCTCCCGGATGCCGAAGTAGTCCCGGGACGAGGCGAAGACGGTGGCCTCGCGGGCGAGCGCGGGCGGCGAGTGGGCATCGGAGTTGGAGACCAGCCGGTAGCGGTCCAGGCTGCCCACCCGCCAGTTCATCTCCGGGTCCGAGGAGAGCCCGGTCTCCACCGCGAAGATGTGGTCGGCCAGGTCTGCGTAGCAGTCGGCGATCGCGTCGAAGCCGGATTTCGAGCCCAGGGCGGAGAACCACGGCGTCCAGATGTGCGCGGGTACGAGGTACCCGTCGCCGCTCGCCTCCAGCGTGATCTCCAGCAGGTCGCGCGAGTCCAGACCGAGGATGGGTCGACCGTCCGAGCCGAGGTTGCCGATCCGGCCGAGCGCGGCGTTGAACCGGCCCACCGCGTCCAGATCCGGCAGGTAGATCAGGTGATGGACCTTGCGGGTCCGGTCGTCCCGCTTGTAGATCGTGGAGATTTCCACGCTGAGCATGAAGCGGACCTGGTCGCCCTCCGCCTCGCTGGCCAGCCGGGGCGGTAGCCGACGGGCGATGTCCCGCTCCGCCTCCGGCGACAGCCGGTACAGGCCCGGCTCGGCCGGATGCAGTGTCTCCCGCAGGTGGTCGTACCAGGCGGGATGGGTGAAGTCGCCGGTGCCGAGGACCGCGATGCCCTTGCGGCGCGCCCACCAGCCGAGGTTCGGCAGGTTCAGGTCGCGGCTACAGGCCCGCGAGTACTTCGAGTGGATGTGCAGGTCCGCGACGAAGGGCGGAAGGCCACCGGGGGGTACGGCGCTGAACGGGGGCACGCCGCATCCTGTCACGACCGGCCGCGCTCCCGCGCGCCGCCACGCGTGGAGGTGAGCTGCGCTATGCCGAACGAAGCTCGACGAGGGTGACCTGAGGCTCCGCGCCGACCCGGACCGGCGGCCCCCAGAAGCCGGCACCGTTGGTCACGTAGACCTTCGTTCCGTCCACCTCACCGAGCCCGGATACGACCGGCTGTTCGAGCCGGACCAGCAGGTTGAACGGAACGATCTGACCGCCATGGGTGTGGCCGGACAGTTGCAGGTCGACCCCGTACCTGGCCGCCTCCAGCGCGGCCACCGGCTGGTGCGCCAGCAGCACCACCGGTCGGGACGGGTCACGGTCGCCCAACGCCGCGTCGTAGTCCGGCGGCGCGGAGACGCCGTCGCCGACGGCGGAGACGTCGTTGACGCCGGCCAGGTCGAGCACCCCACCACGGGCGGCGATCTCCAGTCGCCGATTCTGGAGCACTCGCAGCCCGAGCCGGTCGACCTCGGCCACCCACTCCTCCACCCCGGAGTAGTACTCGTGGTTGCCGGTGACGAAGTAGCTGCCATGGCGTGCTTGCAGGTCGCGCAGCGGTGCGGCGTCGTCGCCCAACTCGGCTACCGTACCGTCGACCAGATCGCCGACCACGGCGACGATGTCGGCGTCCAGCCGGTTGATCGCGGCCACGATCCGCTCGGTGTGCGCCCGTCCGGTCAGCGGGCCGATGTGGATGTCCGAGACGGTGGCGATGCGCAGACCGTCCATGCTGCGGGGCAGCTTGGCCAGCGGGATCTGCACCCGGTCCAGCCGGGGCGGGCCCAGCGCGGTGCGTACGCCGTAGCCGACCAGGCCGGTGGCGGTGAGCCCGGCGAAGATCGCGGCACCACGGGCGAGCAGCAGGCGGCGGCCCGGATCGTGGTCGGGACCGACGGCGCCGGTGGCCGGCGGAGTCGCAGGGGCGTCGCCGGCCGGCTGGGGTGGCTCGGTCGACTCGTCAGCGCCGGTCGCCCACTCCGTCGACGCGCTGGACCCGGCCGGGCCGACCAGGACCGGCTCCGGGGCGGCCAGGGTCGACCGGCGACGCAGCACCAGCCGCGTCACCAGCATCGGGACTTCCAGCACGACGAGCAGCACCAGCAGGTAGAACATCAGCGCGAGCCAGAGGTAGCCCGGCCAGGCGAGCCAGTACATCCCGGCCCGGGTGCCGACCATCGTCGCCGGCACCAGCAGGGCCAGCACCACCGCGGTGACCGTGCCGGCCCGCCGCCAGCGCCCGGCGGTGGTGGTGTCCTTCACCAGGCGTTTCCACAGGTAGAGATGGATCAACCCGGTGATCACGGCCAGGGTGGTGACGAAGCCGAGTACCGCGAACACGTGGGATCCCCCTCAGCCGCCGGCGAAGGGAGGCAGGACGTCGATCGTCGCCCCGGCCGGCAGCGGCTGCTGCCGATCATGACAGGTCACGCCGTCGATCAGAAAACTCGACACCGCCAGTACCGATACCAACCGCCCGCCGTGCCGCTCGGCCAGTTCCGCCACCAACTCGTCAAGCGACCGACCCGCGGCGGTGGTCTCCTCGGCGCGGCCGGCCGCAGCCCGAGCCCCAGCGAAGTAACGGACGGTGACGCTGGTCATGGTCAGCCTCCGATGGCCGACATCGGCCGGGTCGGTTGCAGGAAGGACGGGTCGTCGATGCCGTGCCCGGCCCGCTTGGTCAGCGTCGCCGCCCGCCAGCGGCGGGCAAGCTCCGCGTCGTCGGCCCCGGCCCGCAACGCGCCGCGCAGGTCCGACTCCTCGGTGGCGAACAGGCAGTTGCGGATCTGCCCGTCGGCGGTGAGCCGGGTCCGGTCGCAGTCGCCGCAGAAAGGCCGGGTCACCGTGCCGATCACGCCGACCCGGGCCGGACCGCCGTCGACCAGCCAGGTCTCGGCGGGGGCGGTGCCGCGTTCGGTCGGGTCCGGGCTGAGGTCGTACGCGTCACGCAGCGTGGCCAGGATCTCGTCGGCGGTCACCATGGCCGCCCGGTCCCAGCCGTGCTGGGCGTCCAGCGGCATCTGCTCGATGAACCGCAACTCGTAGCCGTGGTCGAGGGCGAAGCGCAGCAGCGCCGGCGCCTCGTCGTCGTTGACGCCCCGCATCAGCACCGCGTTGATCTTGACTGGGGTGAGCCCGGCGGTGGCCGCGCCCGCCAGGCCGGCCAACACGTCGGCCAACCGGTCCCGGCGGGTGAGCCGGGTGAAGCGTTCCCGGTCCAGCGTGTCGAGTGAGACGTTCACCCGGTCCAGGCCGGCGGTACGCAGCGCGGGGGCGAGCCGGTCCAGGCCGATGCCGTTCGTGGTCAGGGAGATCCGGGGTCGCGGTTCGAGGGCCGCCACGGCTTCGACGATGCCGACCAGACCGGGGCGGATGAGCGGTTCACCACCGGTGAACCGCACCTCGTCGACCCCGAGCCGGCACACCGCGACCCGGATCAGCCGGACCACCTCGTCGTCGGTCAGCAGTTGCGGCCCGGCCAGCCAGGGCAGACCCTCGGCGGGCATGCAGTAGGTGCAGCGCAGGTTGCACTTGTCGGTCAGGGAGACCCGCAGGTCCCGGGCGACGCGGCCGTACCGGTCGACGAGGCCGGTGGGCGGGGGCAGGCTCACCGGTCGACGGTAGCGCGCCCCGCCCCGCTCAGGGCGTCCCGGGCGCTCCTGGTTACCGAATCGCGGTACGCCGCGCCGAAGAGCGCGGTGTGCACGAGCAACAGGTGCAACTGGTGCAGCGGCACCCGGGCCCGCCACCCGTCGGCCAGCGGCCAGCTCTCCTGGTACGCCGCCATGATCCGGTCGTGGTGCGGAGGGCCGCCGAAGAGCGCCAACTGGGCCAGGTCGGTTTCCCGGTGCCCACCGTGCGCCGCCGGGTCGACCAGCCAGACCCGGTCGTCATCGCCCCAGAGCAGATTGCCCGGCCAGAGGTCACCGTGGATGCGGGCGGGCGGCTCGTCAGCGCCGAACTCGCCGATCCGGGTGACGACCTGCTCGACCAGAGCGGCGTCGGCGCTGGTCAGGGCACCCGCGTCGACCGATCGGCGCAGGTAGGGCAGCAGTCTGGTCCGGGCGAACCACTCCGTCCACAGGCCGTCGAGGGGCGTGTTGTCCGCCGGCAGGGCGCCGATGAACCCCGGCCACCGCGCACCGAACGCATCGGCGCCGGTCCGGTGCAACTCGGCCAGCTCCCGCCCGAAACCGTCGGCCGCCTCCGGAGTCGGCTCACCCGGGTCGACCCACTCCAGCGCCAGCAGTTCCGGCAACGCGACCAGCACCTCCGGTACGGCGACGGCATCGGCCTCGCGCAGCCAGCGCAGTCCGGCCGCTTCGGCGGCGAAGAAATTCGCCGGCACCGGCCGCTCCGCATCTTCCGGCCAGGTTTTGGCGAACACCGAGTGACCGTCGTCCAGGGTCAGCCGGGAAGCCGCGCAGATGTTGCCGCCGGACACCGGCGTCTCCCGGATCCGCTGGTGGGTCAGGAAGGTGGGCAACTGCTCCGGATGCGCCCGCAGGTACGCCAGATCCATCCCCGCAACGTATCGCTAACCGACGGCAATCACGTGCATCGCGTACCCCTCGTACCGTTTCGGCTCCGCGGTGATGAGGGGTCGGCCGGCGGGCCATTCGACGTCGGGAACGCAGGTCGCCGTGGCATGGGCGTGCTGCCAGGGCAGTTCGTCGGCGATGAGGCGGCCGATCGTCAACGCGTGGGCGAAGCCCACTTCGACGACCTCGATGGCGGGCAGGGACAGGACATGCTCCCCGATCTCCGGGCGTTCCGCTACCGCACCGGCGAGGCACAGTGCGGGCACGTAAACGTGCCGGTGGGGTTGACTGTGCGCCGGTGCGGCCACCAGCCCGGACAGGAAGGGGTGACCTCGTCCCAGCAGGAGCAATGCGGTGTGGTCGAGCACCACGCATGCGGGTGCTCGACTCATGCTGCCCGCTTCCGGTCGGGTTCGTACATGTCGTCGATGTCCGGGACCCGCCCGGACTCGATCTCCATCCAGAAGCGTTCGGCGGCGGAGAGGTCGGCCTCGGAGAGGTCGGGGTTGATGCGAGCCCGCACGTAACTGACGGCGGCCTCGGCCCGGGTCTTCAGGTCTTCCGCGGTCGGCGTGTTGTTGGCCAGTTCAGAGACAAGTTCGCGGAGCGTGGTTCCGCGCTCGCGTGCGAGTCGGGCAAGGCGGTCCCGTACCTGACTGTCTACTTTGATGGTGGTATCCACAGCCGCCAAGTATACGGTGAGAATACTCCTCGTCTGGCCTTACCTGCCTTGGGGTAAGTCGTCAGGTCGCCGGTGCTGGTGGTAGTCGATCGAAACTGAGCTGGGAAAATACGCTGGGTGACTGTGGATAACCGGCGTGTCGTCCACAGGGGCAGCGTCGCCCGATCCCTGGCTCGCAGGCTGCCTGCATGAACTCGACCGAGCTGCCCCGACTGTCCGTACGCTCTCCCGCCGACCTCATCGCCGCCGTGCCGTACCTGCTGGGCTTCCATCCCGCCGACAGCATCGTGGTGGTGGCGCTGTCCGGTAAGCGGATCGTCTTCGCCGCCCGCGGCGACCTGCCCGGCGACGCCGACCCCTACGAGCCCGGTCAACACATCGCCGCGGTGACCGCCCGGCAGGGTGCCGACTCGGCCACCGTCGTCGGGTACGGTCCGGCCGCCCGGGTGACCCCGGCGGTGGACGCGGTCCGGGCCGCGCTGGCCGAGGCGGGGCTGGCCGTGCTCGACGCGCTGCGGGTCACCGACGGGCGGTGGTGGTCCTACCTCTGCGAGGAGCCGGAGTGCTGCCCGCCGGAGGGCACTCCGTACGACCCGCAGGCCAGCGCGGTGCCGGCGGCGGCGGTCTTCGCCGGCCAGGTGGCCCTACCGGACCGGGCGGCACTCGCCGCACAGGTGGCCCCGGCCGGCGGGGAGGCGATGCGGCACGCGGTCGAGCGGGCGGAGCAACGGCTCACCGACCTGTTGGCCGCCGCGCCCGCCACCGACCTGCTCGGCGCTCGGGCGCTGCGGGCGGCCGGCACGGCGGCGCTGCGGGCCACGGTGCGGCGGCACCGCGCTGGCGAACGGCTGACCGACGACGAGCTGGCCTGGCTCTGCCTGCTCCTGACCCACCTGCCGGTACGCGACCACGCCTGGGAGCGCACCGACGGCCGGGACGAGGACGTCGCGTTCTGGGCCGAGGTGCTGCGCCGGGCCGACCCGGAGCTGATCGCCGCTCCGGGTGCGCTGCTCGCGTTCGCCGCCTGGCGCGACGGGCAGGGCGCGTTGGCGGCGGTGGCACTGGGACGCGTGCTGGCCGAGCATCCCGACTACTCCCTCGCCGTGCTGCTGGACGATCTGCTCCGCCGTGGAGTGCCGCCGTCCCGGCTGGACGGCTGGCCGGCGACCAGTCTGCCGAGAGCGCGGCGTCGGGCGAGGCGACGCGCGCGACGGCGCCCTCGGTGACCGTCTCTGCACCGGGGGCACGATCCTGGCGGCGGTGCCGGATAATCGCCGCATGTCCGAGCTTGCCGCCGGTACGGCATGAGCGTTGCCCTGCTGCTGTCCCTCGTCGGCCTGGCACTGGTGGACAGCACCAGCATCGGCACCCTGTTCATCCCGGTGTGGCTGCTGCTCGCTCCGGGGCCGGTGAGCGTCCGGCGGGTGATGATCTACCTCGGCACCATCGCCGGCTTCTACTTCGTGGTCGGGTTGCTGCTGTACTTCGGTGGCAGCGGCTTGGCCGAGCTGCTGGGCGGTGCGCTGGACAACCGGCCGGTGCTCTGGGGTCAGCTGGTGCTCGGGGTCGGCCTGTTCGTGCTGAGCTTTCGTTACGACGGCAAGCGTGGCGCCGGTACGGGTCGGGTGTTGCGCTGGCGTGACCGGGTGACCGCCGGTGACTCGTCGGCTCGTTGGCTGGTGGGACTGGCGCTGTTCGCGGCGCTGGCCGAGGTGGCGACGATGCTGCCGTACCTCGGCGCTCTGGGCCTGCTCACCACCTCCGGCCTGGCCGTGCCCACCAGCGTGGCGCTGCTCGGCGGCTACTGCCTGGTCATGGTGTTGCCGGCGATGCTGTTGCTCGGTGCGCGGGTGGCCTGGCCGAGTTGGGTGGAGCCGGTGCTGGCCCGGCTCAACGCGTGGATCGTCCGCACCTCGGGCAGCATGCTCGGCTGGGTTCTGGGCATTGCCGGCTTCCTGATCGCCCGCGACGCCGCGGCCCGGCTGGAGCTGTTCGAGATGCTGGCCAACCGCTGACGGTGGCCGCCAGGAGCGCGATCAGGCGATGACCCGGTGTCCGCCGGTGTAGACGTTCATCGTCCGATCCCGCAGGAACCCGACCAGGGTCATTCCCGCCTCGGTGGCCACGTCGACCGCGAGCGTGCTCGGTGCCGAAACCGCGGCGAGCAGGGGCACACCCGCCATCCAGGCCTTCTGGGTCAGCTCGAAACTGGCCCGGCCCGACACGAGCAGCACCTGACCGCTCAGCGGCAGCCGGTGTTCGCGCACCGCCCAGCCCACCACCTTGTCGACCGCGTTGTGCCGACCCACGTCCTCGCGCAGCACCACCAACTCGCCGTCTGTGGAGAACAGGCCCGCGGCGTGCAGCCCGCCGGTGCGGTCGAACCCCCGCTGCCCGGCCCGCAGCCGCTGCGGCAACTCGGCCAACAGCTCCGCCGGCACGCTGAGCGGGTCGTCGCCGACGTCGAAGATCGACCGGGTACGCACCGCGTCGATGCTCGCCTTGCCGCACACCCCGCAGGCGCTGGTGGTGTGGAAGTGCCGGGTCGCGTCGGCGACCGGGTCCGGTACCCCGGGAGCGAGGGTCACGTCGACCACGTTGTAGGTGTTCGGGGTGTCGGTGCCGGCACACAACTGTGCGGTGGACACGTCGTCCGCGGAGCGGATCAGCCCCTCGTTGAACAGGAAGCCGATGGCCAGGTCGAGGTCGGCACCCGGGGTACGCATGGTGACGGTCAGCGGCGGACGTCGCCCAGGTCCGGCGGGACCGACCCGGATCTCCAGCGGCTCCTCGGCAGCGATCGTGTCCGGACGCCGCACCCGGCGCCGGCCGGCGTCCGTCGCGTCCAGATCCACCCGCACCACACCACGCCGATCCGAAGCCCGTCCCACGTCCCCCATCCTGCCCCGCATCGCCGGACGTCCTCCACGCCGCCCTCGATCCCGTGCCCGGCCACCATGACTGCCGCCAGGTCGGGCCGGCGACTAGCGTGGCGCCATGACGGCGTACGCGGCGGTGGTGCTCGCGGGTGGTGCGGGGCGCCGGATGGGCGGGCGGGACAAGTCGGTGCTACCGGTCGGCGGGGTGCCGATGCGGGAGCGGGTGCTGTCCGCGGTGGCCGATGCGTCGCCCCGAATCCTGGTCGGCCCCGGACCGGCGATCACCGGAGTGCGGCTGACCCGGGAGGTGCCGCCTGGCGGCGGGCCGGTGACCGCTGTCGCGGCCGGGCTGGCCCTGCTCGACACCGAGGTACCCGCCGTCGCCCTGCTCGCCGCCGACCTGCCCCTGCTGACCCGGTCAGCCGTCGGCGACCTGCTGGACCACCTGCCCGGCTTCGACCGTCCCCGGTCCGCCGGAACGGCGAGCCTGGAAGGGCCGGGTTCGGCGACGTTTGACGGGGCCTGTTACGTGGACCGGTCGGGGCGGCGGCAGACGCTGTGCGCGGTCTGGCGGCCAGCCGCCCTGCGGGCCGCCCTGGATCGGCTCCGCGTTCGGCGCGGCGGCGACGTGACCGGTGCACCGCTGCGGGAGCTGCTCGCTGGCCTGACGGTGTGCGAGGTGACGTGGCACGGTGACGGCCCGGAGCCCTGGTTCGACTGCGACACTGAGCGTGACCTACGCCGGGCGGAGGAGTGGACGCGATGACGGTGCTGGACGACTGGGTCACGGCCGCCTGTGCGGAGCTGGGTCTCGATCCGACGCAGGTGCCGGTGCCGACCGTGCTGGATCTGGCCCGGGACGTGGCGCACCAGGTGCTGCGGCCGGGTGCGCCGGTCACCGCGTACCTGCTCGGTCTGGCCGTCGGGCGGGGCGCGGATCCGGCCGTGGCCGTGGCCCGGCTCTCCGGGTTGGCCGCCACCTGGCCGGTGGAACTGGGCGGCGACCCGCACTCCCGCGCCGACCCGGCCGGACCCGACCACGGCTGACCGCCCCGGGAGGTTGTCCGATCACGGTCCGCGCTGATCCGTGCCGGCAGCCTGCTGGGTAGGGTGACCGGAACGGACGGAGGCGATCATGACGGCTGACCACCCCTCGGCGCCGCCCGGCACGCCGGTGCACCACGAGTCGATCCTGCTCGACGAGCCGAGCACGGCCGACCTGCGGGCGAAGGTGACCCAGGCGTGGCGGGACTTCGCCCGGGCGCTGGCGGAGCGGCTGTCCACGCTGCCGCCGGGCGCGGAGGTGGCGTTGACCCTCGACCCGACCGCCTCCGGCACCGACGACGCCGTCTACTCCGTCTACGTCGAGGTGAGAAGCGACGGTCGGTTCGCCGCCCGCGCGGTGGGCAACGCCACCCTGCCAGCGGGCTACCGGCTGGACCGTGCGGCGGTCGCCGACATGATCGCGTTGGGCTGGTCACCGCCGGGCGTGGTGGAAGGTTCGGGGGACCAGTTCGGCTTGGATTCCGCGGCGGACGAGGCCACCCGGTTGGCCGCGCTGCTCTCCCGCACACTGCGCGACATCTACGGTGCCCCACATCCGGCCTTTCTCGTCTACGCGATCGAGGACGGCGAGGGTGAGCCGATCCCCGGAGAGGCACTGGGTACCGCCCGCAGCGCGGCGAACCTGGCGCGGGAGATCGGCACCGAGCTGGAGCAGGCGCTGGCGGCAACCGACGAGGCCGATGCCGACAGCGAGGTGCTGGATCTGGCCGAGCGGGTCCGCACGGTCGTCTCGACCATGCTCAAATCGGACTCCGACCGGCTCCAGGTTGACTCCGACGGTGACATCAACATCCGCGCCGGCTCGGCGATGGTCTTCGTCCGGGTGCGGGACAATCCGCCGCTGGTCGACGTCTTCTCGCCGGTGCTGACCGAGGTCGAGCCGACCGAGCGGCTGTACGTCAAGCTCTCCGAGCTGACCAACCGGATGCCGATCGGCCGGCTCTACTGTGCCGACGACACCGTGTGGGCGTCGATCCCGGTCTTCGGTCGCAACTTCCAGCCGACCCACCTGATGCTTGCGGTACAGGTGATGACCGGGCTCGCGGACGAGCTGGACGACCGTCTGCACGGCGAGTTCGGCGGCAAGCGGTTCTTCGGCGAGGGAGACAAGCCGGGACGCGGCGAGCATCGCACCGGCATGTACCTCTGAGGGCGGTCAGCGCACGTCGAGCAGGGTCTTACCAACCGTCGAGCGGGCCTCGATCGCCGCGTGCGCCTCGGCCGCCCGTGCCAGCGGGAAACGCTGGCCGATCACCGCGCGCAGCCGCCCGGCCGCCCCCTCCGCCAGCGCCCGTTCGGTGTACGCCCGCAGCTGGGCGGGGGTCGACGTCGGCTGGACCACTGTCACGCCCCGCTCGGCGGCGGACTCCGCTTCGATGCCCGCCCACTCGCCGCTGGCCAGGCCGAAGCTGAGCATCCGACCACCCGGGTCGAGCAGCTCGAACGCGTCCCGCCCGATCGCGCCCCCGACCCCGTCGAAGACCACGTCCACGGCACCGGTCGCCGACCGTACCCGGCCAACCCAGTCCGGCGCCCGGTAGTCCACGGCGATCTCGGCGCCCAGCGGGGGTAGCAGCTCGACCTTGCGCGTACCGCCGGCGAGCCCGACCACCCGCGCTCCGGCACCGGCCGCGAGCTGGACGAGCAGGCTGCCCACCCCACCGGCGGCGGCCTCGACCAGCACCCGGTCACCTGGTTCGAGCCCGGCCGCCTCCGCCAGCAGCAACGCCGTACGTCCGTCGGCGAGCAGGGCCACCGCCTGATCGAGCGGCATCCCGTCCGGTACCGCCACCGGCAGCGCCGCGTCGACGACGACCCGCTCGGCGTACGCGCCGGAGCCGCCGGTGCCGCTCACCACCCGTCGACCGACCAGTCCCGGGTCGACGCCCGGCCCGACGTCGCTGATCACACCGCCGACGCCGTTGCCCGGAATCACCGGCAGCCTCGCGCCGGACGGGCCGAAGCCGGTCGCCCGGAACTGGGTCTCCACGAAGGTGATGTTCGCGTGCACCACGTCGATCAGCACCTGTCCCGGCTCGGGTACGGGATCGGGTGCGGTGCCCGGCACCAGCTTCTCCGGCCCGCCGAACTCGTGAAGCCACACCGCGCGCATGTCTCCCCCTCACCGCCGCTTCCCACCGGAGTCGATCAGTTGAAGCGTGGTTGAGGTCAAGGCGGGTGGGGCCCGGAAACCCCGAGAAACCGGACCCCACCCGCGCGGGAGGAAGGTTCAGGTGGCGGCGATCCAGGCCAGGCTCCGGGCCGAGGCCGGGTCGGTGGCGCGCAGGCCCGCCTCGGAGACCGTCCAGAGCACGTCGCCGACCACGAGTGACCGCCGTACCGGCTGCCCCCACCGCTGCCGGCCGCTGTCGCCGCCGACCGGGTGGGTCACCTCGCCGATCTCGCTGATGGTGTCGTCGCTGACGCGCAGCAGCCGGACACCGGCGTCGACGGGCAGCGCCACCAGGCCGGTGTCCGGGCGGTACAGGAAGGCGTGCGGGTCGTGCTCGGCGTGGGACCACCCGCCGGGCAGGTGCCACTGGTCGAGCCGGTCCGGCCGGCCGGGATCGCGGACGTCGAAGAGTGACACCTGGACGCCCTTGGTCCGTCCCTGGCGGTCGGCTTCCTGACCGACACCGAGCAGGCGTTCCTCGGGCAGCGGATGCAGGTACGCGGAATAGCCGGTGATCTTCAGCTCGCCGGTGACCCTGGGCGCGGCCGGATCGGCGAGGTTGAGCGCGTAGAGCGGATCGGTCTGCCGGAAGGTCACGACGTACGCGACCGGGCCGAGGTAGCGCACCGAGTAGATGCGTTCACCCCGCCCGAGGCCGCCGACCATGCCGACCGGTACCAGCGTCCCGTCGTCGCGACGTAGCACCCGGACCGCCGACTCGGAGGCGGAGCCGTCGTCCCGGAATTCGCCGGTGGTGGTGGCCACCCGCAGGTGCCCCGCCCATTCGGAGAGCGCGTACTGGTTGATCAACAGGCCGGGCACCGAGCCGGCGGCCAGGAAGCGGGGAGGCCCCGGCGCGGCGGTGTCGAACTGGTAGATGTCGGTGATCGGCTCGGCCGGCGACGGCTGCCAGCGGGGCAGGCCGGTGATCGGTGTCGGACGCTGACCCGCCAGGTACAGGCTGGTCGCCGTGCCGTAGACGGTGTCGGCGTCGGCGGCCACCGCCACCGGGTCACCATCACCCAGCCGGTCGCTGGTGAGGTCGAAGCTGAGCACGGTGAGGGTGGCCGCGCCGGTCATCCGGTCGGGCCGGCTGAGCCGGTCGCAGCCGACCCGACCGGTGTGCCGCTCCGGCCCGGCGGTCCACTCGTACTCCGGCAGCCATGCCTCGACACCGGCCCGGGCGATCACCTTGCGGTTCCGTTCGGTGCGGACCTGGTCGGTGCCCTCGGACGCCAGCGGAAACTCCAGTCGGGCCGGCGCCCGGACCGCCACCCGGGCCGTGTCACCGGTCAACCGGGCGTCGACCGTGCTGCCCTGGATGCGGTACGTGCCGAGCAGCAGGGGACGGCCGGCCAGGTCGATCAACAGGAGGCGGGTCCCACCGGGACGCCTGATCGAGTGCAGCGCGTCGGCCGGACGCGGCGGGTCCTCGCCGAGTACCAGCGCGTGGTCGCCGAGCAGCAGCAGGCGGTGCTCCTGCCAGCGCAACTCCTCCCGGCCGTCGGCCAGGTCGAGCCGCCCGGTGACGCGGCGGCTCACCGGATCGACCACCCGCAGCACCCCGCCGGTGACGGTGACGATCCGTCGGCCGTCGGTCTTCACCAGGTCGGGTTCGTCCGCGCCGGCCTCGTGGTTGTTGGTCGTCGAATAAGGGGTCCCGGCGTCCTGACCGGCGGCGTCGCCCGGCGCTCCGGCGAAGGTACGGGCCATCGACTCCGCGCCGCCGAGGGCCGCCGCCTTCAGCACCCCGTCTTCGGCGAGACCGTACGGGCCGACCGAGGCGGTGGCCGCCGCCCGCAGCTCCGTGAGGGCGTCGGCGCAGGAGTCGAAGGAGACCAGGCCGACCGGCACCATCGGTGTTTCGGCAGGGTCGGGCCCGGTCGGCGGAGGCTGCGACACAGCCATGCTGCCGGCGAGCAGCGCGAGCGCCACCAGCGAACCGCCGGTCGTGGCGAGCTTGGTACCCCGTCTCATGGCCGGTTCGACGTGGCGAATCCGTGTTTGGTTCCAGCCGGAGCCGGCTGTTGCGGCTTCAGGCGGTGGAGGGGCCGACACCGGGGGACTCGACCAGCCGGGAGAGCACGATGGTGCTGCGGCTGGAGGTCACGAACGTCTCGGCCCGCAGCCGCTCCAGCGCCTCCTCCAGGTGGGCGATGTCGGCGGCACGCAGGTGCACCAGCGCGTCGGCCTCGCCGGAGACGGTGTACGCACCGACCACCTCGGGGTGGCGGCGCACGGCGGCGCCGATCTGGGCCGGGGTGGTCCGGCCGGCGCAGAACAACTCCACGAACGCCTCGGTGGTCCAGCCGACCGAGGCCGGGTCCACGATGGCCGTGAATCCCCGGATCACCCCGGCGGACCGCAGTCGATCGACCCGCCGCTTGACCGCCGGAGCGGAGAGTGACACGCGGGCGCCGATGTCGGCGTACGAGGCCCGGGCATCGGCCACCAGCAGCGCAATGATTCGCTGGTCAACGGTGTCGATCTGCAATGTTCCGCCTCTGGGAAGCAATGTTTGCGGCTGTTACCAAAGTTCTACCGTACCTACCCTTGGTCACCGTGAACCAGCAGCGAGTGCCGCGAAAGCGGACATATATCATGTGCTCCCCGGAGCACTTCGCGGTCGAGTACGCGATCAACCCGTGGATGGACGTGACCGCACCGGTCGACGCCGAGCTGGCGGTCAAGCAGTGGGACCGTCTGCGGGAGACCCTGGTCGGCCTCGGCCACGAGGTGCACCTGCTGGTACCCGAGCCCGGCCTGCCCGACATGGTCTACGCGGCCAACGGCGCGCTCATGGTCGACGGCACGGTCTACGGGGCACAGTTCAAGCACCAGCAGCGGGCCGCCGAGGCGGCCACGCACCGGGCCTTCTACGAGTCGCAGGGCTGGCGGTTCATCGCGCCGAACGAGACCAACGAGGGCGAGGGGGACTTCGCGTACCTGCCGGAGGCGCACGGCGGGCTGATCCTCGCCGGGCACGGCTTCCGTACCGAGTTGCCGGCGCACGCCGAGGCGCAGGAGGCGCTCGGCCGGCCGGTGGTCTCGCTGCGGCTGGTCGACCCGCGCTTCTACCACCTGGACGTGGCGCTCGCCTCGATCGACGACGGCAACATCGTCTACTACCCCGGTGCCTTCTCCGCTGCCAGTCAGCGGGTCCTCGCCCAACTCTTCCCGGACGCGGTGCTGGCGGACGACGAGGATGCCCTCGCCTTCGGGCTGAACCTGGTCAGCGATGGGGCCAACGTGGTGCTCAACAGCGAGGCCACCCGGCTCGCCGGTCGGCTCAAGGCGGCCGGCTACGCCCCGGTGCCGGTGGAGTTGGCCGAGCTGAAGAAGGGCGGTGGCAGCGTGAAGTGCTGCATCGCCGAACTGCGGTACTGAGCGCCGATCAAGAGACGAGGCCGTCCCCGGGCCGGGGGCGGCCCTGCGCTCTCCTCGACCTGGTCAGCCGAGCGTGGCCAACTCGTTGACCAGCACGTTCGACACCACCTGGCCGTCGCGCTGCACCTCACGCAGGTACCACTTCTGCTGTGGCGTACGCGGCTGGTTGAACTGCCAGGCACCACGTGGGCTGTCGATCTGCCCGATCCGGCCCAGCGCGAGGTTGACCTGCTGCGGGGTGGGTGCCGGGCCGGCGAGCCGGATCGCCTGGTCGAGCACCTTGGCCGCGTCGTACGAGGCCATCGCGTACGTGGTCGGGGAGGTGTTGTGCTTCTTCCGGTACGCCGAGGCGAACCGCCGGTTGGCCGCGTTGTTCAGGTCGGCGGAGTAGTTCAGGGCGGTACGGATGCCGAGCGCGTCGTTCGCCGGCCGGATGTTCTCCAGCACCGAACCCTCGGTGAGGAAGCCGGGGGCGTAGATCCGGCCCCGGAATCCGGCGTCGCGCAGTTGCATGATGAACTCCACGGCCGCCGTGCCGGAGTAGAAGCAGAAGACGACCGAGGGGTTGCCGGCCAGCGCGCGGTTGATGTCCGAGACGTAGGCGGTCCTGCTGGGGCTGCTGCTGCCGGAGGTCCAGACCACCTCGGAGGCGAGCCGCGGGTCGGACGCGCCGAACTCCTCGCGGAAGCCACGAAGCACATCCTCGACACCGACGACCCCTTCCGGCAGGATCGTCGCGATCCGGTCGGAGGCCGCGAGTTCGTCCTTCAGGTAGCGGCCGAGTGCCCGGCCCGCCTCGTCGAGCACGTACGACGTACGCCAGATGTAGACGACGCTCTGCAGGTTCGCAGGCGAGGCGTTGGAGCCGATCAACGGCACCCGGGCCTGCTCCACGATGTCCTTGATGCCGAACATGACCGACGAGCTGGCGACCCCGGTCAGGGCGAGCACGCCCTGCTTGAGCAGCCCCTCGACGGCACCCTGACCGGACTTGACGTTGTCACCCTCGTCGGCCGTGACCAGGTCGACCGGGTGGCCACCGAGTCGCCGGTCGTTGAGGTCCAGGTACAGCTCGAAGCCGTTGCTGAGTTCGTCGCCGACCGCCTTGCTCGGACCGGACTGTGGCGCGATGAGCCCGATCTTGATCGGGCTCTCTGTGTCGGCCACCTCCGGCTCGGCGTCGGAGCCGCATGCGGCGACGAGTCCGCCCGTACCGAGCGCGGCCAGCAGCTGGAGTGCCCGCCTGCGGTTCATCTGCGACACCGAGTTCCCTTCGAATGTGTTGCCGGGCGCATCCGCCCCTTCGGCGTTCTACCTGCTCGGCGACGCTGCGTCAATGGCTAATGATCTTCGTGCAGAGACCGCAACGCGTCGGTAACCTCCGGCCATGCTGGCGAGTCCGGAGCGATAAGCCCGAAATGCTCGCACTCTGGTAGCTCAATCAGGCGGATTTCGGCACCGGCGGCGCGGGCGGCAGCCACGTAATTTCGAGAGAGGTCGATGGGTACCTGCTGATCGAGCGTGCCGTGTATCACTACCGTGCGTGGCCGTAGGGGAACCAGAGACCGAGGATCCGCCGTCGCGTAACGCTCCGGCACGTCGGCCGGCCCACCGCCGAGCAGCGCGGCCACGGCACCGGCGTCGAGATCCAGCCGATACGCCTCGGCCAGGTCGGCGACCGGTGCGAGGGCCAGCACCCCGGCGACGGCACCGGGTGCGTGGGCCGCCGCGTACAGCGCGAGGTGCCCGCCGGCCGAGTGGCCGACCAGCACCGGTGGCGTGGCGGTGACCCGCCCCGGCAGTGCGACCTCGGCCAATCCGGGCAGCGCGGAGACTCCGGCCAGCACGTCGGTGAGGGTGCCGGGCCAGCCGCCGCCGGGCTGACCGGTCCGCCGGTACTCCAACTGGGCGACCGGGTACCCGAGCGCGGCCAGTGCGCTCGCCAGCGGCCCGGTGTGCCGCCGGTCGTACTCCGCGCGCCAGAAACCACCGTGCACCACCACCACCAGCGGACGGGGCGGCCCGGAGCCGGCCGGGCGGCGCAGGTCGGCGATCTGGTCCGGGTGCTCGCCGTAGGCGACGGTCGCGTCCGGTTCGGGCGCGGGGCGGGTCAGCACCGTACGGGGATCGGAGTGCATCGGGCGACGGTAGCGCGGCTCACCGGCCACCGTGAGGTCGGTGCCGCCCTGGTAACAGAGCAGCGGGCCGCCGGACGCGGACGGGTACCGCTGGGTAAAGATGGAGGGCATGACCGAAGCGCGCTCCGCTGGACAGAACGACGAGCCCGACCGGGACGGTACCGGGCACTCCGGAACCGTGGTGGTGGTCGGACCGGACGGCCGGCCCGTCGGCACCGTGCAGACCGACGACGGATCTGGTGAGGATCCGTCGCGCCTGGTCGAACAGCCGGCCAAGGTGATGCGGATCGGCAGCATGATCAAACAGCTGTTGGAGGAGGTCAAGGCCGCTCCGCTGGACGACGCCAGCCGGCACCGGATGCGGGAGATCCACCAACGGTCGATCGTCGAGCTGAAGGAAGGGCTCGCCCCCGAGCTGCGGGAGGAGCTGGAACGGATCTCGCTGCCGTTCTCCGAGGACCAGGCACCGAGTGAGGGCGAGCTGCGCATCGCCCACGCCCAGCTGGTCGGCTGGCTGGAAGGGCTGTTCCACGGCATCCAGGCAGCTCTGGTCGCGCAACAGATGGCGGCCCGGGTGCAGCTGGAGCAGATGCGTTCCGGTCGGCAGGCGCTGCCCAGCGGACCTGCCGGGGCGATGCTGCCGGGAATGCCCGGCATGGGTCAGCCGGGCGGCGGTGAGGGACACAGCACCGGCCAGTACCTCTGACCATGAGTCCGGCTGCGGCACGCTCGTCGCGCGCCGCAGCCGGGCGGCTCAGTCCGCCCCGAAGACCTTCTCCAGGTACGCGGCCACACCGTCGGACGAGTTCGCCGGGGCGACCTCGTCGGCGACCGCCAGCACCTCCGGATGCGCGTTGGCGACCGCCACCGCCCGCCCGGCCCAGGTGAGCATCGGCAGGTCGTTGGGCATGTCACCGAAGGCCAGCACGTCCGGCGCGGCGATGCCGAGTCGGTGGCAGTACCAGGCCAGGCCCGCTGCCTTCGTCACCCCGGCAGCCGAGATCTCCACCAGCCCGGAGTGTGAGGAGTGGGTGGCCTCCGCGAGCCCGGTGAGGGCGGCGGCGATCAGTCGGGTGAACCGGTCGGGGTCCTGCTCACCGGCCCGCGCCAGCAGCTTCACCGCCGGCGCCGACAGCAGTTCCTCGGCGGTCCGCACCGCCCGGATCGCCTCGTCGTCGGCGTCCCACCGCAACGGGTAGTGCGCCTCGTGACGCATCTCGCGGCCATCGACGATCTCCACGGCCAGGCTCACTCCGGGTATTTCGGCACGCAGGCGTCGGGCCACCTCGGCGAGCAGCTCCGGTGCCAGCGGGTCGGCCCGCAGCACCTCGTCGGTGGTCGGGTCGTAGACCACCGCCCCGTTGGCGCAGACCGCCGGCAGCGGCTCGGCCAGCTGGTCGTACACCAACCGGAGCCAGCGGATCGGCCGGCCGGTGACCAGGACGACCGGCGTGCCCTGGGCGGAGATCCGGGCCAGCACGGCGGCGGTGCGGGCGCTCAGGGTGCGGTCGTCGCGCAGCAGTGTCCCGTCGATGTCGCTGGCGACCAGGTGCGGCGTGGAGTCCATCACCGGGAGAGTAGCCGGTCGAGATAGATCGCCACCCCGTCGTCGTCGTTGCGCAAGGTGACCTCGTCGGCGACCGCGCGCAGGCTCGGGTGGGCGTTGGCGACGGCCACCCCCCAGCCGGCCCACTCGAACATCGGCAGGTCGTTGGGCATGTCACCGAAGACCAGCACGTCCGCCGGGTCCACCCCGAGGGTCTCTGCGATGACGCTGAGCCCGGAGGCCTTGTCCACCCCGGGCGGGCAGATCTCGATGAAGCCCAGGCCCGCCTGGGTGAGGGTGGCCAGATGCGGCGGCACGATCTCCCGGGCGGCGGCCAGCAACTCGTCCACGTGGTGATCGGCGGTACGCGCGAACGCCTTGATCACATCACCCGCGAGGCACTCCGCGCGGCTGCGTACCTCGAACGCGTCCTGATAGGGCCACGCGGGGTGGTAGTCGCCCCAGAGCGGTGCCTCGTGCTCATCCGACGCCTCCACCATGACCGTCAGCGGGCCGACCGCGGCCTCCAGTTCAGCCAGCAGGACGGCCAGCACCTCGCTGGAGAGGCGCTCGTCCCGCAGCACCACCGGCCCCTCCGGGTCACTCTGGTCGACCACCCGGCCGCCGCCGGCCAGCACGAGGAAATCGGCGGCGCGGATGTCGTTGCGGGTCAGTTCGGTCAGCCGAGGGCCGCGACCGGTGGCGCCGACCACCGGGATACCAGCGGCGCGTACCCGGTCGAGCACCTCGTGGGTGAAGGCCGACACGGTGTCGTCACTGCGGACGAGCGTCCCGTCGAGGTCGGTGGCGATCAGCTTGGGCAGTCCCGGGCGGGTCATGGTTCCTCCTTCGCCCGCCGCCGTCGCGACCAGCCGTTCACCTCGTCGATCGGCGACCCGGCGTGACGGCGGGCAGCAACCGTACCTCGCACAACCGGTCGCAACCATGGCTTCCAGGCGAATCGGGTGCCAACGGGCGACACACCGGAGATGACCTCGTGACCGGGGGTCGGTGGATCAGTCGGTCGGTGCCTCCCGGGCGAAGGGCACCGTCGGTGTGACGGTTATGTCCGCAGGTGGGCGTTCCCCCTCCGGCTCCGCGTCCATCGACGGCCGTCGGCCGCGCCGTCGCGGCCCGTCCGACCCCGGCCGGGCGCCGGCCGGTCCGGGCGAGGTCCGGAGGAGCGCAGCGGCGAACAGCCCGACGGCGACGAAGGCGGTGATCAGACCGCGCCCGTACTCGACGTCGAAGGTCAGTTCCGGGTTCAAGTACATTCCCCGGCCCAGGGTGTCGTCGAGCGCCGTCGCGGTCGTCGCCAGCAGCGCGAGCACACCCGCGGCGAGTGCCAACCCCGCCACCCGGGCATTCGCCCGGACAGCGTCCGTACCGCGCACCGCGAGCGCCACCGTGGCACCGAGCGCGAGCAGCCCGACCAGGTATGCCGAGCCCAGCCCGAGGTCGGAGATGCCGCTGGTCACCTGAAGCGGCGTGTCCGGATCCGGTCCGCCGTTGGGGATCGTGATCGTCGACCACTCGCCGAGCAGCGACGCCAGAGCCGCCACCGCGCCGAGCCCGGCCAGCAGCACCGGCACCCGGTGGTCGCCGCCGAGGCCACCGAAAGCCCGCCGGAACCGGCCGGTTGCCGGCGACTCGTCCTCCGCCCCCCACTCGATGACGCTGGCACCGTCGGTGCGGTCGTCCTGACGGGGAATGGGGAGGTCGTGGGTCATCACTCACCCTCTCCTGATGGCCGGGACTCGCGTCCGCCGCGCCGCGAGCTCCGGGTCGCATCATGACACAGCCGGGTCGCGACGCCGAGGAACAACCACGCGGCCGGGGGCGGTCGGTCGCCTGCCGGCCCTCGGTGGACTAGCGTCAGGTGCATGCCTATCCGTACCGCTTCCGCACGCTGGCAGGGCAACCTCACCGAGGGGTCCGGCACCATCCGCACCGGCAAGGGCGGGCTGGAGGGGAACTACTCCTTCAAGTCCCGTTTCGAAGAGGGTGAGGGCACCAACCCCGAGGAACTGATCGGTGCCGCGCACGCCGGCTGCTTCTCGATGGCCTTCTCCAAGGCGCTCGCCGACGCCGGCACGACGCCCACCTCCGTGGAGACCACCGCCAAGGTGCACCTCGACAAGACCGACGCCGGGATGACCGTGACCCGGATCGAGCTGGACACCGTCGGTGCGGTGCCCGGCATCGACGAGGCGCAGTTCGCCAAGCTGGCCGAGACCGCCAAGCAGAACTGCCCGATCTCGCGCCTGCTCTCGCCCGGCGCCGAGATCACTCTCACCGCTCGCCTCACCTCCTGACCTGCGCCCAGCCCGCAGCGATTCCTGCCTCTTGGCCGTCGGCGGACCGGCACCGACCGTGCCGGTCCGCCGCGTTCGGGGTGCCGGACCGCGGGCCGGCTGGGGGAGAATGACGCCGTGGCGGTCGAGATGGAGCGTGAGCGGTTCGAGGAACTGGTCGGGGAGGCACTCGACGAGGTTCCAGAGGAACTGCTGGCGCTGATGAGCAACGTGGTGATCCTGGTCGAGGACGACCCGCCGCCCGGCGAGGATCTGCTCGGCCTGTACGAGGGACACGCGCTGACCGAACGCGGCTGGGACTACGCAGGCGTACTGCCCGACCGGATCCTCATCTACCGCAACCCCATCCTGCGCATCTGCCACAGCGACGAGGACGTAGTCGACGAGGTGGCCGTGACCGTGGTGCACGAGATCGCCCACCACTTCGGCATCGACGACGCGCGCCTACACGAGCTGGGCTGGGGTTGACGCCTGCTTCCGGGGTTGCGGGCTGGCCCTACCGTCTCGGCCAGGTACGGCGAGTACGGGAGGAATCATGCGCAGCGAGCTGTTCTCGGCGGCGAATCTGGAGCAGGAGTCGACGCAACCCGGCATGCGGTTGCAGAACTCCAAGATGTTGAAGATCGAACTCGACGGTGAGGCGATGGCCCGGGTCGGTTCGATGGTGGCGTACCAGGGTCAGGTGCAGTTCCAGGCGCTCGGCTCCGGTGGGCTGGGCAACTTCCTCAAGCAGAAGCTCACCGGCGAGGGTGTGCCGCTGATGAAGCTCACCGGACGCGGCGACGTGTTCCTGGCCGACTTCGCCAAGGACGTGCACGTCATCGACCTGGAGCCGGGCGACGCCCTCTCCATCAACGGCTCCAGCGTGCTGGCCTTCGACGCCACGCTGCGCTACGACATCAAGATGGTCGGCGGGGCCGGCATGGCCTCGTCCGGCCTGTTCAACTGCGTCTTCACCGGGCACGGCAGGATCGCCGTCACCACCCGGGGAACTCCGGTCGTGCTCAACGTCGACGCGCCCACCTATGTGGACCCACAGGCTGCCGTCTGCTGGTCGGCGAGCCTACAGACCGGCTACCACCGGGCCGACCAGATCGGGCTCGGCACGCTGCTGGGCCGCACCACCGGTGAGGCGTACACGATGAGCTTCGCCGGCCACGGCTTCGTCGTCGTCCAGCCCTCCGAGGAGCCACCGATCATGGGCAGCGGCCAGCAGGACCAGGGCGGTGTGCTCGGCAGCCTGTTCCGGTAGTCCGCGGCGCGCCGGGCTCGCGCAGCCGGGGCCCGGCTACGTCGGCCGGCGGCACCCGGGTCGCTCAGGTCAGCTCCCCCGCGCGCAGGCGGGTGAGCCAGGCGGCGGCATCGGTGTAGTCGGCGTCGGACAGGCCCGCCGGGGCGGTCACCGGCCGTTCCGGCGCCGATCCGTCCCAGCGGTGCCGGGGGTACGAGCCGAGGAAGCGTACGTCGGCGCAGACCCGACGTAGCCCCTGCAACGCCTCACCCAGCCGGACGTCGGCGACGTGACCGGTGCAGTCGAGGAAGAAGACGTAGCGGCCGAGGGCCTCGCCCGTTGGCCGGGACTCGATCCTGGTCAGGTTGACGCCCCGGACCGCCAGTTCCATCAGTACGGACAGCAGCGCGCCCACCCGGTCGTGCGCGATGTAGACGGCGAGTGACGTCACGTCGTCGCCGGTGGGCGGCGGAGGCGGACCGGGCCGCGACAGCAGCGCGAAGCGGGTCACCCCGTCGGGGTGATCGGCGATCTTGTCGGCCAGGACGGCGAGCCGGTGCCGGGTCGCGCCGATGGG
The DNA here is from genome assembly GCF_018070435.1 of Micromonospora sp. C51. Classification (NCBI taxonomy): domain Bacteria; kingdom Bacillati; phylum Actinomycetota; class Actinomycetes; order Micromonosporales; family Micromonosporaceae; genus Micromonospora; species Micromonospora sp. C51. The sequence goes on along the minus strand of NZ_JAGPXQ010000005.1, from coordinate 124,545 downwards.
TGCGCAGATGGCCGCGTCGTACTCACCGTTGGCCGCGCCGGCCGCCGCCGCGCCGTTGGACAGCACGTCCACCACGACCGCGTCGGGCAGGTGGGTCCGCAGCCAGCCCCGGCACTGGGTGGACGCCTGCGGGTGTGCGGCGATGCTGCGCACCGACGGCAGCGGAGTTCCTGCCCGTGCCCCGAGCACGAACTCCACCGGCAGGATCACCTCCCGGGTGATGACCAGCGGCTCGCCCTCGGCCAACTCGTCGAGGGTGACCCCGACCGCGCCCCCGATCGAGTTCTCCAATGGCACCAGAGCCGCGTCGGCCTCGGCGGCGCGGACGGCCTCCAGCGCCTCGCCGACGCTGCGGGCCGGCGTGCGGCTGCCCCGCTCGGCAGCGGGCACGGTGCGTAGTGCCTGCTCGGCGAAGGTGCCCTCGGGCCCGAGGTAGACGAAACGGGTCGGCGGCGTTCCCGGCATGCCCTCAGCCTACGCACCCGGAGTCGGCGACGGGCCCGACGGAGTGGGTGAGGGGTTCGAGGGAGTCGGCGATGCCGTCGGCGGGGCGACCGGCACCGGAAGACCGCCACCATCACTGCCACAGGCCAGGGTCTGGATGCCGGCCGGACTGGCGACCCGCACCTCGGCCGTACACACGTCGGTGCCGGCGGTCACCAGGCGCAAAGATCCGGCCCGGTCCCGGCTGACCACCTGGAGTGGCTCGTATCCGGCGACGTCGAGGGTGGTCAGGTGCCAGTCGGCGGCACACAACGGACCGGTGCGGACGCTGACCCGAGCGCTGCCGGGCAGCAGCCCACGACGGCCACGCACCAGCTCGATGATCTGCTTCCCGGACGGCTCGCCGGTGCAGGCCACCGCGACCAGCCCCGGGTCGGCCGCCGGCGTGGTCGGAACGGCACCCGGAAGTGCACCGAAGGACGGCGTGGCGGAGCTGGTGGGGCTGGTCGTCGCCCGGCTGGGCGGCAGGGTCGGTAGACCGCCGCTGTCGCGTGCCTCCGGGGGCGCGCCACATCCGACGGCCAACACGGTCAGCACGGCAACACCGATCAGCCGACCGTGCCGCCGACACGGGCGGAGGAAGGCCCCGGTGGGGGACCGGGAGCCGGCGGTGGGCCGATCGGGGTCGACGGGGAACGGCGAGGTGGGCGGCACGGAGTGGTCCTCAGGGCGGGAACTCTGGACGGCATGGTGGCCGAGCCCATGGTAGGAGGAAGTCAGACCTCGGAGAAGAAGGTGAGGGAGCCGGCCACCGTGCCGTCGGCGACCACGGGGGTGGAGATCGCGTCCACCGTCGCGTCAGGGGCGTCCTCGGTCGCCGCCTCGATGCGTAGCAGGCCCCGGGCCAGTCGGCCGGAGGTGAGCGCCAGCAGCGGGGGGATCTTGTCGATCTCGGGCTCGGCCAGCTCGCCCCGGTAGGCGGTGAAGTCGAGCAGTCGCAGCCCTCCGTCGAGCAGCGGCAGGCCGATCACGTCCTCCGGCGCACCCAGTTGGAGCAGCTCGCAACCGGCGGTGGAGACGGCCAGCACCCGGGTCTCGGCGTCGATCAGCAGGCAGGGTTCGTCGGCGCTGGAGACCGTGGCCGACCAGCGGCCGAGGTTGTCGCCCTCCAGCTCTGTCGGTGTCCCCCCGGAGGGCGCGAACACTTCCGAGAGCGAGAGTTCGACGTGGGCCACCGAGCCTCCTATGCACACCGACGGTACGTCCACGCTAGCCGGTCGCGGCAGCGACCGCCGACCGCGTTGGGCGTACGGTGCCGTCGGTGTTGATCAGTGCCCGGTCGGCGACGGCGCGAGCCGGCGGGAGCTGAGCCGTGCCCGGCCGCGTGGCGTCGCCGTTGACGTTACCGGCGGCCGGTCGGCTTGTCAGCGGCCATTCGGCCGTCCTCGTACCACCGGTAGTCCGCAGCCGGCGGGTAACCGCCGTCGCCCCAGGTGCCGGGGTGCTGCGCTACCCGGGACAGCTTCTCGGCGGTGGCCGGACTGATCCGGTTACCGCCGGCCACCAGGAGCCGGTCGAGCTCCCGGTGGGTCGCCATGAGGCAGTCCTTCGGCAGACCGTAGACGCTGATCACCCCGGAGCCCACGAAGGTGAGCACCGGGGTCACCGGGATCGGGTGGCCGACGGCCGCGGTCAGCGCCTTGCTCGCCCGTCGTGCGTCGCGACGTGCCTCGGCCACGTAGGGCGGGCGCTTGCCGTTGATCTGCACAACGTCACCGGCGACCAGGACGCGGGCCCGGCCATGGTCGGCGATGGTGACGGCGAAGAGGCCGCTCGGACCGATGGCCAGGAACCCGGCCCGGTTGTCCGCGTGGTCGTCGAGGAGGGCATCGGCCACGTCGGTGCGGGGCCAGTCGATGACGTGCCAGGCCGGCCCGAGATGGTCGAGCTGACCGAGAGCGCGGGCACCGGCCGCCTCCAGCCGTCGCGCGCCCCGCTCCGCCCGACGGCGGCGGGCCCATTCCAACGGAGACGGGCGAGGAGCCGCGACCACCCCGGGAGACTCGACCCGGGGGTGCGGTACCGCCACTGGCGGCAGCGCCCTGGCGGACGGTACGGCTCGACGTGCGGGGAAAACAGTCATCGCGACCTCCGGCAAAAGGTCCCTCGAAGTTACGTTCTCACTACCCTACGTTGCCAGTCCCGGTGGTCGGCAAGCCGGAGCGCCGGAATGACTGTGGATGAATGCCATATTCACCCACGGTTGTTTTACCGGATACCGCCAAACCCTGCCCTACGCTGCGGGGGTGAGCCACCACGTGGACAGTGAGGTCGGCCGGCTCGGCACCGTCCTATTGCACCGGCCGGGGCCGGAACTCGCCCGGCTGACCCCGCGCAACAACGACTCGCTGCTTTTCGACGCCATCCCGTGGGTAGGTCGGGCGCAGGAGGAGCACGACGCCTTCGCGGAAGCCCTACGGGAACGCGGTGTCGAGGTGCTCTACCTGACCGACCTGCTCACCGAGACGCTGGCCGTGGCGGAGGCCCGGACGGAACTGACCGACGAGGTGCTCAACTCGCCTCGGCTCGGCGACACCCTGCGCGCCCGGGTCGCCGCGCATCTGGCGTACCTCGACCCGGCCGCGTTGGCCAGCGTCCTCGTCGCTGGCCTGGCCCACGAGGAGTTGCGGCTCGGCCGGGACCGCCGGGGTGGGCTCGTCTACACCCTGATGGACCGCCACGACTTCATCATCGACCCGCTGCCCAACCTGCTGTTCACCCGCGACTCGTCACTGTGGATCGGTGACCGGGTGGGTGTGACGAGTCTGGCGATGCCCGCCCGGCGGCGGGAGACCACGCTTACCGACGCGATCTACCGTCACCATCCCCGGTTCGCCGGCACCGAGTTCGTCTACCGCCCGGGCCTGGAGCCCCTGGAAGGTGGGGACGTGCTGCTGCTGGCACCCGGCGTGCTGGCCGTCGGTGTCGGCGAGCGGACCACACCCGCCGGTGCCGAGCGTCTCGCGCGTCGGGTCTTCGCGGCCGGGCTGGCGCACACCATCCTCGTCGTGCCGATCGCCCAGGAACGGGCCACCATGCACCTGGACACGATCTGCACGATGGTCGACGTCGACGCGGTGCTGATGTACCCGAACGTGGCCAGCAGCCTGTCGGCGTACACCGTCATCGCCGGTGCCGACGGTGCGGACCCGCGGGTCGACGGGCCGGCGCCGTTCCTGCGGGCCGCCGCCGACGCGATGGACCTGGACCGGCTACGGGTGATCGACACCGGGCTCGACCCGGTGACCGCCGAGCGGGAGCAGTGGGACGACGGCAACAACACCTTGGCGCTCGCGCCCCGACTCTGCGTCGGCTACGAGCGCAACGTCGAGACCAACGCCCAGTTGGAGCGGGCCGGCATCGAACTCATTCCGATTGCCGGCTCGGAGCTGGGCTCGGGGCGCGGCGGCCCCCGCTGCATGTCCTGCCCACTGCTGCGGGAGCAGGGCAGGGCACCCTCCTGACGGCCGGGTGGAGCAGGTGCCCGGCGGGCGAATCAGCAGCCCGGGTTGCGGTCAGCGCAGGGTGAGCTGACGGCCGAGCAGCCCCTGGCGGGACCTGCGGGCGTCGGCGTCGAGCGGGCCGGTCTCGGCCAGGGCGTCGGCGTACCGCTTGGCGAAGTCGGCGACCGGCTGCTCCCAGTCACCGGCCGGGATCGCCTCGGGCAGGTCCCAGACCGGCACCAGCCGCCCGTGGGCCCGGAACATGCCGGCGAACCGGGTCTGGTCGCCGAGGGTCAGCGAGCCGGCCGCGCCGAGCCGGGCCAGCGCGTCCAGGGCGGCCTCCTCGGCCTCGGGCAGCACCCAGCGGACGTGGGCCTTGTCCGTCACCTGGCACCAGTACGCGGCACGCGCGGCGGTCAGTCGCACCGTGGGATAGATCGCCGCGTTGGCCCGCTCCAGGGAAGCCCGCACGGTCGGGTCCTCGGCGGCTTCCGGGGCCAGCCAGAACTCGAACCCCTCGTGCAGGCTGATCTCCAACGGCCCGTCGACCAGGATGTCCTGCAACCGGGGACCGGGGCCGGGCAGCGGCGGCACCGCGACCTGGGCGCCGGGGGCGGTACGCAGTGCGCAGAGCAGCGACTCGGCCAGGTCACGGGAGACGTCACCGGACTGGAGATGACGCTGGAGCCCGATGAAGATGTGGCCGTCGTCCCGGCTCATCGCGGGGGCGGCCATCGGCAGTACGGTGGCCAGCGTCACCGGCCGGTCGCCGTGCTCCTCGACGAGCGCCGGGGCGAGCCGCAGCGGCGCGGAAGCGGCTGGCACCAGCTCCCGCAGGGCGATCCACTCGGGCTCGTCGACCAGCCCCTCGAAGGGCCGGGGCACGAAGACGTCCCGGACCCGTTCCCGCTTGCCGGTCGCAGCGGCGGCCCGCTGGTTCTTTCGACGCTTGCTCACGGCGACACAGCCTAGCGGGTGACACAGGCGCCGGAGCCCTCCGGTGGAGGGTGGGGCCGGACCCGACAACGGTCGACCGACCGGCTCAGCCGGAGGTCACCAAGGCCGGCTGGTCGACGACCGGTTCGAAGTCGGCCCAGACGCTCTGACCGAGACCGTCGCGCTCCACGCCCCAACTGGTCGCCAGGCCGGAGACGATGTGCAGACCCCGGCCGTCGGCCGCGTCCGGGTCCGGCGGACGGATTCGCGGGGCACCCGACGCGCCGCCGTCGGTGACCCGCAGCCGGAGCTGCGGCCCGTCGGGCGCGTGGCGCAGCCGCCAGGCGACCCGGACCACGCCGCCCGGCAGCGGGTCGGCATGCCGGACCGCGTTACCCACCAGCTCGGCCAGGACCGCTACCAGATCCGCCAGCATCGCCGGGGAGACGCTGCCGGCCAGCTCGGCGGCGAGCCGGTGCCGGGCGATCCGCGCCCCACTGGCGTGGTGCGGCACCACCACGCACCACGCGCGTTCGACAGCTGTCGTCGCCACCTCTGCCCCTCTTTCGCCCCGTGACCCCCACTGTCACCTGCGGGGCAGCCGCACCTCTGCGACCGTACCCCCACCACTTCTCGGACGAAGGAATACCCACCCATTCTGTTGTTCAACGATCCGGCGCACGAGATAGAGGCCGAGCCCGGTGCCGGGATAGCGACGCCGGTCGCCGGAGTCGCCCTGCCAGAACCGGTCGAAGGCCCGTTCCACGTGCTCCGGGCGTACGCCGATGCCCCGGTCACTGACCCGGAAGCAGACGGTCTGGCCGTCGGCACCGGCGGCGACGTCGATCGGGGAGTCGGGTGGGGAGTACTTGCCGGCGTTGGTGACGAGTTCGGTGAGCACGGTGGCCAGGCTCTGCCGATGGCCGATCGCCCTGGGCAGCTCGGCCGGCACCTCAAGGGTGATCCGCCGACGCAGGTCCGTGGGCAGGTCGGCGATCGCGACCCGGAGCGTCTCGGTGAGGTCGAAGGGTGCCGGCGGTCCGTCGCCCGGCCACGCCTCGGCCGCGGAGGCGAGCAGCCGGTCGAGCAGCCGGGCCAGTTCGTTGGCCCGCTGGCCGATGACCCGGGCGGCCTGCCGCCGGTCGGTCTCGCTCAGCGACTCCCAGTGGTCGGTGAGGGTGTCCGCGTAGCCCTTGATGACCGTGACCGGGGTACGCAACTCGTGGCTGGTGACCGCGACGAAGAGATCTCGCTCGTGGTCGTGCCGCTGCTGGTCGGTGGTGTCCCGGAAGGTGACCACCCGCAGGGCGCCGGGGCCCGGCAACTCACCCGAGGTGATCCGCAGCCAGCGCCCGCTCGGCAGGCGATGATCGAGGACCTGCCCGGACGGCGGGAGCGGGAAGGGCAGCGGCTGGTTGATCGCCTCCCCGGGGGACCGACCGGTCACCTGCGCGGCGGCCGGATTCCAGAGCCGCACCTTGGCGTCCCGGTCCACCACGGCCAGCCCGTCGGCGAGCGCCGCGACCACCGGACCGTCGCCGTGCACCGGCAGGCCGCTCTGGTCGCCGTACATGTGAGCGATGCAGGAGCCCAGGTAACCGACCACGCCGCAGTGCTCGGCGGTGGGTTCCTCGTCGCCAGCGAGGTAGAGGGCGTGCAGACTGCCGACGGTGTGGCCACCGATCTCGGCCCGGGAGACGACCATCCGCCGCAGGCCGCGCTGGGCCAGCTCGCTGGTCAGCGAGTTGCTGAACTGGTCGGTTCGTACGCACTGCACCCGGGGGCCGGCGAGCAGGCAGATGGTGACCGGATCGTTGGCCGGCAGCGGCCGGCCGACGGTCCACTCAGCGGCACCGGTGGCGGCTATCACCCGGCCGCCGCTGGGCGCGAACTCCACGAACGCCATCCCGGCGGCACCGAGCGCCGGCTGGGCCACCCGGAGCAGCTGGGTCAGCACCGGTAGACCCGCGTCACCGGAATTGATCATCTCGATGACGGCGGTGTGCCCGGCGATGAGAGCGGAGTAGTCGGTGCGGTCCGGCATGACCCCGAGTGTGCCTGCCGTCCGCGTTCCCGGGCACCCCCGAGCGGCCTCAGGCTCTGACTACCTGTGCAACCGGGCGAGAGTCCGCGCCGGGCGGTCGGTGATCACGCCGTCCACCCCCGCCGCCAGCACGAGGTCGAGGTCGGCCGGCTCGTTCACGGTCCAGACATAGACCTGGTTGCCGGCTGCCCGCAGCGCCGGCACCAGGGCGGGGCGGGCGCGGACCAGCGCGATCCCCGGTCCGGCGATGTCGGCACCGAACGGCAGCCGACCCATGGGCAACCAGCGAGGCAGCACCTCCAGCAGGAGCACGGTCGGTAGCGCGGGGGCCAGTGCCCGGATCCGGCGTACCGCCAGCGGGGAGAACGACATCACGGTGACCCGTACGAGTGCGTCCGGGTGCGGGTCGGCCAGACCGTACCGGCGCAGCAGCGCGACCAGCCGCCGCTCCACGTTGCCGCCGTAGCGGGACGGATGTTTGGTCTCCACCAGCAGCCGGACGGGCCGGCCGGCGGCCAGCACCGCCGCCAGCAGCCGTTCGAGGGTGAGCAGTCGGGTGTGCGAGTCGTCGAGCACCTCGTCGCCGTTGGCCGGCACCCCTCCGGGATGCCAGGAACCGAAATCCAACTGCTCCAACTCGGCGAGCGTCCGGGCGCTGACCAGACCCCGGCCGTTGCTGGTCCGGTCCAGCCGCCGGTCGTGTACGCAGACGAGGTGCCCGTCGCGGGTCAACCGGACGTCGCACTCCAGCCCGTCGGCACCCTCGTCGAGAGCGCGCAGATAGGCGGCGAGGGTGTGCTCGGGCAGGTCGTACGAGGCGCCACGGTGGGCGAAGACGAGGGGTCCGTCCACGGCTCGCGTCCTACAGCACCCGGCCCGGCTGCCCGTCCGAGCCGACCACCGGTCGACCGGCCGCCGCCCAGTCGCCCATCCCGCCGGCGACGTTGCTCACCTGCTCCCAGCCGTTACGCAGCAGATACGCGACGACCTGAGCGGAGCGACCGCCGGAGCGGCAGATGACGGCCACGTCCCGGTCGGTCGGCACCTCGGCCAGCCGGGCCGGTAGTTCCATCATCGGCAGGTGGTGGGCGCCCGGGGCGTGACCGGCGCTCCACTCGTCGTCCTCCCGGACGTCGAGCAGGTACGTCTGATCGTTGATCTCGGGAACGGTCACGGTGGGTATCTGAGGTCCGAACACGGGTACCAAGCCTAGAACCTCGTGGGGTGGCGGCCCGCGACGGACGGCGTTGCGCCCGGCGGGCCCGGTCATCGGGCGGGTCAGAGCCGGGTCACCCAGCGCGGATGCGCACCGGCCCACTCCGACATCCGGCTGCCGCGCACCGCCTCGAACAGCCCGTCACCTTCGTCGTCGAGCCGGACGTAGGACACCTGGTCGATCATCTGGGGGTGAGACGGTACCTGCACGCCCCGTAGTCCGTCGGTGGCCAGTCCGTGCAGCGCGAGCAGCAGGTCCTCCACCGGCACGCCGTTGGTGTCCAGGGTCAGGGAGCCGCCCACGGCCCCGATCAGCCGGTGCAGCCGTACCGGGTCGGTACGGAGTCGGGTCTCACCGGCCTGTGCCAGCATCGCCCCCAACAACTGTTGCTGGTGGGTCTGCCGGTCGTAGTCGCCGCCCGGCAGATCGTAGCGCTGGCGCACGTAGTCCAGCGCCTGTTCGCCGTCCATCCGCTGGCAGCCGGGACGGAAGACCCGGTCGGTGTGGATCGACTTCACCTCGTCGCGTACGCACATGTCGACCCCGCCGAGCAGGTCGATCACGTTCCGGAGACCGGCGAAGTCGACGAGTGCGGCGCCGTCGAAGCGGATGCCGGTGAGCCGGGTCAGGGTGGCCGAGAGCAGGTGCGCACCGGGCTGGCCGCCGCCACCGTACTCGTACGCCGTATTGATCCTGTCCTCACCGCCGGGGTAGCCGCCTCCCGGCGGGATCGTCACCAGCAGGTCGCGCGGCACGGAGACCAGATAGCCCTCGCGTAGTCCGGGCGGCACGTGCACGATCAGGATGGTGTCAGTGCGTTGCTCGGAGCCGGCGTCTCCGGGCCGGCGGTCCGAGCCGACGAGCAGGTAGTTGAGCGGGCCGTCCAGGTCGGTACGGTCGGCGCGGGCGCTCGGGTCGAGCAGCTCCGCCCGGGTCATGGTGCTCTCGTACCGGTCGGTGAGCGTCCGGAGTCCGATCACCGCGATCGTGGCCAGCAGCATCGCCGCCAGCCCGATACCGAGCAGTACGCGAGGCCACCGCGGTCGCCGGGTACGCGCGCCCGGTGCCCGCTCTCGGTTGGTACGCCGCCTCCTGGCCGTGACGTCCCTCCCCGTAGCCTGATGTGAATCCGACTCACATCAGGCTACGGAAGTGTCACGAAGAGTGACGGTGGTTTCGGCTATCGCGCTGCCCCGCCGTCACTTCCGTGAGGAGATCACCTCGGGGTTGTAGAAGACGAACTCGGCGAGCTTGTCCTTCCGGACCGCCTGGAACATGTCCAGCGTCTGCTCGCTGAGCGCCTCGGTGCCGTTGCCCTTGGCGTTGTACGTGCCGCCGTTGGTCTTCAGCATGATCAGTTCGTTGCCGGTCACCCCGCGCATGGTGAAGACGAAATCCTCCACCGGCACGCCACCGGTGTCCAGGATGAACGCCTTACCGGCCGCCTTGATCAGCGCGTTCAGCTTCACCGGGTTGGTCAGGCTCCCGTTCTGGGTGGCCTTCTTGGCCATTGCCTTGATCAGCTGCTGCTGGTTCTGCTGGCGGTCGTAGTCGCTGTTCTTGAGACCGTACCGCTGGCGGGAGAAGTCCAGGGCCGCCCAGCCCTCCATCTCCTGGCAGCCCTTCTTGTGCACCACCGGGGTACGCGACTTGCCGGTCTTCTTGGCGTCCGCGTTCCACATCGGCTTGCCGTCGACGTACGACATGTGGATCGAGGTGACCTCCTGCTTCGGGCAGATGCGCACCGAGCCGAGGGCGTCGATGACGTTCTTGAAGCCGCCGAAGTTGATGATCGCCGCACCGTCGAAGCTGACCCCGGTCATGCCCTTGATGGTCTGCGCCATCAACTGGGCGCCGCCCTCCCAGCCGCCGCCGTTCTGGGCGCCGGCCTGGAACGCCCCGTTGATCTTGCCGACGCCGCCCGGGTAACCGGTCTTCTCGAACGCCGGGATCCGCGCCTCGGTGTCCCGCGGGATCGAGATCAGGTACGCCTGGTCGTGGGTGGCCGGGATGTGCAGCACGATGATGCTGTCCGCGCGTACGTCGTCCGCCGCCCACCGCTCCCGGGCGTCTACCCCCAGCAACAGCATGTCGATCGGGCCCTTGAGATCGGCCCCACCCTCCGCGGAGGTCTTACTGGCGTCACCGAGCAGGTTGCGCTGGGAAATGCTGCCGGTGGCCTGACTGATCAGCGCCTTGCTGCCGACGATGGCCACACCGCTGGTCATCATCAGCGCGGCGCCGAAGATCACGGTGAGCCGGGCCCAGAGTGGATCCCTGCGCCGGGTGCGCTTCTTGCCGGACTTGCCGGGACCGTCGTTCTTGAGAGTCGGTGGGGCAGCGGACGTGCGCGGCGGCTCAAGCAGAGAGGGGCTGTGAACCGGCATGCGTGCTCCAGCTCGTGTACGCAGAAGGGGGCGGGAACACTTTACGTTCGCATTCCCGTGCTGGCGAGTTCGGGTGCTGTCCAGTTCACGTTCTCCGCCGCGTCATCCTGCTGTAATGGCCGATCGTCCACAACCAAGTGGACGATCGGCCGTTCCGGTGGTCGCTGGTGCTCAGCCGTTGCCGTTGGTCGGCTGCTTGTTGGCCTGCATCCAGTCGGCCATCGTGTCCGCAGCCATCGCCCGGTACATGGTCAGCGCCTTCTCCCGGTCGGAGACGACCACCGACTCGCCGTTGATGGTCTGGCTGCCCAGGTGCGGGCTGGTGACGAAGGTCAGGTTCTCGCCCCGCAGGTTGCGGAACTGCACCGCCATGTCGGTGAGCGAGAAGCCCTGGTCGACGGTGACCGCTTCGGTGACCGACTGGAGGAAGGCGTTGAGCTTCTTCGGGTTGGTCAGCGTGCCCGTGCTGGCCGCCTTGTCCATCAGCGCCCGCAGGAAATCCTGCTGATGCCGCATCCGCGCGAAGTCGCCGTCCGGGAACTGCTTGCGCTGGCGGATCCAGTCCAGGGCCTCGCTGCCGTTCATGTGGTTGGTGCCCTTGGTGAACTTCCGGTACGGCTTGTGGATTGAGGTGATGGTCCGCTCCACCTCCAGGTCCACCCCGCCGAGGGCGTCGGTGACCTGCTTGAACCCGGCGAAGTCGATGGCCATCACGTGATCGATGTGCACGTCGGTGAAGCACTCGACCGTACGTACCGCCAGGGGCAGTCCACCGAACGCGAACGCGGCGTTGATCTTGCGTCGTTGGCCCGTCTCACATCCGGCGCCGGCGCTCTCCGGAATCGGCACGTACAGGTCCCGTGGGATGGAGACGAGGTACGCCTGCTTGTGGTCGGCGGGGATGTGCATGACGATGATCGTGTCGGCCCGCCACTCGCCGGCCCGGTCCATCGGCGCGTCCGGATCCCGCGAGTCGGTGCCCACCATCAGGATGTTCAACGCGCCGTTGACCGCCTTGGGCGGTCGGTCACCGGTGATCTCCGAGAACGGGTCGGTCCGAGCCATGTTGTTGTCGAGGCTGCGGGCGTAGAACCAGGCTCCCGCGCCGCCGATCAGGGCCAGCACCAGCACGGCGACCCCGGCCACCAGCGCGATGCGACGCCAGTGCGGTCGCCGCCGCGGTGACGGACCGCCGGGCCCGCCCGGACCCAGCGGACCGCGTGGTCCTCCCGCGCCGCCGGCCGGGCTCGGCTCATCGTCGTACGCCGGGTGCCACCGGGTGTCGGCCGGCGGGTTGGCCCGGCTTCCGCGTCCCGGGCCTGGCACCGCTGCCCGGCCGGCGCTGCGGTGCAGGTGGAGGGCCGGTAGCGCGGCGGGAATGGCTGCTGACATGTAACTCAATGTACGCAGCACGAGCCAGTCCCGCCCCTACCGAGCGGTGCGCCGTCGGTGGCGACTACCCCAGCCGCTGGCGGAAGTGGTCGATGGTGCGCCGCAGTCCCTCCTCGGGTGCGACGGTGGGCTCGTAGCCGAGTGCTTCGCGGGCGAGGGTGAGGTCCGGACGGCGCATTTCCGGGTCGTCGGCACTGCGCGTGACGTAAGTCACCTCGGATCGGCTGCCACAGAGCGACACGATCGTCTCGGCCAGCTCCCGCATGCTCATCTCGTGCTCGGTGCCACAGTTCACCGGCCCGCTCTCGGTCGAGTCCAGCAGCAGCAGGATGCCCCGGACCAGGTCGGCGACGTAGCAGATGGAACGCGTCTGGTTGCCGGTGCCGTGCACGGTGATCGGCTCGTTGCGCAGCGCCTGAGAGATGAAGGTCGGGATGGCCCGTCCGTCGTCCGGCCGCATCCTCGGCCCGTAGGTGTTGAAGATCCGCACGATCGCGGTGTCCACGCCGCGACTGCGGCGGTACGCCATCGTCGCGGCCTCCGAGAACCGCTTCGCCTCGTCGTAGACGCTGCGAATGCCGATCGGGTTGACGTTGCCCCAGTACGTCTCCCGCTGCGGGTGCTCCTTCGGGTCGCCGTACGCCTCGGAGGTGGAGGCCATCAGGAACCGGGCGCCGTCGGCGGCGGCCCGCTCCAGCAGGTGCAGGGTGGCCACCGAGCCGACCCGAAGGATCTCCACCGGCAGCTTCTCGAAGTCGGTCGGGCTGGCCGGTGAGGCCATGTGCAGGATCGCGTCGAAGCGTTCCGCCAACGCCGGATGGCTGGGCAGGCCGTCGGCGATGTCGGCTTCCACCAGGGTGAAGTTCGGCGTGTCGAGCAGGTGCGCGACGTTTTCCTTGGACCCGGTGACGAAGTTGTCGAGAGCGACGACTGTGCAGCCGCGTTCGATCAGGGAATCCACCAGGTGCGACGGAACGAAACCGGCGCCGCCGGTGACCAGGATCCGATGACCGGGACCGAAGCGCTGCTCAACCTTCATGACTGGTCAGCCTAAAGGAGCGGGTGGTCGGTCCGTCGCAACGGTCAGGCCAGTTCCCGGTAGCGACCCCGGTGGTGCAGCAGCGGCTCGGCGTCGTCGGCCAGCTCCACGCGCTCGATGGTCGCCTCCACCAGCAGGCTCCAGCCGTACTCCCGGTTACCGTCGAGGCGGCAACCGGCCCAGCCACCCGCGTCGCCCGGCACCGGACCGTACGGCGTGTCGAGCCAGGTGCCGGTGGCGAAGAGGCCACCCGGTGACGGGAACATACCGGCGAACCGGTCGGCAAGCTGTCGGTGTGGTGGGCCGAGCGGGGTCACGGCGAACCGGCCCGTCTCCTCGACCGCCGCCCACAGCTCCGACTCGGCGTCGACCAGTCCGAGCAGCCGGCCCGGCTCGCCCTCGGCGACCAGGGTCGATGACACCGTCAGCCCGGCCGGTCCGGGCGCCGTCCAGAGGGTCACCGGCGCGGCGAGCCGGCCCCGCAGCCGGCGTACGGGCGACCGTTGGTCGGCCGGCGCGGCGAACGGGTCGGTGTGATGGATCCGGGCACCCGGCTCATGATTCACGTGAAACATTGTGACCCGTCTGCCCGGTTCTCGGCCTCGGCTACCGCTCACGAGATGCGGCATGTTGGGGTATCTCCCGGTAGGGATGCCGCGACATGCCGCATCTTGCGCGACGGTCAGCGGCGGTCAGCGACGGTCCAGCAGCCGGCGGTCAGCGGCGCGGGGTGACCAGGGCGAGCAGTTCGGGTTGGCGGCGGTCCAGCACGTCGCCGGCCAGGTACGCGCCGAGCAGCGCCGCGCCGACGCCGTAGGCCACGCCCAACGGCAGGCCGAGCCAGAGCCAGGCGTCGCCGAGCAGTGCCGCGGCGAGCACCATCGGTGCGGCGAGCGCGCTGGTGGCCACCATGGCCAGCAGCGTCAGCATCCCCTTCACCACCCCGGCCCCGCTGTTCATCGCGAACGGGTTGCTCGTCTCCGGCAGCGAGTACGCGCCCAGCACGGAGACGAACGAGTTGACCGCCAGCCCGGCACCGTAGGTGGCGACCAGCGCACCCGCCATGAATCCGATCCACGTCGGTTCGCCGAGCACCAGCGCGATCACCACGGCGACCACCGCCAGCATCGGCAGCACGTAGAGCGAGAACGCGGTGATCCGGGCGCGCAACTCCAGCCGACCCGGTACGCCGGCCACCACGTTTGCCGCGTACGCGCTGCCGTCGAAGCCGAACTGGTTCGCCAGGGTCACGGCGGCGAGCAGCCCGACGAAGAGCATGGAGAGGCTGACCAGCACCGGCGAGGAGTCCCCCGCAGCGCTGAAGCCCTGGTCGCTGTCGATCGTGAAGCCCTGCCCACCAAAGTTGACCATTACCGGCACGAAGAGACCGACCACCGCGATCGTGATCAGGTTGGCGCGTCGTCGGGCGTCCCGCCACCAGTAGCGGGCCTCCCGGGCGACCAGGGCACCGAAGCGATCCCGACGCAGCCAGCCGGCGGCCCGGGGAAAGAGCTGGGTCACCACGCCGCCGGTCACTCCGGGCCGTGCCCGGGTGGGTCCGGCGGTCGCCGCGCCCACCATCGCCGACTCCAGCGAGCGTGACCACCAGGCCAGCAGCGCGACGATCGTCACCACGGTGATCAGCAGCTTCACGGGTGCGGCCCAGGCGCGGCCCTGCGCCACGTCGATGCCCGCCGTCCAAGGGGCACCGAAGGGGGTCCAGCCGATCACCGTCGCCACGCCGGTGAGCCGGTCCCAGTCGGTGTCCTGGATCGCCGCCACGCCGGCGAGCTGCAACGGGCCGAGCGACGCGGCGAGCACCGCGAGCAGGACGGCCGCCAGGTCGCGTACCCGGCGGGAGCGCAGCATCGAGGCGAATGCGCTGGTCACCGCTCGGGCACCGGCCACGCAGAGGAGCAGCCCGCAGACCACCCCGACGGCGGTGACCAGGGCGGCCGACCAACCGCCGAACACCCCGGCGGTGACCACAAGACCCGAGAGGGCCAGCAGCATGGCGACCGTGGGTACGCTCACCAGCGCCGCCGCGAACAGCCCGGTCACCAGGGTGCGTCGGGACAGCGGCAGCAGCGCGAACCGGGCCGGGTCGAGTGTCTCGTCGACGCCGAAGAAGACCAGCGGCAGCAGCAGCCAACCGAGCACCGTCAGCCCACCGGCGAACGCGGCGACCAGCAGGGCGTACCGGTCGTCGCCGGCCAGCCCGGGAGCCGCCAGGCCGAAGAAGGCGCCGACCGCGAACCAGAGCCCGATCAGCGAGCCGACCAGGAACAGCGCCACCCGCCAGCCCTGACCGCGGAAGTTGTTGCCCATCACCCGCAGCTTGAGTCGGACGAAGTGACGCGCCGAGACCGGCCGCACCCGGTTCGCCGGTGCGGTCACCGGGACAGCCACGCCAGCTCCTCACCGGTGGCGGTACGCCCGCCGACCACCTCGACGAAGACGTCTTCCAGCGAACGGTCGCCGCGGACCTGCTCCAGGGTGCCGACCCGCTTGATGGTCCCACCGGCGAGGATCGCCACGTGTGAGCAGAGCCGTTGCACGACCTCCATGACGTGGCTGGAGAAGACCACCGTCCCGCCGCCGGCCACGTACCGCTTGAGGATGTCCCGGATCAGCGCCGCCGAGACCGGGTCGACCGCCTCGAATGGTTCGTCCAGCACGAGCAGCCGGGGCCCGTGCAACAACGCACAGGCCAGCCCGATCTTCTTCTTCATGCCGGCGGAGTAGTCGACCACAAGCGTCCGACCGGCGTCGGCGAGGGCCAGCACGTCGAGCAGCTCGGCCGCCCGCTGGTCGACCACGGCCGGGTCCATGCCGCGCAGCAGGCCGTGGTACGCGAGCAGCTCGGCCCCGCTGAGCCGGTCGAACAGGCGTACCCCGTCCGGCATGACGCCGAGCAGCTGCTTCGCGGTGACCGGGTCGGCCCACACGTCGTGGCCCAGCACCCAGGCGCCTCCGGCGTCAGGCCGGAGCAGCCCGACCGCCATGGACAGGGTGGTGGTCTTGCCGGCGCCGTTCGGGCCGAGCAGCCCGTAGAACGAGCCAGCCGGGACGTCGAGATCCACGCCGGCCACCGCGACCTTGCCGTCGAAGCTCTTGGCCAGGCCGCGTAGCGCCAGCGCCGGGTGCTCACCAGTCATGCGCCCGACCGTATCCCGTGCCGACCAACCCGCCGCCCGACCGGAGGAGGATCCGCAGCTCATCCCCGAGTCGGACCAGCGTGGGAGTCGGGGCCGGAAGGACGCTTCCTCACGAGCGGAGGGCGTCGGGGGCGTGCAGGCGGAGCATGGTGCGGCCGATGTCGGCCGGGGCGCGGCGGCGGGTGGCCAGCGAGACCGCGATCATCACCGTGAAGGCCAGCGGCACCGTCCAGGCGGCCGGCTGGGCGATCAGGGTGGCCGGCCAGCCGGTCATGGCCGGGCCGAGGACGGTGATCAGGACCGAGGTCACGGCGGCGCCGCCGCCGACGAGAATTCCGGCGGCGGCGCCCGCGTCGGTGAGGCCCCGCCACCAGATGCCGAGCACCAGCAGCGGGCAGAAGCTGGACGCGGCGACCGCGAACGCCAGGCCCACCACCTGCGAGACGTCCAGGCCGGAGACGTTGAGGGCGAGGACCGTCGGCACCACCCCGGCGATCACTGTCGCCAGCCGGAAGCCGCGCACCGAGCCTCGACCGAGCACATCGGTGGAGATCACCCCGGCGACGCTGGTGAGCAGCCCGGACGAGGTGGACAGGAAGGCCGCGAACGCCCCGGCGGCGACCAGCGCGGCCAGTAGGCGACCGGTGGTCCCGGCACCGAGTGCCGCCTCGGGCAGCAGCACCACCACCGCATCGGTCTGGCCGGTGATCAGCAGTTGCGGTGTGTAGATCCGGCCCAGCACGCCGTAGATGGTGGGCAGCAGGTAGAAGACGCCGACCAGGGCCAGCACCACCAGGGTGGTCCGGCGGGCGGCGGCCCCGTCGGGATTGGTGTAGAAGCGCACCAGAACGTGCGGCAGCCCCATGGTGCCCAGGAAGGTGGCCAGGATCAGCGAGTACGTGCCGAACAGTCCCCGGTCGTCGGAACCGGCGTCACTGGGCAGCAGCCAGTCGGTGGCCCCGTTGGCCACCCCGGAGACCTCCGGCACCGGTTCGCCCTCGGCGAAGCTCAGCTCGTCGCCGGGGCGTACCTCCAGGGTCTGGCCGTCGGCGAGGGTGAGCACGGCCTGCTGCTCGACCACGACGGTGGTTGCCGTCCGGAACGTGGCCCCGTCCGGCGGGGTCACCGCCGGACGGCCGTCGGCCTGCCACTGGAGGGCCAGGAAGATCGCCGGTACGGCGAGCGCGGTCAGCTTGAGCCAGTACTGGAACGCCTGCACGAAGGTGACCGCCCGCATCCCGCCCAGGGCCACGTTCGCGGTCACGACGGCGGCCACCACCAGCGCGCCGACCGGGTACGGCGAGCCGGCCAGCGTGGCCAGCGTCAGGCCGGCGCCCTGAAGCTGCGGCACCAGGTAGAGCCAGCCGATGAAGATCACGAAGATGGTGGCCAGCGTGCGTAGCCGGCGGGACCCGAGCCGCAGCTCGCAGAAGTCGGGCAGGGTGAACGCGCCGGACCGGCGCAGCGGTGCGGCCACGAACAGCAGCAGGGCCAGGTATCCGGCGGCGAACCCGACCGGGTACCAGAGCACGTCCACGCCGTACTTGAGGATCAGCCCGGCGACGCCGAGGAAACTCGCCGCCGACAGGTACTCGCCGCCGATCGCGGCTGCGTTCCAGGTGGGGCTGACCACCCGGGAGGCGACCAGGAAGTCGGAGGTGGTGCGGGCCAGCCGTAGCCCGTAGAAGCCGATGGCGACGGTGACCAGGGTGACCGCCACGATCGCCGGTACGACGAGGTCGTTGCCCACGTCAGCGCTCCGGCCGCTGGACCAGGTCGGTGAAGTCCTGCTCGTTGCGCTCGGCCAGCCGGACGTACGTCCAGCCGACGGCCACCAGGAACGGGAAGGAGAGCACCCCGAGCAGCAGCCATGGCAGGTTGACGCCGAGCACGGTCATCCGGCCGACCGAGGGGGCGATGGCGAACAGCCAGGGCAGCCCGCCCAGCCCGACCATCACCACCGCCGACAGTTGCAGCGCCAGGGCCAGTTGAGCGCGGACCAGACCGCGGACGAGCGCCTCACCGACCCGGGTCTGCTGGGTCAGCTCGGTGTGGGTACCCGCTGGCCAGTGCGGCCGGCGGGAGACCTCGGCCAACACCACCCGGGTACGCGCGGGCGGCCCGGACCCGACGCCCTCGTCTACGGTTCCGGGCGGATCGGGTCGGCGGGGTGCCGGCAGTGCATCCTCGGCGGCCATCCCGGCAGTCTCGTCCGCCCGGCGGGATTGTCAAGCGGCCTGTGGACAACGGTGTGGACAACGAGTCGGGCCTGTGGACAACGCGGTGGACAACCCCGCCGATCAGCGGCTCCACTCCTGCTTGGCGGCCCGGACCAGCTTGTCCTTCAGCTCCCGGGTGTGCCGGCGGCTCACCGGCAGCTCAGTACCGTCGATGACCACCACGTAGCCGGAGTTGACCAGACGGAGTTCGGCGATAAGCCGGAGCTGCACCAGGTACGACCGGTGGATCCGGACGAACCCGGCGTCGGCCCACCGTTCGGCGAGCGTGGCCAGCGACACCCGCACCAGGTGTGACCCGTCCGCCGTGTGCAGCCGGGCGTAGTCGCCCTGTGCCTCGACCCACCGCACGGCGGACCGGGGCAGCATCCGGGTGGTGCCGGCCAGCTCGACCGGGATGGTGGGATCCTCCTCGGCCCGGGCCAGCGCGGCGGGATGGGTGGGCACCACCCGCGAGCCGACCACCCGGCGCAGCGCCTCGGCCAGCCGCTCGGCGCGTACCGGCTTGCGCACGTAGTCGGTGGCGCCCACGTCGAAGGCGTCCGCGGCACCGTCGTCGTACGCGGTGACGAAGACGATCGCCGGAGGGTGGGCGAAGCGGCGCAGCACCCGGGCCAGCTCCATGCCGTCCAGACCGGGCATCCGGATGTCCAGGAAGACCACGTCCACGTCGTCGTCGCGGAGCACCCGCAGCGCCTCGGTGGCGTCGCCGGCCGTGTACAGCCGGGCCACCCGGGGATCGGCCCGCAGGTGGTACGCCAGCTCGTCCAGCGCCGGTGGCTCGTCGTCGACCGCCAGCACCCGCAGGAAGCCGGTGGCGGCGGTCGGGCCGGAGCCGGTCACGAACCCGCCCGTACGCCGGGGTGGAACTTCGGCACCCGCATGCTCACCTTCGTACCCGAGCCGACACCGGTCTCGACGACCAGGCCGAAGCCGTCACCGAAGACCGAGCGCAGGCGCTCGTCGACGTTCGACAACCCGACGTGCTGGCCCGGATCGTCCCCCGGGTCGCCGGTCGATCCGGCCAGCTCGGCGATTCCCGCGGTCAGCGTGGCCGGATCCATCCCCACTCCGTCGTCCTCCACCGTTATGTGGCATTCAGCGCCCGCATCCCGAGCCTCGATGCTCACCATGCCCGTGCCCGGCTTGCGCGACAACCCGTGGCGGACCGCGTTCTCGACAAGTGGTTGCAGGCACAGGAACGGCAGGGTCACCGGCAGCACCTCGGGGGCGATCTGGAGCCGCACCTGAAGCCGGTCACCGAACCTGGCCCGCTCGATGGTCAGGTAGCGGTCGATCGAGCGCAGCTCCTCAGCCAGCGTGGTGAACTCGCCGTGCGCCCGGAACGAGTACCGGGTGAACTCGGCAAACTCCAGGATCAGCTCCCGGGCCCGCTCCGGATCGGTGCGGACGAAGGAACCGATCGCGGTCAGCGCGTTGTAGATGAAGTGCGGGCTGATCTGCGCGCGCAGGGCGCGTACCTCGGCCCGGGCCAACCGCTCCCGGGACGAGTCCAGCTCCGCCAGGGCCAGTTGGCTGCCGGCCCAGTGGGCGGTCTCCAGGGTGGCCTGGACCAGCCCGGGTGCCGGAGCGCCGTCGGTGACGGCGACCAGCGCGCCGGTGATCCGGCCGGACGCCCCACCGAGCGGGGCCACCACCGCGCCCCGGACCGGGCAGTCGATCCGGTCGCAGGTCAGCTCCGCCTCGCCCAGCACGGTGGAACGCTCGGACGCGATCACCCGCCGGGCGGCGGTCCGCAGCTGCTCCCGGTGGTGCGCGCCGCGTCCGTCGAGCGCGAGCAGGTCGTCGGTGTCGGTCAACGCCAGCCCTTCCGCGCCGACCAGGGTGCGCAGGTGGCGGGCGGCCTTTGCCGCGCCGGCCGGGTTCAGCCCGGCCCGCAGCGGCTCGGCCGCCAGCCCGGCGGTGTGCAGCACCTCGTAGGTGGCCCGTTGTCCGGGCGTGGCGATGCCGCGCCGCCCACGTAGCCGGCCGACCGCGAACAGCGCCCCGGCCAGCACACTGACCAGGGAGAAGACGCCGATCACGGCGGATATGTTGCCACCCACGTCGACGATCCTGCTGGTTGCGGACGCTGCGGGAAAGGGGTGGGCACCGGTCAGTACGCGCCCTTGCGCGCCACCACCACGCCTACCGTGCGCCACAGGATGCTCAGGTCGTACGCCAGCGACCAGTTGTCGACGTAGTACAGGTCCAACCGGACGGCCTCGTCCCAGGAGAGATCGGAGCGGCCGGACACCTGCCACAACCCGGTCATACCCGGGCGCACCAGCAGCCGGCGTCGCACATCACCCAGGAAGTCGCCGTCGTCGGCGGGCAGCGGGCGCGGCCCGACCAGCGACATCTCACCCTTGAGCACGTTGATCAGCTGCGGCAGCTCGTCCAGCGACGAGGCACGCAGGAAGCGGCCCACCGGGAAGACCCGGGGATCCTGCTTCATCTTGAACAACATGCCGTCGGTCTCGTTCTGGTCGACCAGGCTGGCCAGCCGGTCCTCCGCGTCGACGTACATGGTCCGGAACTTCCACACCCGGAACGTGCGCCCCTCGTGCCCCACCCGGGGTTGCCGGAAGAAGACCGGACCCGGATCGGAGACCCGGATGGCGATGGCGATCGCGATGAAGACCGGGATCAGCGCGAGCAGGCCGAGCCCGGCGGCGACGCGGTCCATCATGTTCTTGGCCAGCAGGGCCGGCCCGGAGAGGGTGGGTTCCTCGACGTGCAGCAGCGGCAGGCCCTCGATCGGGCGGATGTGCACCCGGGGGCCGGCGATGTCGGTCAGTTGCGGCGCCACCACCAGATCGACGCCGGAGCCCTCCAACTGCCAGGCCAGGCGACGTAGCTCACCGGGCTCAGCGCTGGCCGAGCCGCAGACCGCGATGGTGTCCGCGCCCACCTCGCGTACCAGGGCCAGCACGTCGCGGCCCGCGTACACCGGAACCGGGGTCTGCACGCCCTTGGCCGCCGCGTACCCGTCGGTGATGTGGATGGCTACCGGGACGAGCCCGGCGGCCGGGGTGCGGGTGACCGCCGTGTACACCTCCAGGCATTCCGGCAGGGTGCCGACCAGCACCATCCGGTGCGCCGCCTGCTGGATGTTGCGCCGGACGGTGTGCAGCACGAAACGGGCCAGGATCCGGCCCAGCAGGATCAGCAGCAACGCCAGCAGCAACGCCGTGCCGACGGTGAACCGGGACAGGTCGGTCTTGGTGGCGAAGGCGAGGAACGACACCGCCGCACAGACGGTAACCCCGGCCCGGATCACCCGCTTGAACTCGTCCGGCCCGAGCCCGAGACAACGTCGGTCGTAGGTGCCGTTGAACCAGAGGATGACCAGCCAGCCGAGCGGCAGCAGCAGGAACGCGACCGTGTAGAACCAGGTCGGGTCGTTCTGCGCCTGGTGGAAACCCGCGGTGGCCTGGTCGAAGGTGTGGATCGCGGTGTAGCTGGCGAAGGCCGCCGCGGCGAAGTCGAGCAGCAGCAGGATCGCCGTGTAGGGCCGGTGCCAGCGCGACACCCGCCGCCGGGCCCGGGCCCACGCCGATCGGGGTACGCCGTTCGGGGATGGCGGGTTCGGCGGCTGGATCTCGAAGCTGTCGACGTGCCGCACGAGTCTGCTCCGGCCTTCGTTGGTCACCGGGCGCTGGAGGCTGGTCGTCACCTCACTCATGTCCTCCCGCATGACCCGCCGCGTTCACTCGCCGTGACCGCCCGGGTCGCCCACCGTTCCAGTTTCCCACGCGAGTTCCGTTCCGTTGCCGACCCGAGGGACTTTGCGCGGCGGCCACCTACCGCCTGGGATCTGGCCGGCCCCACGCCATTCGCAGGCCGGGGACCGGGCCACTATACCGATGGATGACGGCCCGGGTAGAGCGCCGGACCGGTGGTTGCGCACCGCACGTCCGATTCCGCTGCGTAATCAGCGAGTGGTGTGACTCACCGTACAAGTCGGGACAACCTTCGGTCAGCAAGGGGCTTGCCGCCGGTCTGGCAGGTCGGGCAGTACTGGAGGCTGGAGTCGGCGAACGAGACCTCCCGGACGGTGTCTCCGCAGACCGGGCAGGGCAGCCCGGTGCGGGCGTGCACCTTGAGGCCGGACCGCTTCTCGCCCTTCAACTCCGCGGCCCGCTGCCCCAGCGACCGGGTCACCGCGTCGCCGAGCACCCGGCGGGTCGCCGCGTGCAGGGTCGCCATCTGGTCGTCGGTCAGCCGGTCGGTCAACGCGAACGGCGACAGCTTCGCGGTGTGCAGGATCTCGTCGGAGTACGCGTTGCCGACCCCGCCGAGCACCGCCTGGTCGGTGAGGACCCCCTTGACCTGGCCCCGGCGGCTGCGCAGCGCACCGGCGAAGGTGGCGAGGTCGGCCGAGAGCGCGTCCGGCCCGAGCTTGGCCACCCCGGGCACCGCCTGCGGATCCGTCACCAGGTAGGCGGCGAGTTTCTTCTGCGTACCGGCCTCGGTCAGGTCGAAGCCGGAGCCGTCGTCGAGGCGCACCCGGATCGCGATCGGCCCCTTGCCGGGTCGCAACGGAACGGCCGAGGCGAACGCCTCCCGGTAGTGCAGCCAGCCGGCGCGGGCCAGGTGGACCACCAGGTGCAGGCCGCCGTCGAAGACCACGTCAAGGAACTTGCCGTACCGCCGCGCGTCGGTCACCGCCCGGCCCGCGACGGCGGTCGGCGGCGGGTCGTACGTCTTCAGGGCGCTGATCGCGGCGACCTCCAGGCGGTCGACCCGCCGGCCCACCGCGCGCTGTCGCAGGTAACCGGCGAGCGCCTCCACCTCCGGTAGTTCGGGCATCGTCCAACGGTAGCCTTCTTTCCCGTGAGAATCGTGGTGGCGCACAACCGGTACCGGGAAGCTCAGCCGTCCGGTGAGAACACCATCGTCGACGCCGAGATCGCCCAACTCGCCGCCGCCGGGGTGGAGGTGCTGCCGTTCCTGCGCAGTTCCGACGAGATCCCGGCGATGCCGAAGACGGCGAAGGCGCTGCTGCCGATCTCCCCGATCTACGCACCCCGCGCCCAGCAGGAGCTGGGTCGGCTGCTCACCGAGCAGCGCCCGGACGTGCTGCACCTGCACAACCCGTACCCGCTGCTGTCGCCCTGGGTGGTGCGGACCGCGCACAAACACGGCGTGCCGGTGGTGCAGACGGTGCACAACTACCGACAGGTCTGCTCCTCGGGGTTGTACTTCCGGGACGGCGTGATCTGCCAGGACTGCCGGGGTCGGGCACTGGGCGTGCCGGCGGTGGTGCACCGCTGCTACCGGGGGTCGCGGGCGCAGAGCGCGCTGATGGCCACCACCCTGGCTGTGCACCGCGGCACCTGGAAGTCGGTGGACCGGTTCGTCGCGCTGACCAGCGCGGTCGCCGACCATCTGCGTGACTACGGCATCCCCGATTCGCGAATCGTCGTGAAACCGAACGGAATCCCCGACCCGGGCACGCCCGCTCCGCTCGGCCAGGGTTTCCTCTTCCTCGGCCGGCTCTCTCCGGAGAAGGGGCTCGGCCTGCTGCTGGAGGCGTGGCGCCGGCACCCGGACGGCGCGCTGGGCCCGCTGCGGGTGGCCGGGGACGGCGAACTGCGCCCACTGGTCGAGGCGGCGGCGGCCGAACGCGCGGACGTGACGTTCCTCGGCCCGCTCGATCGGGCAGGCGTCCGTGACGCGCTGACCGCGAGCGCCGTGGTGCTGGCCACCTCCACCTGGCACGACGTGCTGCCCACAGTGATCATCGAGGCGCTGGCCAGCGGTCGGCCGGTGCTCGGCACCGCGCTCGGCGGCATCCCGTACCTGGTCGGCGCGGACACCCCCCGCGAACCCGCCGGCACCGGTCCCGCGGTGACCGCCTCGGCACCAGCCCCGCCCAGCCCCGGCGGGCCCACAGCCCCCGTTGCGCAGGCCGGCGAGGCCGTACCGGCGGTCACCCAGCCGCAGACCGGCCTCCCGGTCGGGATCCGGGCCGGCGAGGCCGGCTGGGTCGTGCCGCCGGACCCGGCCGCGCTGGCCGCCGCGCTGCCGATAGCCGCCGCCGGAGCCGCCGCCCTGTCCAGTTCCGCCCGCAACCGCTACGAGCGCACCTTCCACCCCGACGTGGTCACCAAACGCCTCATCGACGTCTACGCCTCCCTGACCCACCCCTAATCAACCCCACCACCAACCGGGTTGATCATGAGGTTAGCGGCACTATTTGATCTTCAAGGTGCCGCTAACCTCATGATCAACGGGGTGGGTCAGGGGGTGGGGTGGGTCAGGGGGTGGGGTTGGGCGGTCAGCGGAGGGAGGCGCGGGCGGAGAAGGCGATGCTGGCCAGGAGGAAGCCGCCGTTGACCGCAGTGAAGGCGATCATCACCCAGAGGGTGAGCGCCGGGGCGAGGGCCAGGACCAGGGCGGCCACGAAGATGACCGCGCCGTAGTCGCGGACCAGCTTGACCAGGCGTACCGGCAGGCTGGTGGAGGTGACCATGCTGGCGGCGTTCGGGCCGGACTGCATCACCGAGGTGACCAGGTTGACCATCCAGGTGCCGGCGAACGCCGCTACCAACCAGACCGGCGTCGACGGGCGCTGCGCCACGGCGGTCGCGGACAACGCCGCCACCAGGGCGATCTGGGCGGCCACGTCACAGAGCACGTCGACCCGGGCGCCGGCCGCGCTGCCCTGCCCGGTCACCCGGGCCAGCTGACCGTCGGCGCAGTCCAGGGCGTACGCGATCTGCCAGCCGAAGAGCGCGACCAGCCCGACCACCGGCGCCGGCACGTCCCCGGCGGCGACCGGGCTGGCGAGCGCGACCACGGTGACCGAGGTGGCCAGCCCGAGCAGCAGGTTGGTGACGGTCAGCGCGGTCGGCCGGAGCCCGAGACGCTGGGCGACGAGCGCGAAGACCGCGCCGATCCACTGGCTGACCGACTCGCTGAACAGGCCACCGCCCCGGTTCACCCGGTGAAAGTCGGCGACCGTGGGGTGGGGCGGCTCAGCCAAGGTGCTCACGAAGGGCGTCAACGTAGTCTCCCAGCCGGGTACGAAGGTCGTCGGCGGACAGCGCCAGGTGTTCGAGGATCGTGTAACGGTCGGGCCGGGTGTGCGGGGCGAAGGCCACCGCCTCGACGAACTGCTCGTCGGTGAGCCCGAGGTCGGCGGGTCGGGTGGACAGCCCGTGCCGGTGCAGGCAGCGGGCGAGTTGGCCGAACCGTTCCAGGTCGCCCCGGAGGAAGGTGCAGAACAGCGCGCCGAGCCCGGCCTGCTCCCCGTGCGAGGCGGTGCTCGGGAAGAGGTGGTCGATGGCGTGCGAGATCTCGTGGTCGCCGCCGCTGGCCGGCCGGCTGGAACCGCAGATCGACATCGAGATGCCGCCCAGGATCAGCGCCTCGGCCAGCGTGGTGAGGAACCCGTCGTCGGTGATCTTGCCGGGATGGTTGACCAGGGCCTCCGCCCCGGTGCGGGCCAGCGTCACGGCCAGCCCGTCGATCGGCTCACCGCGAACCTGGTGGGCCAGCTCCCAGTCGGCGCAGGCGCTGAGATTGCTCACCGCGTCGCCGATGCCGGCCTGGGTCTGCCGGTCCGGCCCGTTCTCCACGAAGTCGAGATCGACAAGCACGGCGATCGGGATGTGCACCCCGTACGAGCCCTTGCCGCCCTCATGGGTCAGCGACGCCACCGGAGAGGCGATCCCATCGTTGGCGAGACTGGTCGCCACGGTGACCATCGGAATGCCGTAGCGGGTGGCGGCGTACTTGGCGGTGTCGATGGTCTTCCCGCCGCCGATGCCGACGACGGCGTCGTAGCTGCGGCGGCGTAGCTGGTCGCCGAGTTCGTTGGCGGAGTCGACGCTGCCACCGGCGACGGTGAACACGTCGGCCGACCCGAGCGAGGGACGGCACAGCTCGACGATCTTCTCGCCCTGACCCGGGCCGACCACCACCGCGACGTCGCCACCGCTGGAGATCCGGCGGTCGGCCAGCAGCGAGCCGAGGTCGGCCACCGCGCCCCGGCGGACCTCGATCGACAGTGGCGTCGCGACGGTACGGGCTAGTAGCGGCACGCGATCTCCCGCGCCCGGGTCAGGTCGGCGTGGTTGTCGACCTCGACCCACGCCACGTCGCCGATCGGCGCGGCCCGGACCTCGCCGCCACGGTCGGCGAACTCCTGGTACCCGTCCTCGTAGTACAGGTTGGGGTCGCGCCGCCAGGTCGCCTCCAGGGCGTCGGCGAGGGCCTCGGCCACCTGCGGCTCGATGAGGGTGGCCCCGATGTACTCGCCGTACGCCTCGCCCGGGTCCATCAGCTTGGTGATCCGGGTGAGCTGGCCGGCGGCGTCGAAGGTGGTCTTCATCTCCTCCTCGGCCAGCGGCTTGAGGGTGTCGATCGCCAGCAGCACGCCCGGCCCGCGCTCGGCCAGCAGGGTCTTCTCGATGCTCACCGGATGCACGGTGTCGCCGTTGACCAGCAGGACTCCCCGGGAGAACCAGTCACGCGCCAGCCAGAGGGAGTACGCGTTGTTCCACTCCTCGGCCTTGTCGTTGGGTACCAGGGTGATCGTGGCGCCGTACCGGCGCTCCAACTCGGCCTGGCGTTCGCGGACGGCGTCGGCGGCGTAGCCGACCACCACCACGACCTCGGTGAGCCCCACCTCGGCCAGGTTGCGCAACGCGATGTCGAGGATGGTGATCTCGCCATCCACCGGCACCAGCGCCTTGGGCAGCGTGTCGGTGTACGGGCGCAGCCGGCGACCTGCGCCAGCCGCCAGCACCATTCCGACCATGCCGGCATCGTTTCCTGTTCTCGCGGCGTTCACCGAAGGAGGATAGCGCCGCCCGCGTCGGCGCTGCCGCCGGTCAGCGGCCAGCGGCCGGTGCGCACCCCGGTCAGCCGGGCAGAGCCGCCAGGTCGGCGAGCATGGTCAACCGTTCCTCGGCGGTCAGCACGGCGTACGGCCCGGCCGCTCGGCGGTCGGTCTCCAACTCGATGGCCTGGCGCTGCGGACCGTCGGGCAGCTCCGCGATGCTCACGGCGGTGTGACCGGCGGCCTCCCAGGCGGCGGCATGCGCGTCGGCCCGGTGGTAGCGCAGCGCGCCGAGCCGGTTGAGCAGCAGCAGGCCGGGCGGGGCACCGTCCGGCTCGTACGGGGGTGCCACCGCGTGGAACGCCCCACCGCCCGGCGCGGCGGTCAACAGCCGGCCGGCGACCTGCACCAGCCGCAGCACCCGGTCGTGGTGGCCGGCCCACAGCTCCTCGGTCACCTCGGCGTGCACCTGGTAAAGCTCGGCGAGAAAGGCCAGGCCCCGCTCGGTGGCGGCAAGCCCGCCGTCCGCCCGGCGGTGGATCATGCCGTACGCGACATGCCGGTCGAGACTGCGCCGGCAGGCGGTCGGGTCCCGGTAGCGGGTCACCGCGGCGAACCCCGAGCCGTCGACTGTGCCACCCGGTACGGCCAGCCGGGTGCGCAGTTCCACCAGGAAGCCGGTGGCGGGCGGGCCGCCGTACCGCTGGCTCAGCTCGGCGCCGCCACCGTGCCGACCGGCCTGCATGGCTGCGGTGAAGACCCGGTCCACGGCGGGCGCCACCAACGCCGCGTACCGGTGCGGAGCAAGCCCGACCGTGTCGCTCACGAACCGATGGACCGCAGCACGGCGAAGGCCCGCTCGGCGATGTGCCGAATCAACCCGTCGTTGACGTCACGGTGCTCGTCGAGCAGGTCGAGGTCGTCGGGGCCGAGCCAGCGGTACTCGGTGTGCTTGCCCGCCTCCAGCACGGGCGCGGCCAGCTCGCCGTCGACCCGGACCAGCCAGTCGCTCTCGATCCGGGCCAGGCCGTCGTCCCCGACGTAGCGGTACTCGCCGATCTCGGCGAGCACCTCGGACACCCGCCAGCCGGTCTCCTCGGTGACCTCCCGGTGCAGCGCGTCCTGCACGGACTCGCCCGGTTCGAGGTGGCCGCCGACGATGTCCCAGCAGTTGGGGAAGAGTCGCCGGTGCGGCGAGCGACGTTGGAAGAACAGGCGTCCGTCGGGGGCGACGATCAGCGCTCCCGCGCAGCGCAGCGGCTCGGTGGACACGTCAAGAACAGTAGCCGCGACCGTCCCGCCGTGCCGATGTCCGGTCTTGTCCTGGAAACCTATGGGGCTCACCATTGCGGGTAACCGGGTGCAGCCGTCCCAAAGGGGTGATGTGTCATGCAGGTTCGGGAAGCTATGTCCAGTGAGATCCTCGTGGTCGGTCCGGAGCACACGCTGCGGCAGGCGGCGCGGATGATGTCGGAGCGCCGTATCGGGTCGGCGGTGGTGATCGACCCGGATTCCGAGGGCATCGGGATCATGACCGAGCGGGATGTGCTCAACGCGATCGGAGCCGGTCTTGACTGCGACGTCGAACGGACCGGGGCCCATCTGACCTGGGACGTCGTCTACGCGGGGCCGGAATGGACGATCGAGGAAGCGGCGGCGGCGATGGCCCGGGGTGGCTTCCGGCACCTGGTCGTCCTCGACGGTCGTGAGGTCGCCGGCGTCATCTCCGTACGCGACATCATGCGGGTGTGGGCGGCCAGCCGGATGGTCGGCACCGGCTGACCAGGTCGCCGATCGGCGGTCGGTCGATCCGTCCCGGGTTGGGCGGGCCGGTCGGCGGGTAATGCCCCTGTTGCGGGCGCGGGCCGATCGTGCCCCGCGCGGGGAGGCGTGATGCGTGGCGCGGACCGGTTGATCCAGCAGCAGTACGAGATGCTCCTGCGGCGTGACGTGGCTCGCCTGCCGGAGCTGTACGCGACGGACGCGCGTTACGCCATGCCCGGTGTCACGGTGCGTCCGACCGAGTTGCCGGCGCTGCTGCGTACCTGGACGGGTGCCTTTCCCGACCTGCGGGTCGATCCGCTCGGTGCGGTACGCACGGCCGGTGGCGCGGCGGTCGAGCACCTGCTGACCGGCACCCACACCGGCGTGCTGCACACCCCGTTCGGGACCGTCGCGCCCACCGGACGGGACGTCGCCTGGGAAGTGGTGGACGTGGTCCGGGTGCGTCGGGGCCGGATCGCCGCCTGGCGGTCCTACTTCGACTGGGGGCAGCTGATGACTCTGCTCGGCCTGCGGGTCGCGGGGACGTCACGCCGGCCGCAGGACGAGCCGGTCGGCCTTCCGGCCTGATCTGCCGCACAGTCGGCGGGTGTGGGTCGGCCACCGGGCGCGCCCGTTCACCCGACCCGGTGGCTCAGGATGCGGACATCGCCGTGCCTTCCGCGCACGTCCCACCTCCGCCCGTACGCTGAACAGCCATGACCGCCGAGCAGCTGATCTCCTTTGCCCGTGGCGCCCCCTCACTGGACATCGTCGATGTCGAGGGGCTCAAGGCCGCAGCCGTCCGCGCCTTCGACGCCGACCCCGCCGGGGTGACCGCGTACGGCACTTCCGTCGGTTACGTCCCGCTCCGGAAGTGGATCGCCGAGAAGCACGGTGTCGAGGCGGAGCAGGTGCTGGTCACCAACGGCTCGTTGCAGGCCGACGCCTTTCTCTTCGATCACCTGGTCCGCCCCGGCGACGCGGTGGTGGTGGAGCGTCCGACCTACGACCGCACCCTGCTGAACCTCCGGAACATGGGCAGTGAGCTGCATGCTGTCACCATCCAGCCGGACGGTCTGGACACCGCCGAGTTGCGCAAGCTGCTGGAGTCCGGGGTACGGCCCCGGCTGGCCCACGTCATTCCGAACTACCAGAATCCGGCCGGCGTGACGTTGTCCCTGGAGAAGCGCCGCGAGCTACTGGACCTGGCTGCGGAGTTCGGTTTCACGATCTTCGAGGACGACCCGTACGCGGACATCCGATTCCGGGGCGAGGCGCTGCCGTCGATGCTGTCGATGGACACCCGAAACGTGGTCGTGCACGCCTCCAGCTTCACCAAGACCGTCTGCCCGGGGGTGCGGGTGGGTTACCTGGTGGGTCCGGCGGACCTGATCGGCGACGTCGCGAAGAAGGCGACCAGCCTCTACATCTCGCCCGGCATGGTTTCCCAGGCCATCGTGCACCAGTTCTGCGTGTCGGGGGACATCGGGCGTTCCATCGAGACGGTCCGGGCGGCCCTCGGCGAGCGCGCCACGGTCCTCGCCGAGTCGCTGCGCCGGCACATTCCGGAGGCCCGGTTCGTGGAGCCGGACGGCGGCTACTTCCTCTGGGTCGAGTTGCCGGAGGACGTGGCGGTCGACCGGCTCGCCCCGGCGGCCGCAGAGCGTGGCGTCGCGGTGGTCAAGGGCAGCGACTTTGTGATCGACGGCGGCCGGCACGCGCTCCGGCTGGCCTATTCGGCGGTCACCGCGGATCGGATCGACGAGGGAGTTCGGCGGCTGGCCGAGGCGATGAAGGCGGTGCGCGGCTAATTTCTGTCGGCTTTCCGACAGTAAGGCGATACCGGCCGGCCCGGGTCTCCCGCTGAGGCGACTCGGGGCCCACAATGCTGCGAGCGTCTCACCACGCGTACGCACAACCCCCGCCCCCACGGCGCCGGGCGGGCCGGGTCGCCCCCTCACCCCCCCCGATGCGGTCCGGTCCGTCCGGCGCCACCCCTGCGGGCCGGCCATGATCACTGCGGCGGCGTAACCTGCAAACCGCAGCCGGCGGGGGGAGGGCGTGATGACGGAGCGGACGCAACGCGCGGGGACGACCTCCTCGGACGGCCCGGCCACCGCTGGCAACCGGAACGCGAGCGCCAACGGGAGCCGCGCCCTGCGCCCCCGGAACTGGTCACCCGTGCGGGCCGTGACGCGCCGGCTCAGCTCGGACGGATCGCAGTCGGGTGAGCCGGCGGTTGACCGGCGACGCAGCGCGGTGGTCGACTGCGCGCTCTATCTCGACGGTCAACGGCAGGCCGGCGACTGGGACTACGCCGACGCGCTGGCCGCGGCTCGTAGCGCCGAGACAGGCTTCGTCTGGCTCGGCCTGCACGAGCCGGAGCTGGCCGAGATGACCGAGATCGCCACCACGTACGGGCTGCACGAACTGGCCGTGGAGGACGCGGTCAAGGCCCAGCAGCGTCCGAAGCTGGAACGGTTCGGCGAGGTCAGCTTCCTGGTGCTGCGTACCGCCCGCTACTGCGAGCACACCGAGCTGACGGAGAACTCCGAGGTGGTGGAGACCGGGCAGGTGATGCTCTTCATCGGCCCGCAGTTCGTGATCAGTGTCCGGCACGGCGACGCCTGCCGGCTCGCGCCCGTACGCGAGGAGTTGGAGGCTCGCCAGGAGCTGCTGCTCAACGGTCCCTGGGCGGTGGCGTACGCGATCACGGACCGGGTCGTCGACCTCTACCTGGAGGTTGCCGACCAGCTTGAGGACGACATGGACGTGCTGGAGACGGAGGTCTTCGACCGCCAGACCAGCGGCCGGATCCAGCGGATCTACCAGATGAAGCGGGAACTGGTCGAGTTCAAGCGGGCGGTGATGCCGTTGCAACGGCCGCTGGTGACGCTGACCTCGCAGATGAACCGGGACGTGCCCAAGGAGGTGCGCCGCTACTTCCGCGACGTGCAGGACCATCTCAGCCGCACCGTCGAGCAGGTCAACTCCTACGACGACCTGCTCAATTCGATCCTCCAGGCGCGGCTGGCCCAGGTGACGGTCGACCAGAACAACGACATGCGCAAGATCGCGGCCTGGGCGGCCATCGCCGCCGTGTGGACCGCGATCGCCGGCATCTACGGCATGAATTTCGACTTCATGCCGGAGCTGAGGGTGACCTACGGCTACCCCGTGGTGCTGGCCCTGATGCTCAGCATCTCGCTGGCCCTCTACCGCTGGTTCCGCCGCAACGACTGGCTCTGACCCGGCCCTCCCTCCCCCGACCGCCCGTGTCGCTGTCTGCGCTGACCATGAAGTTGTCGCCGCGACACACCGGCGTGCGCGGCAACAACTTCATGATCAACCTCGACGGCGGTGGGGGTGGGAGGGGAGGCGTCAGGCGCGGGTGTTGGACTTGTGGTTGGTGGCCTTGCTCAGGTCGTCGGCGGGGCGGCCGGTGCTGGTGCGCGCACCCTCGGCAACCGCGGGGACCTTCCCGGTGGCGGCGACCCCGGACGGCGCGGTCGCGGTGGTGGAGGCGCTGTCGCCGCTGGCCACCGCCGAGCTGCCCGCTCCGGTCGAGACCTTGCCGGCACCGGCCGGGCCGGTCGTGCGCACCTCGATGGTCTCCACCTCCTCGTGCATCGGCTCAAGCGCGGCACCCGCGTCGTACTCGGCCCACTCCTGCTGCTCGCGGTGCCGCCGCAGGGCCATCGCGCCGGCCAGCCCGGCCACCGTACCGGCGGCCAGCAGGCCGATCATGGTCCCGCTCCGGCGGGACTTCTTCTTCGCCTTCATCTTCTTCGCCTTCCTACTGACCGCGGCCTGCTTGGCAACCGCGGCCTTCTTCCCCTTGGCGGCCCGATCGGCCGCGTCGGACTGCGCGTGACGTACGGCCAGAGCAAGCGGCGTGAGGGCTGCGGCCGTCGATGCGAGGCCGTTCGATGCCCGGTCCCGGACCACGACGGCGGTCGGTGCCACCGCACCGCGGGCCGCCTGGAATCGCGGGCCGACCGTGTCGCCGGCACCCCTCGCGGCATGCGTGGCGGCCTGCCTCAGGTGACCGATGCTGCGGTTCAATTCGGCCCGAGCCAACTGCGCCTGGGTCTTTCGCCGCCAGTTTCCAAACACGGTCCCACCTCCTGGGAGTTGCTCTGTCTCATCCTCCACCTTCGGATGCCTCCGCATGTCCAGATCGGGCACATGGGAGGATCCGCATGGAACTGACCAACGAATAAGGAGTACCCGTGGCTGAGGCTGTCTACGCCACCCTGCACACCAACGCCGGCCCGATCCGGCTGGAGCTCTTCGGCAACCACGCCCCGAAGACCGTCCGCAACTTCGTCGAGTTGGCCGAGGGCACCCGCGAGTACACCGACCCGCGGACCGGGCAGCTGGGCAGTGGTCCGTACTACGACGGCACCATCTCGCACCGGGTGATCAGCGGTTTCATGATTCAGATGGGTGACCCGACGGGCACCGGCCGGGGCGGGCCGGGCTACACCTTCGCCGACGAGTTCCACCCCGAGCTGCGGTTCGACCGGCCGTACCTGCTGGCGATGGCGAACGCCGGGCCCGGCACCAACGGCTCGCAGTTCTTCATCACCGTCTCGCCGACGCCGCACCTGAACAACCGGCACACCATCTTCGGGCAGGTAGCCGACGAGCAGTCCGCGAAGATCGTCGAGGCGATCGCCAACACCCCGACCGGCCCCAGCGACCGGCCGCTCCAGGACGTCGTCATCGAGCGCGTCGAGATCGAGCGCTCGGCCTGACCGGGCGTCTGCGGGCGGTGCCGAAGGGCCGGCCCGCCGTGCGGGTCCATGGTCTGGTCGTCCAACTCGCCGAGTGCCAGCTCGGGCACGTCGACGACGACCGGCGGCTTGCGGACTGGTCCGGACACCCCACCGGTGTCCGGACCAGTCTTCGCTCTGCCGGCGGCCGCCAGGGCCGCGCAGGCGTCGACGTGGCGGCGGCCGTCAGCACTCCGCCACGGCTGGGCCGGTACGCCTCGACCCGCCTGAGTGGCGGCTCGGGGTACCTTTGCTCGCATGACTGAGCGCTCGGGTGTCTGGGGCCAGCGATGAGCGAGTCCCCGCCGACCACGCCGGCCTGCTACCGCCACCCCGACCGGGAAACGTATGTCCGTTGCACCCGCTGCGACCGTTCGATCTGCCCGGACTGCATGAACGAGGCGTCGGTCGGGTTCCAGTGCCCGGAGTGCGTGTCGGAGGGACGC
This sequence comes from Micromonospora sp. C51, assembly GCF_018070435.1. NCBI lineage: Bacteria > Bacillati > Actinomycetota > Actinomycetes > Micromonosporales > Micromonosporaceae > Micromonospora > Micromonospora sp. C51. Next base: position 90,407 of record NZ_JAGPXQ010000005.1, on the reverse strand, counting down.
CGCGGCGTGCGCCCGGCGCGGACCGCCTTCGGCGGCGGGGTCGTCGGCCGACACGGCTACGTGACCAAGACCCTGATCGCCCTCAACCTGCTGGTGATGCTGGTCTCGATCGCCTCCGACCGGGGCGGGGACGCGGCGGCCGGCGGTAACGGCTTCGGCGGGCTGATGGGCGGCAGCACCCCGTTGACCGAGTGGGGTGCGGTGCTGGGCCGGGCGATGTTCCTCGACGGCACCATCGGCGGTGTCGCCGAGGGCCAGTGGTACCGCCTGATCACCGCGATGTTCCTGCACTACGGCGTGGTGCACCTGCTGCTGAACATGTGGGCGCTCTGGGTGCTCGGCCGCTCGCTGGAGGCGGTGCTCGGGCCGCTGCGCTTCGCCGCGCTCTACCTGATCGCCGGCTTCGGCGGCAACGTCGCGGTATACGTGTTCAGCGCGCCCAACCAGATGTCGGCGGGAGCGTCGACCGCCATCTTCGGCCTCTTCGCGGCGATCTTTGTGATCATGCGACGCCTGGGTCGGGACACCTCGGCCATCCTCCCCATCCTCGTGATCAACCTGATCTTCACCTTCACCGTGCCGCAGATCTCCATCGCCGGTCACCTGGGCGGCCTGGTGTTCGGCGCGCTGATGGCGCTGGTGCTGGCCTACGCGCCGCGGTCGCGCCGGACCCTGGTGCAGTTCGGCGGCGGCGCGATCATCGTCGTGGCGCTGCTCGGGATGGCCCTGGTCCGCACGGCCGCGCTGCTGGGCTGACCGCTGCCCGACACGGCACCGTCGGCCCGGTCATATCGGCTGCCAGAGCGCCGATCAACCGGGGCCGCCCGGGCTTCCCGCCCGGGCGGTGCGCAACGCGTCGGCGACCTCGCCCGGATCGGCACCGAGATCGAGCCGGCTGAACAGGTGCAGTGAATCGCCCGTATCGATCTCCAGGGTCGGTCCGGCCAGTCCGCGCCCGGACCGGCGGTGCACCTGGATGGTCTCCACCATCGGCCAGGGCAGGTGCCGCCGGCCCAGCAGCCCGGCCGGTACGGTGATGCCGGTCGGGTCCACCGCCAACCGGACCGGCGCGAGCAGATCCCGCAGGCCCCACCCGGTGAGAACCGCTGCGGCCAACCCGCCGAGCACCGGTCGGAGCGGGTCACCCGCGGCGAGCAGGATTCCCAGGGCGAGCACGCTGGCTGCGGCAGCCAGCTTCAGGAACGGTAGGCCCAGAGGCACCCGCCACTGCTGTGCGATGGTGTCGTACGCCACGGCACCAGCATGCCAGCGCCGCCGGTCACCGGCATCCGCCGCGGAGCGTCCGGCCGGCGTTCACGTGGGCGGGGGCGTGGCGGTCGACCCGGCGGGGCGTAGGATCGGGACCAGCCCAGGTTACCGGGGAGTAAACATGAGTGACGCGGTTATCGTTGGTGCGGTGCGCACCCCGGTCGGGCGGCGCAAGGGCAGCCTGGCCACGGTGCACCCGGTGGATCTGTCCGCACACGTCCTGCGGGCCCTCGCCGAACGCACCGGGATCGATCCGGTTCAGGTGGACGACGTGGTCTGGGGCTGCGTCTCCCAGGTCGGGGAACAGTCGTGGAACGTGGCCCGGAACGCCGTACTGGCCGCCGGCTGGCCCGAGTCGGTGCCCGGCACCACCCTGGACCGGCAGTGCGGTTCCAGCCAGCAGGCCCTGCACTTCGCTGCGGCCACCGTGCTCTCCGGTCAGGCGGACCTGGTCGTCGCGGGCGGCGTCGAGTCGATGACCCGGGTGCCGATGGGCTCCAGCGTGGTCGGTGGAACGCCGTTCAGCGAGCAGATCCTGACCCGCTACCGGGGGGTCGAGGGTGTCGCCGAGGACTCCCCGCTCCCCTTCAGCCAGGGCGTCGGGGCGGAGCTGATCGCCCAGCGGTGGCGCCTGTCCCGCACCCAGCTCGACGAGTTCGCGTTGACCAGCCACGAGAAGGCCGCCGCCGCGCAGGACGCGGGCGCGTTCGAGGCCGAAGTCGCCCCGGTGGCGCTCGCCGACGGCGGCAAGTTCGCGGTCGACGAGGGCATCCGGCGCGACACGTCGCTGGAGAAGCTGGGCGAACTGTCCACTCCGTTCCGCCCGGACGGTGTGGTGACCGCCGGTTCGGCCTCGCAGATCTCCGACGGTGCCGCCGCGCTCGCGGTCACCACGAGCGAGTGGGCCAGCCGGCACGGGCTGCGCCCGCTGGCCCGGGTCCACACCGCCGTGGTCGCGGCCGACGACCCGGTCGCCATGCTGACCGCGCCGATCCCGGCCACCGCGAAGGCACTGCGTCGCGCGGGGCTGGGCATCGAGGAGATCGGGGTGTACGAGGTGAACGAGGCGTTCGCCCCCATACCGCTGGCCTGGTTGGCGGAGACCGAGGCGGACCCGGAGCGGCTCAACCCGCGCGGCGGTGCGATCGCCCTGGGGCATCCGCTCGGCGGCTCCGGTGCCCGCATCATGACCACGATGCTCGCCCACATGCGCGACAACACCATCCGCTACGGCCTCCAGACCATGTGTGAGGGCGGCGGAATGGCCAACGCCACCATCCTCGAACTCCTCTGACCTCGCCGAGTCAAGTCGATCAAGAGGTTCTGGTCCCCTGACCGGCGCTCGGGCGACCAGAACTTCTTGGTCAACTGGCCGAGGCGAGCGGGGGTGGCCGAGGTGGGCGGGGCGGTGTGGAAATTGCAGAAAGCATGTCCATCGGCCATGTCACCGTGCGGACAGGGTCGTTGGGCAGGTCATGGACGTCTTCTCCCGAACGTTCCTTCCGGCCGCCGCCGAGGCCGGCCTGGCGGTGCAGACCGCCAGTCGGCACATGCCGGTGTTCCGCCGCTGCGTGGGCTCCGGCGACGCCACCATCCTGGTCACCCGGTGCAGCCGGCCCGACCGACCGGTCGACGGGGAATACCTCCTACTGCTCACCCACCGGAGGCTGGTGGTCACCCGGCAGACCCGGGTGCTGCATCGGCTCCGCCTGCACCTCAACACGGAGCTCCGCGAGCTGAGCCACGTCACCTGGAGCCCCGACCCGCGCCTGCACTGCGTGGAACTGGCCGCCACCGCGATCGACGGCATCCGCGAGCGCTTCCTGATCCGCACCCAGCACCCGAAGCAGGTGTGGCAGCTGGACGCGTTGCTCAATCACGCCTTCCGTACCCGCGTACGCAGCGCACAGCCGCGGATCGTGGCCACCGTCGCCGAAGCGCCCGCCGCCCGACCGGGTGCCTTCCAGCCCGTCGTGGCCCACTGACCGGGTCTTCTTACCGAATTCGAACACAGCCTGACGCTGCCGAGTCTCGTCAATCGGCAATCATGGCCCAGTGACCGCCGAGAACCCGCAACGCGGGCTGGTCCTCGTGGTGGAGGACGAACCGAGCATCGCCGACCTGGTCCGGCTCTACCTCAGCCGGGACGGCTTCGGCGTACACGTCGAACGGGACGGCAGTGCCGGCCTCGCGGCGGCCCGCCGGTTGCGTCCGGTGGCCTGCGTGCTCGACATCGCCCTGCCGGGGCTGGCCGGCACCGAGATCTGTCGTCGGTTGCGCGAGGCCGGCGACTGGACGCCGGTCATCTTCCTCACCGCTCGCGACGACGAGGTGGACCGCGTCGTCGGCCTGGAACTGGGGGCCGACGACTACGTCACCAAACCGTTCAGCCCTCGCGAACTCGTCGCCCGACTGCGGGCGGTGCTGCGCCGGGCCGCCGGCCCGCCAGGCGGCGTCGGGCAGCCCGTCATGCTCGGCCGGGTCACCGTCGACCCCGATCGCAGGTCGGTCACCGCCGACGGCGCTCCGGTGCAGCTCACCTCCACCGAGTTCGACCTGCTGGCCCACCTGATGAGCCGGCCGGGCCGGGTCTTCTCACGGGAGGAACTGCTGGCCGCGGTCTGGGGATACGCGGCGCACGCCGGCACCCGTACCGTCGATGTGCACGTGGCTCAGGTGAGGGCGAAGCTCGGCGCGGCGAGCGTGATCCGGACCCATCGCGGAGTCGGGTACGCCGCTGATGGCTGATCGTCCCGGCCGCACGCTCACCGCGCGCGCGGTGCTGGTGACCTGTGCGGTGGCCCTCGTATCGGTCCTGGTCACCGCGGCGGTCGCGGTGCCGGTGGCGGTCCGCGCTGCCGAGCGGCGGGACCGGCAGGCGCTCGCCGCACAGGCCCAGGTCGCCGCCGAGCTGCTGCGGGCACGCCCCGGCCGGGTCCGTGAACTGGCCGGCGAGCGGTTGATCCGCCAACTCGGCAACCAGGGCACCACCATCTACCTGATCTCGGGCGGTGATGTCGACCGTGCCGGTCTGCCTCCCCAGGTGGTGAAGCGGGTGTCCAACGGGCGGAACTTCTCCGGTCGGCGGCTGGTCGACGGGCAACGGGCACTCGTCGAGGGCCGGGCGCTGCCCGGCGGCGACGGCGTGGTGCTGACCCGTCCGCTCGGGGCGGGAGTGTGGCGTCAGGTGCTGCGCGGCCTCTGGCTGCCGCTGCTGGCGGGGCTGGCGGCAGGCGCGGTCGCGGGCCTCCTGCTCGCCCGCCGCCTGGCCCGACCGATCCGCCGAGCGGCCCTCGTCGCGGCCCGGCTGCGGGCGGGCGATCGCACCGTCCGGGTGCCGGTCGAGCCGCCGGCCGAGGTGGCCGACCTGGCGTACGCGCTGAACGGGCTGGCCGCCGCGCTGGCCACGAGTGAGGGACGACAGCGGGAGTTCCTGCTCTCCGTCTCGCACGAACTGCGCACCCCGCTGACCGCGATCCGTGGCTACGCCGAGGCGCTGGCCGACGGGGTGGTTGAACCGTCGTCGGCGGCCGACACCGGCCGGACCATGCTCGCCGAGGCGGAGCACCTGGACCGGTTGGTCACCGACCTGCTCGCCCTGGCCCGCCTGGAGGCGGTCGACTTCCCCCTCGAACCGGTGCCGGTGGATCTGGCCGGCCTGGCCGCTGACGCCGGCCGGACCTGGGCGGACCGGTGCGCCTCGATAGGGGTGACGTTCCGGACGGAGCTGCCGGGGCAGCCGGTGCCGGCGTACACCGACCCGGGCCGGATCCGACAGGTGATCGACGGCCTCCTGGAGAACGCGCTGCGGGTGGTACCCCCGGGTGCGCCGGTGGTGCTGGCGGTCCGACCGGCCGGTGCCGACCCGGGTGCCGGTGGCGTGATCGAGGTTCGCGACGGCGGACCCGGGTTGACCGACGACGACCTGACGGTGGCCTTCGAGCGCGGGGCGCTGCACCAACGCTACCGAGGGCTACGCAAGGTCGGCAGTGGGCTCGGGCTCGCGCTCGCCGCCGGCCTGGTCCGCCGGCTCGGCGGTGAGATAAGCGCCGGGCACGCGCCCGAGGGTGGGGCCGCGTTCACCATCCGGCTGCCGGGATTCCTTACCTGACCCGAACGTCGGCCTGACGGTCGGCGCATCCGGCGGGTCCAGGCTGGGTGCACGGATCCACGCCGGCCGTGACGCGGCGCGACGAGATCCGGCAGACCAGCACCGACGAGAGGACGAGGAATGGCACGCAGGGGATCCTTCACCGCCACCGGCGCGCTGCTGGTGACGGTCGCGTTGGCCGCCGCCGGCTGCGGGGTGGGCCGGGCCGAGCGGGACGCGATGCAGGAGAGCGCCGTCGAGGTGGTCGCCGCGATGGGCGCGGAGGGCCAGGCACTGGCCGCGCTCGGTCTCGACCCGGCAGAGCTGGATCCCGACGCGACCGTGGCCGCGCCGGTGGAGCCGACCCCGAGCGCGGCCAACAAGCGCAAGGAGCGGGTCGAGGAGTGGCGCAAGCGTCGGGCGGCACGGGTGCTGCTGCGCAAGAACACGCTGCACGGCGACGTCGTGGTGCAGACCAAGGACGGCGGCACGAAGACCGTCTCGGTGCAGCGCGGCGAGGTGACCGACCTCGCCGACGGCAAGATCACGGTCAAGTCGACCGACGGCTTCACCCGGACCTGGACCTTCACCGACGACCTGCGGGTGATCGAACGGCGTAAGTCGATCGCCGCCACGGACATCAAGGTCGGCACCAAGCTGGGCGTGGCCGGCACCGTGAACGGCGAGCAGGCACAGGCCCGCCTGATCGTCGTCCCGTTCAACCAGAAGTGACAGTGGGCCCGCCGGGCCCGGCGCGGTGAAATTCGATCACCCGGTGCCGGGCCCGGCGGCCCCGCCCGCCCCCGGCGTCAGTAGACCCGGGAGCCGATGAAGTCGTCCCGCCCGTACCCGACGGGCTGGGCGAACGACCGCGACTCGAACGACCACTGCTGCCGGGAACTGCTGGAGCAGGTGGCCAGGCGCAGTCGGGGCGTACCGAGCAGCGGGTTGTCGAAGGCCAGGCAGAGGTTTGTGGCACCGGCGGCGCGGACCTGGTTGCCGGAGACGGTGAACTTCTGGTTGGCGCCGCCATGGCAGTCGTAGATGTTCACCGCCGTGCCTGACCGCAGCGAACCACCGGCCACGTCCAGGCAGCGGTCGTGCGAGAGCTCGGAGTGCAGCGACTGTCGGGTCGGGTCGTACCAGAAGCCCTGGTTACGTCCGCCATGGCAGCGGTACGACTGCTGGGCCGTGCCGTTGCGTGAGTCGTACCCCTTGCCGTCCACGCAGGTGCCGGTGGCGGCGTTGCGCAGCTGCCGAAACTCCATCAGTCCGGGGTAGAGCTGGCCGTTGCCGGTGCTGGCCGGGTCGACGCAGGTGCCCTGCTGCTGGCCGGAGGCGTAGAACTGGGTGATGCACTGGGCGAACATGCCGTGTCCCCGGTAGTTCGGGTGGAACGACTGGCGGGCCGCGTTCTCGTCCCAGACGCCCAACTCGATGTAGAGCCCGCGTACCGAGGTGTTGTCGGTGCACACCTCGTGGCCGTGGAAGAGACGGCTGGCATCGAGGTAGCGGGTGCCGGTGTTGGCCGCCGCCGCCCGCAGCGCCGACTCGAACAGCGGCACCGCCTTGTTCCGGGCGAACGCGGCGTCGGCGAGGTACAGCAGGCAGCCACCGGCGTACCAGCCGGGGAAGTCCGGGTTGTCCTCCACGTCCGGGCTGGCCGGGCTGGAGTACGACATGAACACCAGTTCGTAGTCGGAGCCGAGGTAGCCGGCGTTCGTCATGGTCTGGCGGATGTCGGTGAGTGCCTCCTCGACGGCCCGGCGGCTGCCGTCGGTGCGTACCGTCCACTGGTCGGTGTAGGTGGGCCAGCAGGGGCCCTGGAAGAAGACGCGGCGGACGGCGCAGTCGGTGGCGACCGGGCCGAACTGGATCGTGCCGTCGCCGTTGGCGCCGGCCACCACCCAGATCAGCTTGATGTGCGTGTTGCGTGCCTTGATCGCGAGATGGTCGCCCTGGTTCAACTCGTTGTGTTGGGTGGGACCGCCGACGATCAAGTTCCACGGCGTCGCACCCGAGCAGGCGATGTTGTAACGCTCGTCGGCGGCGATACCGGTGCGGAAGACCGCCTGGTCGTACGAGCGGTCGCACCAGTTGCCCGGCTGGTGGGTGCCGGGCACGTAGTTGCCGACCCCCTCGCCGGAGATCTGGCTGTCGCCCATGGTGATCAGTGCGCTGCGGCGCTGGTCGAGCGGACGGATGCCGGGAGCGCCGTAGAGCGCGGTGGCCTCGGCGGCACGGATGGTTTCGAGGTGGGCGGGGAGCGGCTGGACGGCGGGACGGTCGGCTGCGGCGGCGGGTGAGGCCGTGGCCAGCATCGGCAGGACGAGAGCGGTGGCGAGGACGGCGACCTCGGCAAGGCGCCGTCGAGGTGTCCGTTCACGCCTGGCGTGGGTACCAGACATCGACGCACTCCTTTCGGTCCGATCGCGGGACGTCGATCGGGTTACCGGACGGTAACGCGCGCGATGCAGGTATGTGAATACGTCTCGGAATACTTACGTGCTGCGCCGAACCGGGCCAATGGCTTCTTTCCGCCCGGACCGCTCGGCGTGCCGCGCTGCCTGGTCACCGCCGGCTGCCCGGTCACGGCCGCTCGGGCAGGGCGTAGCCGACATAGCTGCGGAACTCCAGCCGCCAGCCGGTGGGCAGCAGGCCGGTGCAGAGTTTCCGGCTGCCGACACAGAGGATCGCGTCAAGCGAGGCCGGGTCGGCCGGTGGTCGGTCGTCCAGCACCGACTGAAGCGCCAGCAGGTCCGGCGGCGTACCGTCCGCGTCGCGGAGCAGCAGCCACCAGGGGTACTCCCAGTCGTCATTGCGCTGGGACAACCCGATCCGGCGCGCGCCGGCAGCCCGGACCGCGTCGGCCGCCCAGCGGTACTCCTCCGCCCACTGTGGACGCCGCACGAACCGGCTCTCCCAGTCGGAGGTGGTGAAGACCGAGCCCGTGCCGACCAGCCGGCGCGGGAAGCCGTACGACACCGACAACACCCCGGCCAGTGCGCAGGTGGCCAGCACCGTCACCGCGAGCCCGGCGGCGACGGGCCGCCTGCCATCGCTGCCCGCCGGGCCGCCGCGCCGTTCGCGGAGGCGGGAGCCGAGCTGACCCGAGCGGCGGAAGAGGGCGTCGAGCCAGAGGCCGGCCAGCGGCACCGAGGCCGCCAGGGCATAGAGGATCAGGCGGTTCCCCCACGGCTGCCACTTGATCATCGCGGTGTGCAGCACCACGGCGAGGACCACCACCAGGGCGTACGCGCGCAGCGCCCCCGCCGCGCCCGGACTGACCCGGGCCGGGCGGCGCAGCGCCGCCACCGCACCGATCAGCGCCAGCGCACCGGCCAGCGGGAAGGCGACCCGGTCCTCGTCGGGATACCAGGACGCGACCGGGAAGATCTCCCGCCCGAACGTGATCGCGCGGTCCTGCGGGTCGACCCCGATCAGGCCGGCCACCCCGATGATCGCCTCGGCGGACACCTCGCGCAGCGGCGCCAGCGGAGTGTCCAGTGCGGTGTGTGCAATCCGGAGCGCGTTCACCAGCACCGACGGTGGGTCGTGCCGCTCCATCGGAACCGACTCGCGCAGCCGCTCCGGCCCGAGCGGGTGGCCGAACTCGGCGTACACCCGGCCCAGGAAGGGGCCGACCACCGCGGCGGCCACCAGCAGGATCAGGACCGAGGCGCCGACGGTACGGGTGATCCCGGCGACCGGAGTCCGGCGGAGCGTGGCCGGCCGGTCGGCGTACGCCAGGCGTAGCTGGCCCACCCCCCAGAGCACCAGCAGCGGACCGACCGCGAGCAGGCCGCTGGTCTTGGTGACCGCGGTCAGCCCGGTGGCCGCCCCGAGAACCAGCAGGTCACCCAGGTGCGCACGGCGGCGCAGCCCGTCCAGCGCGAGCGTGCCGGCGCAGAGCACCCAGGCGGCGCAGACCAGATCGGTCTGGGTACTGGTCGCCTGCAGGGTCACCATCGGTGTGCTGGCCAGCAGGAACACGGTGAGCAACTGGGCCCGCCGGCCACCGCCGAGCTGCGCGGTCACCCGGGCGACCGCGAGCAGGCAGACCAGTCCGGCGGCCCACTGCACCAGGTGGTGCAGCGCGTCGCCGCCGGTGAGCAGCCGCAGGTGCAGCAGCAGGTACTCGGCACCCGGCGGGATGGTCACCTGGCGGTGGATCGCGGTCGCCCAGAACGTCAGGTCGCCCTGGGCCACCCAGCGTTCCACCTTGGGCAGGTGGTAGGTCTGCGAGTCGTAGTTGTTGGGTGCGGCCAGCAGGGCGATCAGCAGCTCGACCAGGAGCAGCCCGGCGACCGTACCGGCGAGCAGCCGCTCACCACGGCTGGCCGTACGCCAGAAAGCGCTGGCGGCGCTGCGCCAGCCGCCGGCCAGCGGTCGGTCCGGTCCGGACGGTGTCGACGGCCGGTCCGGTCCCACGGCGACCGTGGCAACCCGCGCGCCCGACGGCTCGGCGAGGACGCCCGCTGATCCGGGCGAAAGGGATTGCGGGGGGTCCGCTGACGACGGGCCGGCACCTTCGACCGGGACCATGGCACGCTCTTCGGCCTTGCGGGCCGTGGCGTCGGCCCGTCGGCGCCACCCGGCGGCCGCTGCCGCCACCGCGAGGAAGAGCAACCAGGCCAGGCCAAAGGCGGGCGTGGTGAGCAGCCGCAGCGCGCCCAGCACCTCGACGGTGGTCACCGCGACGGCACCGACGGCGAGGGTCGCCCGGAGCGCCCCGAGTCGCCGTGGTGCCACGGTCTCCGCGTCGCGTGGCCGTAACGTCACGCTGAGCAGAACGAGGGCGGCGACGGGAACCAAGACGAACGGGAAGCCGGCGGCCGACATGGCGGAAGTAAACACCATCAGTCTGAATGCCCGGCCGTGGATCGCCGTCGGTGGTCGTCGCCACTCGGCTGACCTGCCGGGCTAGGCTATGGCCGACACATTACCCGCCCTCGTGGAGATTCCCGTGAAGCTGTCGATCCTCATGCCGGTCTACAACGAGGAAGAACGCATCGCGGATGCCCTCAAGCAGGCGCTGGCGGTCGAGTACCCCTGTGAGATCGAGCTCGTGGTGGTCGACGACGGCAGCCGCGACGGCACCGGGGAGATCCTCGGGCGCGCCGACGACGCCCGGTTGAGGGTCATCACGCACCAGCGCAACGCGGGCAAGGGCGCGGCCATTCGCACGGCGGTGGCCAACGCCGAGGGCGAGTACATGGTCATCCTCGACGCCGACCTGGAGTACGACCCACAGGACATCCCCAAGCTGCTGGCCCCGGTGCTGGACGGGCGGGCGACGGTGGTCTACGGCAACCGCACCTTCGGCAGCCACAGCGCCTACAGCTTCTGGTACGTGATGGGCAACAAGGGCGTCACCATGGCGGCGAACGTGCTGTTCAACTCCTACATCGGAGACCTGGAGACCTGCTTCAAGCTGATGCCGGTCGCGCTCTACCGCTCGTTGGACGTCCGATCCCGAGGGTTCGGCATGGAGGCCGAGGTGACCGGCAAGCTGCTGCGTCGCCGCATCCGGCCGTACGAGGTGCCGATCAGCTACCGGGCCCGGGGCCGCGAGGAAGGCAAGAAGATCACCTGGCGGGACGGCGTCGAGGCGATCTGGATCCTCGGCCGGGAGCGCACCCGTCGCAACCCCGACGCCTCGGCCCGCTGACCGCCCGCCGGTCGAGGCGATGGGGCGGCGCCGGTTGCGGCATGTCGGGCCGTACGCCGGCCTCGGAGACCGCGACATGCCGCGAACCGGCACGCTCAGACCAGCGCCGGCGACAGAAAGTCGGTGATCGAGCGGCGTAGGCCGGTCGCGTCCAGCCCGTGCCACCGGGCATGGTCCGCCGCGGAACCGTACCGGCGCAGTTCCTCGCGGCGGACCCCGAGCGCCAACAACCGGTGCGGCCGGTCGGCCAGCGCGTCCGAGACCAGCCGGGTCGAGGTGCCCGCCAGGTACGGCTCGACCAGGATCACCGCACTGGCCGCGAGCGCCCGCAGGCCGGCGGTGTCGAACGGGCGCGGGCGATGGGTGTACGCCACGGTGACCGGCAGATCCGAGGTCGCGTCGAGGGCCGCGTCCAACGTGGGACCGACCGCGACCAGCAGCGCCGCCCCCGGGCCGGCGTCCCGGAGCACCCGCAGGTCGCCCGCCTCCGGGTACGCCTGCGCGTTGCTCTGGGTGGAGAGCCGCACGTATGCCGAGTCCTGGCCGCAGACCACGTCGCGCAGCAACCCGGGGACCTCGTCCCGATGGCCGGGTACGTGCACCGTCCAGTTGTGCAGAGTGTCGATCAGTGCGACGTCCGCCGGGCTGAGGTGGGTGCGGCCGGCTGCCGCGCGGTCGTACGACGCCCCGACGCTGACCAGCACCGCGCCCACCCCTTGATGATCGAGGTCCAGCTTGATCTGCTCGTACGTCCGCTCCACGAGGAACGGCGCGTAGCTGTGCACGATGGGACGCAGCCCGGTCAGTGCCAGGCCCCCCGCCACTCCCAACATGAGTTGTTCCCGGATGCCGACGTTGACCACCCGGTCGGGGTGCTGGGCGGCGGCGGGAGCGAACGCCTCGGCGGAGATGTCGGCCAGCACGATGACGGTCCGCGGGTCGTTCAGGAAGGCGGTTGTGGTGGCCACGAAGGTGTCCCGCACGATCACTCACCGTCCCTGACGACCGCTACGACGGCGTGCGGCCGGTGGCCGTGGTGCCCGGTCAACGCCGGGTGGAGGGCGTCCCGGTCCCGCCCGTCGACCGTGGCGGCGGTCCATCCGTTGACCGTGAACCGGGTGGCCACTCCGCCCGGCCAGCCGTGCGTGGCGGAGGCGTTGTCCACCACGATCGCGGTCAGGTTGCCGAGGCCGACCGCGCCGGCGTACGCGATCGCCTCGTGGTTGGAGCCCTCGTCGAGTTCGGCGTCGCCGAGCAGCACGTACACCCGGGGGTCGGGCCGGCCCTGGGCGCGTAGCCCCAGGGCGGTGCCGATGCCCAGACCCAGGCCGTGCCCGAGCGAGCCCGAGCCGATCTCCACGCCGGGGATCAGGGTGCGGTCCGGATGGTCGCCGAGCCGGCTCGACGGCCCACCCTGGTCGTCCAGCCAGTCGGGCGGGATGAAGCCCTTCGCGGCGAGCAGCGCATAGTAGCCGGCCACCGCGTGACCTTTGGAGAGCAGGAAACGGTCGCGGTGGGGGTCGTCGACGGTCGCCGGGGTGATCCGCAGCACCCGGTCGTAGAGCACCTGGAGCACGTCGAGGGTGGACAGGACGTTGGCACCGAACTGCCGGCCGGCGCGAACGCGCTCCAGCAGCGGTGCGACCGGATCGCGCCCGTCGAGCGGCGCGGCGGCCTCGGCGACCCGGGCCGTGGTGGCGAGTGTGGTCATACGGATAGCCTGCAAGTTGAAGCGAGGTTCAACTCAAGGCGACGTGATGCAGGAAGCATTGACCATCGGTCAACTCTCCGCCCGAAGCGGGGTGGCGCAGTCCGCGCTGCGCTACTACGAGCGGCTGGGGCTCATCCGGGCCGAGCGGACCAGCGGCAACCAACGCCGCTACCACCGCACCGAGCTGCGCCGGGTGGCCTTCATCCGGATCGCTCAGCAGGTCGGCATCTCGCTGGAGGAGATCCGGTCCGCACTCGACTCGCTGCCGGCCGCCCGTACCCCCACCGCCGAGGACTGGGCCAAGCTCTCCACGACCTGGCGGGCCCGGCTGGACGAGAAGATCAGGTTGATGAGTCGGCTCCGCGACGACCTGGACGCCTGCATCGGGTGTGGCTGTCTCTCGCTGCGCCGCTGCACCCTCTACAACCCGGAGGACAATCTGGGCGGTGAGGGCCCCGGAGCCCGACTCGTACTGCCCGGCTAGCTTCCGCCCGGCTGCCCGGCTGCCCGACTGCCCGGCTGCCCGGCTGCCCGGCTGCCCGGCTGCCGGTGGCGGGCACGGCACCGCTCAGCCGACGGTGAGCAGCACCTTGCCGACGTGCTCGTTCGACGCCACGAGCCGGTGCGCCTGCGCCGCGTCGATGATCGGCAGCCGCCGGTCGATCACCGGACGCACCCGGCCCGCCTCGACCAGCGGCCAGACCTGCTCGCGTACCCCGCGTACGATCGCGGCCTTCTGCTCCAGCGGCCGGGAGCGCAGCGCGGTGGCCGCGACCGTGCCGCGCTTGGCCAACAGCGCACCCAGATCCAACTCACTCTTGCGGCCGCCCTGCATGCCGATCACCACCAGCCGCCCGTCGGCGGCCAGGGCGGCCACGTTCCGGCCCAGGTACGACGCGCCCATGATGTCCAGGACGACATCCGCGCCCCGGCCGTCGGTGGCCTGCCGAACCTCCTCGACAAAGTCCTGCTCCCGGTAGTCGACAAGCAGGTCGGCGCCCAGCTCACGCAGCCGCTCGTGCTTGGCGGCCCGCGCGGTCGCCACCACCGTCGCGCCGAGCGCGGCACCGAGCTGGATCGCGAACGTGCCGATCCCGCTGCCACCGCCGTGCACCAGCAGCGTCTCTCCCGCCGTCAGACGAGCCACCTGCACCACGTTCGACCAGACCGTGCACGCCACCTCCGGCAACCCCGCGGCGTCGACCAGATCGACGCCGGCCGGCACCGGCAGCAACTGCCCGGCGGGCACGGCCACCCGTTCGGCGTACCCGCCGCCGGCCAGCAGCGCGCAGACCTGGTCACCCACCCGCGCGCCGGCCACGTCGGGACCGGTCGCGCTGACCACCCCCGAGCATTCCAACCCTGGGTACGCGGGCGCGCCCGGCGGAGGCGGATAGTGCCCCTGCCGCTGCAACAGGTCGGCCCGATTCACCGCAGTGGCCCGCACGTCCACGATCACCTCACCCGGACCCGGCTGCGGGTCCGGCACCTCGCTCCAGCTCAGTACGTCAGGTCCGCCGGGCTCCGCAATGGTGATCGCTCGCATGGCCCAGTCTTACCCGATCCCGGGCCGACTCCACGTCGGCGGCCCCGGGCACCACCCAGCGTCAGTGGTCACGGCGCACCGGGTAGCTCGGCCGTTCGCTGACGTACGCGGCGTGGCAGACTAGGCACGGCCGCGCACCGCGTGGTCCGGGAGGGTTCGCCTAGTGGCCGATGGCGCTGGTCTTGAAAACCGGTAAGGCAGCGATGTCTTCGTGGGTTCGAATCCCACACCCTCCGCCCACCTGGACAGCAAAAACGCCCCCTGACCAGCGCGAACGCTGATCAGGGGGCGCGTCTATTGGTAGTGAATGAGTCTCACTTTGTCTCGCCCGGTGCCGCCGTGTCTCACTGGTCGTGTCGTTTACGTGTCGGCGTCACCCGGCGCTTCCTCGGCCTGGTCGTCGCTGCCTAACGCTCCCTCGATTCGCTTCCGGGCGGCCTCATCCTGGCCGTCGATGCACGAGGCGTAGACCTTCAACAGCACATGCACGCTGTGCCCCGCCCATTGGGCGACCTGGGTAGCCGGCACTCCGGCGTTCAGCCAGAGCGACACGGCCGCGTGCCGCAGGTCGTACGGCCGGTGCGCCAGAGGTGAGCGCTGCTGAGCCGGTGTCAGCGCTGCCTCGCGTGCCTGCCGCCAGGCGCGCAGATAGGTGCTCTTGGACACCGGGGCGGGTCGCGCGCCAGCGGCGTTGAACATCCGCCCGTTGGCGTCGCGGCAGTGCCTCCCGACGTGCTGCCGCAGGATGCGAACCAACTCCGGGCAGGCCGGCACGTCACGGGTCGCCTTCTTCGCCCGGTGC
Organism: Micromonospora sp. C51; assembly: GCF_018070435.1. Lineage (NCBI taxonomy): Bacteria > Bacillati > Actinomycetota > Actinomycetes > Micromonosporales > Micromonosporaceae > Micromonospora > Micromonospora sp. C51. The sequence continues at coordinate 75,318 of NZ_JAGPXQ010000005.1, read as the reverse complement.
TTCAACTCCCGGTCTTCCAACGATTTGCCGCTGTCGCTCCAATCCTCGCCAACTTGCTGAGTTGAGCCACTGAGGTGAAGCCAACCCCACCCCTTTTCGGGCAGCTCGCATTCGTCTGCGCGTAGGTGGATTACCTCGGAGGGACGGAGCGCGGCGAAGTACATGCAGGCGAAGAAGCCTTCCAAGTGTGGATCGCGCTTGCGCACTGCCGAGAGTAGGGAACGTGCCTGTTCAGGATTCACGACCACCTTCCGGTCAACCTGATCGGTGTTCTTCGGCGCTCGCCACTGAATGAAGTCCATTGGGTGCGCTTCGAGATAGCGAAGTTCAACTGCGTACTTCAAGGCGCTGTAGAAGACGGCCCGCTTTCTTGCCACTGTGTTCGCTGGGGCCGGGCCACCGTCGATCCGAACCGTGAGAGCGTCAAGTGCCTTCCGGATGGTGGCTGGATTTGCCACGTCGGTTAGCGGCAGCGTGTTCGCGGTGAGCCACCGGATGACCGGCGCAAGGTGCTCCGGCGGTTTGCCGTTGTCTCGGTCGCGCTGCAACTTGTTGAAGGTCCAGGTGTAGAGGGCGTGCCGGATCTCGGCCTCATCCGGTGCGCCGCGTGACGTGGCGAGCAGGGCGAGCGTGACCGTGGTGAGCGCATCGGCGATGCTCTTGCGCTGAGTTGCTGCCGCACGTGGCCACTTCATATCCACGAACGCAACGGCGACGTCGTACCAATTCCGGCTGTTCAGTTCCCGTGCCATCGGTTCCGGTAGCCCGGTCTTCTCATCGAATGCCGTTCCCTCGCGCTGCGCTACGACCAGCTTTGATCGGAAGCTCTCGGCGAGTGCCCGAGTGGCGTACGTGTTTCGGAACGGCTTGCCGGCGACCTTCCATCGGACCGTGTACGACTTCCGCTTGCCCGATAGGTCGTTGGCCAGGATCGCGTGAATCCGAACGTCGTAGCTGCTCAAGCGGCCTCCTCGTGATCGTTGAGCCAGTTGTCCAGGTCGCGGCGGCGTACGTAGAGGCTTCCGTTCGGGTACTTGATGGTTCGGGGTGCGCGGCCGGTGGCCTTCCAGCGGAAGAAGGTCGACCGGGGTACGCGAAGTTCGTCCAGCACTTCGGCGAGGGTGAGCAGGTTGCCGGTGGAAGTGCGGCGGGCGGTCATCGGCGGGTGTCCTCCCTCGGGGTGGCGTCGATGTAGAGGCGCTGGAACATCGGGGATCGGGGATCGGGGTAGGGCCGGGACGCAGAGCGGATGTGCAGCACTCGGGCGATGGCGTTGAGTGCTGCGGCTGTTTCAGCGGGTGTGCCGTGCAGCCTGATTCGCACGGTGGCGGCCTTCCGGTCGGTGGCGGTCACTTGTGGAGGTACGGGGAGGTGTCGCCGCAGAACGGCGTAGAGCGGCCCGCTGAGAGCGCCGTGGAGGCAAGATCTCGGGTGTTCCGGTGTAGGGCGTAGGGCGTGGCGCTCTCAGGCGCTCTCAGCGGGCCGTTTCCGGCCACCGGTGGACCGGTCGGATGCCGGTGCCGCCCGGCGGTGGGGCCGGGAAGCGTTGACACGTTGACAATCCGCCGACATTCGAGCGTTTCCGCAGGTGGCGGCGGGTGTGTGGGTGTCAACGGTGCCCGTTGACAGGCGTTGACACCCGTTGACACCGGGCGGGCTGATGGTGGGTTGTCAACGCCTGTCAACGGCTGTCAACGCGGCCCGTTGACACCCTCGCCCGTGTCCTGACCTGCGGAAACGCCGCTGGCGAGGTCGGATGTCAGCGTGTCAACGCTTCCGGGCTCCTGCTCGGCGGTGGCACGTGGGTGCAGTTCGTAGCGTCCGTCCGGCCCGGTGCGGACCCATCCGAGCGCGGCCAACTCGGCGAGCACCGCCGACACGTCATCGGACTTCGGTAGCCGGCGAGACACCCGGCGGTGTAGCTCCCGGCGGGTGAAGGCGGTCATGCCCTTGCCGGTGAGCACGCCGAGCACGTACCGGGCGTTCTCCACCGCGCTGTCGGTGCCGATCGCGGTGAGGGCGGTCCGGTAGTGCGCGGCGAAGAACTCGGCCAGCCGTACGGCGTCGCCCATGCGGTCGGCGTCGATCGGCCGCAGCCACGCATCGGTCGGATGGTGCGCCACATGCAGCAGCCCGGCCAGCCGCAGGGTTGCGCCGGTGAGCTTGTTGCCCCACTCGCGCATGTCGTACAGGCTTCCGCCGGGCCGCAGCTCGGCTTCGACCTGCTCGGCGGCGGCCCGCCGCACCCGTCCGGCGTCGTCGGTGAGGGTGACCACGTCCGGGTCGGGCCACTCGGCGAACGTCGCGGCCAGGTCGTGCACCCGGTGCCGGTAGCCGGCGGTCACCTGCTCCGGCACCGGCGGCGTGTCCACCGGCCGATACCCCGCCAGGGATCGGGGTAGGGCGAACAGGAACCGGGCCGGCAGGCCACGCCCGGCCAGGTCGGCGTTCCCGCCGAACTTGCGCAGCACGGTCGGTTGCGCCATCACGCACACGGTCAATGCGGGCTTGTCGACGGATGCGCCTTCGCGGGTCTGCCGCTCATTGCTCATCGGCTGCCCGGCGTGGCCTTTCAGGTAGGGGTCAAGGTTCGGCGCACCGGAGTACCGACCGGCGAGGGTGTCGAAAATCCCGCCCTCATCCGAGATGATCGCCATCCGGCCACCATTCGCGGCCATCAACCCGATCAACGCTTCCGGGGTAGCGTCGTCCACGATCAGTTTCGGCAGGGTCGGCACCGTGATCGCCTCGGCGGCGATGGCAGCGGCGACCGCCTCGGCCGCTGCTTCGTCGCGCTTGTGCGGGTCGCTGGCCTTCGCCGCTGCCGTCTTCGCCTGCTCGGCCTGCCGGTCGGCGATGTCCCGCAGCGCGGCGGCCTCAGCGATCCGAGGCCGCGCCGCCTCGGCGAGCGTCGACTGAGCGACGAACAGAGGCGCGGTCATCGCCCGATGCACCGGGGACTTCCGTTCACCGGGGCCGGCGATGACGGCGGCGAAGACGTTCACCGGCTCCCGCCACCCGGGCACCGGTTCGACTTCCAACCGGCCACCCGCGCACGCGGACAGCACGGCCATGGCGAGGGTGCCGGCCATCGCCGGGTCGGTGGCGGTGAACCGGGCCACACCGGTCACCATGTCGCCCAACCATCGGGGAAACACCTCCACCGGAAACGGCGGCGGCGCGGTGGTGGGGCCGGTCAAGGGCACTGGAACATCCCACAACGGCCCGCCCGGCGACTGCTCGCCGGTGGCGTCCGGGTGGTCGGTGGTCACGAGGTGCAGACGGGCGGCGCTCATGCGGCCACCTGCCGAGGCCGGCGGGCACCGGCGGTCAGGCCGGATCGGACGGTGCGGTACGCCTCGGCGGTGCGCAGCCCGGCTGTCACGCCTGCCTGTTCCAGCACGCTGTGAGCGTCATCCTCGGTCAGCCCGCCACCGGCCACGAGTTGCCCGAGCGCGACGGCGGCCACGTACAGGCTGCGGTTCCGCTCACCCGGCGCGGCGGCGGTCACCCGGTCGACTTCCCGGGCGATGGCGGCCCGCACGTAGGCACCGGCCCGCCCGGTGCCGAGGTCGACAACCACGGGCCGCTGCGGCGGCATCGGTGCGGGGGCGAGCAGGTCGGCGAGCCAGGTCGGCAGCGGTGCGGGATCGACGTCGAGCGCCACCGTGTAGGGCCGTGCGGAGACGGTGCTACCGGCGGCTACGACGTAGCCACCGGCGGCGCGGGTGTCGACCATCGGCCCGAGCGTCCCGGCGGTGTTCCGCAGGGTCGGGCCGGTGGTCGGGTGCTGGTAGTAGAGGTGGGTGCCGCCTCGGCCGGTGGTGACGGTGTAGGTCGGGTCGATGGTCGCCCGGTGGGTGTCGGCCAGTTCGGCGAGCACCGCCAGGCCGTCCCGCCCACCCGCCTCGGCGGACCGTTTCGGGGTGTCCAGGTCGAGCACCACGAGGCGAGACGGTCCGCACGCGATGCCGATGCCGTACGGGCGGGCGGACCATGCGCGGCGGATGCGGTCCGGGTCGGTGGTGGCCCGGTCTTCCCACCCGAGGTGCCGGCCAGCAGCGCGGCAGCGCGGGTCGCGGCCGGTGCACTGCTCGGTGGGGTGGTCGGGGAAGGCGGGTCGTTTGTCGTCGGGTCGCAGCGGGAAGACGTGCCATCCGCGTTCGGCGTGGCCGAGCGCAGCGGTGAGTAGGTCAGGCATGGGAATGTCTCCTGATCAGGCGGTCTTGCGGCGGGCGGTGTCCAGGTCGAGCAGCGCCGCGCCGCCGGTGTCCGGCGTGCGCCCTGACGGCCGGGTGGCGGTGGCGACGGACAGCCGCAGGTAAAGGCGGCACCGACCGGCATCAGCGCCGGTCAGCGGTCGGCGGGTGCCGCGTTGGGCGATCCGGTGCCCGGCGGCGGCGAAAGCAGCGGTGGCGGCGTCCAGCTCGGCCGGGGTACCGGTGAGCCAGATCTCCAACCCGGACAGCCGGGCATCGCGCGGGGAAGCGCCGTCGCGGCGCGGCCCGGCCATCACGCGGCCCGGCGCGGCCGAGGTCGCGCCGCGATCGCTGCGCGGGTCACGGCCTGGCGCACGTCGCCGAGCAGGCCGACCAACTGACGGCGGGCGGCCAGCTCGGTCGGGGCGAGCGCCACCCTGACGCGCACCTCGGCGTGGTCGCGGCCGGCGGCGGACCGCACGCGCACGAGCACCGCCCGCGCGTGACCGGCGTCGACCACGATTTCGTCGGAGCGGTGTTCGCCGAGGTTGCAGCGGTGGCCACCGGCACACCAGTCGGTGTGACCGGCGTTCCGGCGGGTCATCGGTGCGCCTCAGCGCGTAGCCGGTGCAGGACGTTGTAGACGCGCCGTCCGGTGCGCAGTCTCATGCCCCGGTCGCAGCGGCGGCAGGCACGCGGCCGACGCAGGAACCGGGTCGTGGTCTGCCCGGTGCCCGCGCAGCGTTGGCAGGTCTTGAACGGCGCGACCCAGCACAGGACGCCGTAACCGAGCGTGATCAGTGCGGGGATGGTGGCGAGGGTGATAGCGGCGATGGTCAGGGGGTCCATGACAGCCTCCTGGGCCGGTTTTCGGGCGTGAAGGGCCGTGAGCTGCTATCCGCTAGATGGCAGCTCATGATTCGGTTTCGGTGCTAGCGGGGGTGCTAGCGCTAGCAGCACGAGCCGCTAGCGCTAGCACCCTCCGGGGTGGTCAGTCAGCCGACCGCTTGCGGTCACGCTCCGCAATCGCGGCGAGGAGGTCGGTGTGCTTGATGCCGCGCCGGGTGACCGACTTGCCGTCGATGCGCCGACCCACATCCGCGACCTTGATCGACGGGTGCGGCTTGAGCGCGGTGGTGAGCTGCGCGGCTTCCCACCCGCCGTAGACGTCGGGTCGCAGCTCGGCGAGCAGACCGCACAGCGTCTCGTTCCACGCCGACTTCTCATCCCCCGGCCACACGCGGGCCAGGTCGCCGAGGACATCGGCGACCGGAGCCACGGTGCGGGTCTGCTCGTCCGGCACGGGCAGCGTCCCGGCCGACTGCCGCAGCGCGACGGCACGGGTGACCACCTGGGCAGCGGTGGCGGTGTTGACGTAGTACGACTTCACCGCCGACGCCTTCGGCCCGAACCCGCGCAGGATGCCCCACCCTGCTTCATCGACCGGCACGAACACCGTGGCACGCAGCCCCTGCTTGTAGGCCGAGGTACCGAGGATCATGTCGTTCGCGGTCTGGTCCGCCACGGACAGGCAGAACCGAGAGTTGACGTTGCGGCTGATGCCGGTCGGCAAGCTGTCCTTGTCCGGGATCTGCGTACCGATCGCGATCATCACGCCGAGCGCACGGCCAAGCTTGATGACCTTCTCCAACTTCTCTCCGGCGTCCTTGCCGTACTTGCTGGTCATCAGCTCTTGCAGCTCATCGAACCAGGCGACGAGGGGGTGAAGGCCGGACCCCTTGAGCGACGCCAGTTCCGGGGTGACCTTGTTCTCCGGTGCCTTGCCCAACCTCGCGTAGTGCTCGATGCGCTTGGAGCGGTGGCGGCACTCCTCGTACAGCCAGTCGATGAACGCGGCACACCGGGCGAGGGTGTCGTCATCGAAGCCGTTGCCGTACTCGTTCATGACCGGCTCCAACACGGCGAAGTCTCCAACGCCCTTCAACTCGTAACCCCGGATCTCCGCACGCGGGTCCAGCGACGCGGCCAGCAGCAACAGCCGCAGCGCGAACGTCTTACCCGATCCGGGCTGACCACCGAACAGCCAGTTCCGGAACATCATCTCCGCGCTGATCGTGTCCAGCCGGGGCGTGGTAGCGAATGGAAACGCCTTGAACAGATCGACCTTCGCCCCGGCCGACAGCAGCGGCCACGGCGGCGGGGTCATCTGCGACGCCGGTTCGTAGCCCACCCACAAAGCAAGGCGTCCGGTGTGGCCGGGTGCCGTCTCGGGCCACACCTGATCCAACGGAAGCCGCATCGCCGAGGCCAGCTTGCCCCGCCGGGCGACCACCTCGGACGCCTCCACCCCGTACGGCAGGTCGACCACCGCCAGGTGGCCGGGGCCGTCGCGGTGGATGTCCACCGGGAAGCTGATCGCCTTCGCGTCCTTGGCCACCGCGGAGTTGATGGCCGGCAGTTGCAGCGACGTCAACGCCCGGCGCACCAGCTCGGCGGTGAGCTTGCGATACCGGGTGCCCTCAGAAACCCGGTCAGTCAGCGGCTTGTCCGCCGGACGGCCGAGCGTCGCCAGCAGCGGCAGTACCGCCAGCAGAGCGACCCACCGCCACCAGGACGGGCCGAGGGCCAGCACGATCGCACCGGCCACCATCGCCCCGGCAGCGCCGGCCAGCACCCACCACCGCCACACGGTCTGACGCTGCCGACGCGCGTCGAGCTTCATCCACGTGTCCGCGTCACCCCGCGACGCGGCGGCCTGCCGCAAGTGCCAGTTGCCTTCCTCGGCGCTGGCCCAGTGCAACGCCCGGCCGACGCCCCGGAACAGACCCAGCGGGGCGTAAACGGCGGTCTTCGCCGCGTACTTCGGCAGCCGCACCGTGTGGTACGCGGCCACGTAACCGGCGTCCTTGCTCTGATGCCGCACAGCGGCGCGCAAGCCACGCCACGAACGCGCCCAGTCGGCCAGGATCGGCCGTCGCTGACGCTGCCGGGCCAGCACATCGCGGGGGATGTCCTCGGCGACGTCGACCGGCCCGCCGTCGCGGTCCGGGTCATCGGCGACGCTCTCCGCATCCTCGCCATCATCGGCCACGTCGCTTCCGTCACCGCCGGGCGTGGCGGTCGCCTGCCGGCGGGCGCGAGCGTCATCTAGGTCGACCACCTCGGCATTCGGGCCGGTGGTGGGGTCGGTCAGGTCCGCCTCGGCGGCCTGCCAGTCGAAACGGTCATCTTCATGAGGGTTGGGGCTAGCCACGATCGTTCTCCTGTCGTGTCGGTCAGGCGGCCATCAGCAGGGCGGAGACGAACAGGAACGCCACGTGCCAGGACTGATCCAGGGCGTACGCGCCGGTCCCGAGACAGGGCTTGTCGTCGTGTCCGGGGCGGGGCGTGCCAAGGGCGTAGAAGCGCGCCGAGCCGAGCGCTTCGGCGATGCGCCGCAGCGGGGTGCGCCGGTCGGCGATGTAGTGCGACACCGCCGAGACGGTCAGCCCCACGCCGACCGCCCACGGGTCCAGCCGCAGCCCGGTGCCGGCGATCAGGAACACCAACGCGAGCAGGGCCGTAAGGGTGTAGGTGGCGACGTGGGCGGCGCATGCGATGCGGCCCGGCCAGCCAGGCAGGCCCTTGTGGTCGGCTTGGTGCTGCGACTGGATCCAGTGGTCGCCCACCTGGTGAGCGACGTAGAGAGCAGCGAAGACGGCGGCGAACGTCGCGGCGTGCGCGCCGGTCGGATCTGCGAGCATGGGTGTTCTCTCCCAAGGTCCGTGAGGGTTGAGGGGTGAGGCCGGCGGCACAGCGCGGTTTCCTAGGCCATGGGCTGTGCCGCCGGGCGGGGCTAGTCGTGCGAGCGAACGAGGTGCGCCAGTGCGGCGCCCATGCCGAGCACCGCCACCGGCAGGCAGGCAACGGCGGTGGTGATCCACCACGGGGCGACCTGCACTCCGGCGGCGACCAGCAGGTGATAAGCCACCTGGCCGAGCGCGCCGACGAGCAGTGAGGCGATGGCCGACCACTTCGCGAACCGTCGTGCCCGCTCGGGAACCCGGCCGGACAGCCACACGTACAGGGCGTACGCGCCGTACGTTTCGACGCCGATCGGGAGGGTGATGGCGGTGTTGATGGCGAACCCGTCGGCGATACCGGGTAGCGGGTGCACCACGCCGAACCCGGTGAGTCCGCCGAGGCCGACCCACCCGGACCAGATCGCCACGAACGCGGGCAGGGCCAGCAGGATGACCGGCCACACCACCGCCGACCGGACCGGCGCTGTCGGGGTGGGCGTGTCCGGGTGACCGACCGTGCCAACCTCGGCGGGCGGCGTGACGGGTGGGATCTTCACCGGCTCGGCGGGCGGCGGCGTGTGCTCGGGCATGACCGGCGTCGGTGCCGGGTCCGGGCCGATCGGTTCGGCGTAGTCCAGCCGGGGCGCGGCCGGCGTGTCGGTGTCGGTGTTTGGTGCCAGCAGGGCACCCCGGACGGCCATCGCGGTCCGCAGTGTGTCGGTGCGGTTCCGGTCGGCGTGCTCGGCCCGCAGCCGGGCGAGCAGTTCGTCGGCCTTCGGTGCGCCGATGCGGAACTCGCGCATCAGCCGGTTGCGCGACGGGAACTCCTGCCCATCCGGCAGTTCCAGCGCGCGGGCGGCGGGCAACAGCTTCTCGACGGGTTGCGGGTACTTGGTGCCGTTGATCGTGGGGGCGGTCATGCTGCTTCCTCCATCGGGTAGGCGCAGTCGACGCACTCGCCGAGCGAGCGCGGGATGCAGTACGGGCGCACCGTGCCGCAGGTCGGACAGGTGCGACGGGCGGTCAACGCCGCACGGATCGCGCGCAGCTGCGCGGGGGTGGCGGTGCGCTTCGGCCGGGCCAAATCGAGGCGGTACAGGTAGGCGGTGCGGGTACCGCCGATGCCACGCCAGAGGATCTGCGCGGCGATTGGCTGGCCACCGGGCCGCAGGCCGGCGGCGCGCAGTTGACGGCGGGTGGCGTAGCCCGGGGGTGCGCCGCGCCACCAGAACGTCGGAATGCCGTACCGCGACCCGTCCGGGTCGTAGTAGGCGGCGCGGATGCGGGACATCAGGCCGCGCGCTGCGGGTCGGTGGCGGCGCTAACCATGAGCAGTGCGTCGTGGTTGTATGGACGCTCCGGCAGCCCAAGCCGACCGGACCAGGCGTGGATACGGTCCGATCCGGGGTTGCCGACCCATGCCAACGGATCGCCACACGTCGCACAGCGACCGGGGTCACCGGCATCGAAACGAACGGTCGGCTTACGCATCACACCGCCGCCCTACGAGCGATGGGCGGCGCGGCCACCTCGGCGGCGGCGCGGGTCACGCGGGCCTCAGCCCGGCGCAGCCTGCGCCAATCCAGGGTCGTCGGTCCGCCGTGGTCCTCGGCGTAGAGCATGGTGATCTGCGCGTCCAACACGTCGAGTTCGGCGGCGATCAGCGGCCACTCGGTGTCGATCGCGGCCAGGTCGGCGGCGGTCGGCTCGGCGGTGGGGAGGTGGGTGATCACTTCGATCGGTTCCTTCCAGAACGGCGAGAGCGCGACACCGGCCGGCAGGGGCGGCAGTGACGCTCATCGGGTGCCAGCGGGGCGAGTCCGCCGCAGCGGTGGCAGGTACGCCAGACGGCGCTGCTCTTGGTGGTCACTCGAACGGCAGCGAAGACGCTCACGGTCATGACGGCTCACCTCCACAAGCGGGGGATCAAGACGGGGAAACCCGGGGTGAGGCCGCGCCCAAGCAGCGCGACACCCCACCCCGGGACAGGTGCAGATGCGAAGAGGCAGAAGACGTTCCGCGCGCCAAGATCGGCCCGCTCGGCCCGCTCGCTCGGGATCTACCGAGGTCGGCCACCGTGTGACTCAAGGCGGGAATACCGCAAGCCAGATCAACGCGGCGCTTCTGCTCTGAAGTTCTCAATGGACGACCACACGGCGGCCCGTTCGCGAACGCTGCAGCCAAAGCCGCAACGCCGACGCAGCAACCGACCGGCTTGTCGTCCCTGGCTAGCCAGGTGCGACGCCATCAACGTAGGTCGGCCTGGCTAGTCAGGTCAAGAGGACGCGGCGAACTTTCCCAACTTGGCTAGTCAGCGCTAGTGTGATCCTCGTGAGCGAGAGTCTTGATTTCCTTGGCCAGCTAGATCCCGACGACCCGAAACAGGCGTCACAGCAGATTGCGAACAAGCTGCGGGCGGCCATCCTCACGCGCCGACTCGCCCCCGGTGACAAGCTGCCGTCACAGCCTGAGCTAGCCACCCGCTACGGCGTGGCACGAGAGACAGTCAAGCGCGCTCTAGACCTGCTCCGGGCAGAGCGACTGATCGTGTCCCGGCAGGGCAGCGGCGCGTTCGTCCGGGCGCAGACACAGCGAGCCGTCGAGCTGCGCCCGCACATCGAAGCAGCGTTCGACCGGCCTCATGTCAGCATCGACTTCGCCGGATTCTCCGGCGAGACGCTCCGCGACGCGCTCGCCGAGGCACTCGACAAGGTTCGCGTCGGTCGACTCGCGCCGGAGACGATCGCCGTGCGAGTCCTGATCTCTGACATGACCGCGCCCATGGCACTGCCGGCACGAGCCGAGACACAGGCCGACGATCCTGCGGTACGCGAACGCGCGGAGCGGATTACCCGCCGAGCGGCAGACGGCATCATCGATCAGGTCGCCGAGCTAGGCGACCTCGGCCTGATCCGGTCGACCACCGTTGAGGTACGGCTACACCGGGCGTCCCCGCTGTTCAAGCTCTACATCCTCAATGGCGAAGAGGTCTTCTACGGCTTCTATCCCGTCGTAGAGCGCACCGTATCGATCAAGGGTGAGCCGCTGGCCATCTATGACCTGATGGGCAAGGACGTGCCACTGTTCCACTACGCCGTCACCGACGACGACACCTCACACGGCACACAGTTCGTAGAAGCGTCCCGCCAGTGGTTCGACTCGGTGTGGTCGACCATCGCCTACCGGTACGACGCATGAACGCCGACCTCGGCCGACTGCTCGACGACGTCGACGCACTACTACTCGACTTCGACGGTCCAGTGTGCAGCATCTTCGCCGGATACCCCGCGCCGCAGGTTGCCGCCGAGCTGGTCGATTTGCTGCGGCGGCACGGCGTCGACGTGCCGCCAGAACTCGCGAGCGAGCCGGACCCGCTTGAAGTGCTACGCCGTACCGGCGCAACCGGAGACCAAGGCGTTACGCAGGCCGTCGAGGATGCACTCTGCGCGGCGGAACACCGAGCCGTCGAGACTGCCGAACCCACACCGTACGGCCGGGAAGTCATCGTGGCGGCACGGCAAGCCGGGATGCCGCTAGCGGTGGTCAGCAACAACTCGGCCGGTGCGGTGAGGGCATACCTGGCAGCGCATCGGCTTGTCGGATACGCGTCGCCGGTTGTCGGCCGGGCATACGCCGCCCCGGATCGCATGAAGCCCAATCCAGAACCGATCCTCCAGGCTGTGCGCGCCGTCGGTGCGACACCGAGCCATTGCGTGCTCGTCGGCGACTCGCTCTCGGACATCGAAGGGGCGCGGGCGGCAGGTGCGCGAGCGATCGGTTATGCCAATCGGCCGGCGAAGGCTGGGACGTTTCGGGCCGCCGGTGCAGACGTGGTGATCACGAGCATGGGACAGGTAGCTAACGTATTGATCGATCGTATCGGCGGCTGATGACACTGCGATCTGCATGTGTAGGAGCAGCCTCCACCACTGGTTGTGGAATCGGTCTTGGGAACCGATGTCGACCAGGCCGAGATGGGCGAGAGGCTGTGGCAGGTGCCGTCGATATCGATCAGGAGCGCTTGCGGCGACGTTTACTGCGAGATCGCTGCACAGGGAAGAGTGATCTGAGTGGCGGATATTCTTCAAGAGAACGTCGCATTAGTGGCATGCGAGCCATCCATGAGGGAATCTTGCCGCCTTCTTCCGCCCTTCCGAACTCCTTAATTGCGTCTACAAGCTGCGGCCAGTCTCTCAGCAGTGCTGATTTGCCGATCAATTCATAGGAGTCCGCAGGCGCGAAGCTTTCCACCTCCTTTCGTGCGGCCTGATCTCCCTCAGTCTCCTGCATGCAGAGCCACAGGTTCAGAGAGATTAGATTGAATGTCGGGTGATCGCGGTGAACGAATGTATCAAGCAGCGTTTCGCAAAGGGAAACGCCATGACGCCACCGTCTTTTGTGTTCAAAATCAATGATCCGATCCAGGAAGAAGTCAATGTTAACCTCCGGGTCTGGGAAGAAGTGCTGTGCCCATCGGAGCGACAAACAGAGGCTTGCCAACTCCAACTGGTCGAGTAGGTAGGACAGGTACTTTGAGTCGGTATCGAGCTTCTCCCACAACGGAATCTCACTCGCGGCACCTTTGTCGATCTCCGCAAGGTACTGGTTGTCTACCCGTCCGCTCGAACCTCGACTATATAGACGCGTCCTCGCTACGGCTTCCCGTATCGCAGGCCAGTCACCCCCAATTAAGTCGATGTCGAACCCGCACCATCGTTCTATACTCTCACGCCACTCGCGTGGGCCACCCCGTACGAACTCTTCAGTTCGTCGATCAATCGCCCACCTCTGGATGTCGGCAGTCTCTGAATTCTTGCCGTAAGACTCTATTACCTTGTATGGAACGGGCGGGAGGTCGCCGAGCGTCTCCGCTCCGGCAATCGTCAATGTGCAACGAGTTAGTGCACCGATGCAGTCCTCAAGTGAGTAAATGCTCTTCGTGAGAAGTGATTCCGAAAGGTGTTCTATCAGCGTAGGCTGAGTCAAAGAAAGGTAGTAGTTTGAGGCGAATCCCAAGTGCACCTCTTTTTCGGCGTATCGCTCTTGGATCTCAGCCCAAATCTCGTTCTCAATCTCGGTAAAGTATTCACCCATGGTGGCGAATACCTGCTCCATGGCGACCGGGTATATATCTTTTCCGTCGGGCTCCTGCTTTGGCGGTTCGTTACCTCGTTCTTTGCGTAGGTCATCCATCTTCTTTTTCAGTCGATCGCCCCGCGACCTCGACAGTCTGCTAACCGCAGCTTCGATTCCAATCCTTTCCTGCACCTCCATTCGCCTGATGTAGGGCCCTAGAGCTGTAGACCGATTAGTCGCGTGCTGTTCGTCGATAATCGAGATTATTTGCCTTGACTTGTCTATGCTAGAGAGGAATATCTTAACCGCGGTCTCGATTGTCAGAAATGCCAAATTCCGGGTCGTGATTCTTCTCGTAGAGTTCGGCTCCGACGAGGGTTCTCCCGACTGGACAGTGTCAGCGTCTGACACGATGCCTCCTGTCGCTTTACTGGGCAGGGTTAACATCATCGCGATGTCGCAGCGACGCCACGCATAGGCGTCCGAAGTTGGTCAGCTCCCATAAGGGTCGCCCCACGTTTGAGGAGCCGACATCCCGCGCAATACCAAGGCTTTGTAGTTTCGCAACCAAAGCAGTGAGTGCAGGTTCTAGGCCAGCGTCACGTTCGATCACGCGATCTTCTGGCCAAGCGAAGCGTAGGACTGCCCGATGTTCTGATTTCTCCCACCAGACAGGCGACGGGTTAGCTAGTACCAGCATGAGACGAAAATGAGGTGTTTCCAATCCCCCAATGGCCTCGACCACGAGAATTTGTTCATCGACCACCGCCCGGTCTGCTGCGAGAGCCCCAGTCGATAGCAGTTCAGCTGTCAAATTCAGCTTTGCTTCGGTCGTTGCTCTGGCGGCGACTTCTAAAGACCGGAGGAGGAGTTGTAGCTTTACCGGATCGGCAATGAGTTTTTCCAGAAGCTCGTCAGGTGTCGTTTCGGCCTTCGTGGCGGCGTCGGTCAACATGTAACCGCCCTGCGCCTGCTGGATATCAATTGCTTTTCGTAGAGCGAAAGAGAGTTCCTCAGCGAGTGGGCCAACCATCCCGCCGATAGCTGCGCCAGCCTCGGGTGATCCGGTTGTGGCAGCGACCCATGCAGCAATGCCAGTGTTGACGGAGTTGCCAAGAATCCGATCGAACGCAGCCCCTGATCGCTGCTGGATTTCAGATGGAGGCTTGACGTCACCATCGGGGTCACTGGTCATACTGCTCCTATGGGGGCGTAACGGTCACGGAGACAAGGAGGTTAACTCCTCAGGCACCATGGGTCAGCGGTTCCTTGCCCCCTCGCTCGCGCTCGCACCATGCCACAGCGCAATGACCGATCGCGACCCTGGCCGTCTCTCAATCGATCAACTGTCGGCAATCGGACGTGCCGAGCAGGGCTAGACCGAGGGCACGTGTGTCGTGTACGTGTCGCACTGTGGGTGGCGAACCGCATACCAGCAGCTCGGCGGCGTGAGCTTCGTGGTCTTGAAAACCGGTAAGGCAGCGATGTCTTCGTGGGTTCGAATCCCACACCCTCCGCTCACCTGGACAGCGAGCAGGAGTCCCAGCGGCGGTCCGGATGCTCGTGGAGAGCGGCTCAGGCCGCCGTCAGCGCCGCCAGGGCGCGATCCATCGCGGCGTTGAACTCTTCCGGCCTCAACGTCAGTCGGGACTTGACGTCGCGGCTCCACTGGTCCGCGAGGACCTCGGCGGATCCCGCCTCGACACCGTCGAGCGCCGCGTCGGCCAGATCCGACGGTGCGATCTTGACCACGGGCCAGTCCGCGGACATGTCGGTGTCGGCGAGGCCGAGGTGGACCGCCGTCACGAGGGTGCCTGCTCGGCGAGTTCGAGGCGAACGCCGTTGGTCATGGCCCATGCGGCGGCCTTGGTCAGGTGGTAGGCGTTGGCGCCCCTGACCCCGAACCACGACATGGCGGAGAGGACGTTGACGATCGCGCCCCCGCCGTTGCGGGCGAGCGTCGGCGCGAACTCCCGGATCATTCCCAGGTGACCGAGCACGTTGGTTTCCAGCTCGTGCCGCATCGCGTCCAGCGAGCCGCTCACCAGGTCGGTGCCGGTCTGGATTCCCGCGTTGTTGACGAGCAGCGAGACGTCCGGGGCTGCCTCGGCGGCGGCGCGTACGGCGTCGGCGTCGGCGATGTCGAGCGGCAGCACCTCGACCCCGGGCAGATCGACGGTCTCCGGTCGGCGGGCGGTCGCGTACACCTTGCGGGCGCCCCGTTCGAGCAGGCGCTTGGCGAAGGCGCGGCCCAGGCCGCGATTGGCTCCGGTAACGAGGGCAACCGAGTTGTTGATATCCATGCCCGCTACGCTAGAACCTGACGTTGACGTCAGAGGCAAGTGCTGCTCGTCAGCGCCGGAGTGAGAGGAGTCACCATGACCGCCACGGGGACCGCGGCCGAGCGGCTGATCCGCATCGGCGAGGTGGCGCGGGCCGCCGGTGTCTCGGTACGCGCCGTGCGCTACTACGAGCAGCAGGGGCTGCTCACCGCGGAGCGCAGCCCGTCCGGCCAGCGCCGCTACCGGCAGGAGGCCATCACCCTGGTGCGCTTCTTCCAGCAGATGTACGCCGCCGGCCTCACCAGTCAGCGGATCGCGGAACTGCTGCCCTGCTGGAAAGCCGGGCACACCGACGCCAAGCAGCGAGCGATGCTGCGCGCCGAGCGCGACCGCATCCAGGCCAAGGTCGACGACCTACAGGCGGCTCTGGACCGCCTCGACGAGGTCATCGCGATCACCGACGAGCATCCGTAGACGCTGCCGGTCGAGGCCGCCTCTAGGTGCTTTCCGGGGGTTGTTTCCGCTGCTCCTCACGGATCTTCTCGTCGGCGAGCCGGTCCAGTGCCCGGCGGCGTTCGTCGCTGAGGGCCGCCTCGTCACGTCGACGCACGGCATCGATGACGGCGGTGATGAAGTCACGCCAGACCCCGGCCAAGAGACTCCTTCGCTAGATGTTGCAGGGTGACAACCGCCGTGAGGTGCTCTCGGTTACGGCGGACTTGGGGCCGGTTCTGTCGAATGTCAGCGCGTCACAGGGTATGAAAGGGGCGCAGAACACCACTTCCACCGGAAGGACCTGTGTCGATGACCCTGGAACGTCCCATCGCTCCGGACCCGTACGAGCTGCTGCCGACCGTCGCCTCCTTCACGCTGACCAGTGACGATGTGCGGAACGGTGAGCCGATGGACGCGGCTCACGCCCACGGCAGCACTGGTGGCGACAACGTCTCGCCGCATCTTGCCTGGTCGGGCTTCCCGGCGGAGACCAAGGGCTTCGTGGTGACCTGTTTCGACCCGGACGCACCGACCGGCAGTGGCTTCTGGCACTGGGTGCTGGTCAACCTGCCGGCCGACGTAACGGAGTTGCCACGCGGCGCGGCCGAGCAGGACCTGAAGGGCGCGTTCACCGTGCGCAACGACTACGGGGAGCACGGTTTCGGCGGTGCCGCGCCGCCGCCCGGTGACCGTCCGCACCGGTACGTCTTCGCGGTGCACGCCCTCGACGTCGAACGTCTCGACGTCACCCCGGAGGCGACCCCCGCCTACGTCGGCTTCAACCTGGCCTTCCACACCCTGGCCCGAGCCACCACCCGCCCCACCTACCAGATCGCCGGCTGACCCGCCCCCATTCCGGGTTGATCATGAGGTTGGCGGCGAGTTCGATCTCGAAAAGTGCCGCTAACCTCATGATCAACGGGACGGGCCCCGGGGGTTGGGGGTGGGGTGGGTTTAGGAGGGGGTGCGGGCTACGGCGAAGACGGACTGGCCGAAGGGTGGGCGGACGAGCTGCTCGGCGGCCTTGGTGGCGGGGAGGACCAGGGTGTCGTAGACCTTCACCATCGGGCCCTCCTTCGGCATCAGCCGGAAGACCTTGGTGGCCATGAAGTAGCCGATCAGGCCGAGCGCGTTCGCGTAGTGGATCTTCTCCACCCGCAGGCCCGCCTCGGTCATCGCGTCGGCCAGGGTCTTCTTCGTGTACCGCCGGACGTGGCCGGTGGCGATGTCCGCCGGGCTCATCGCGAACTGGAACGCCGGCACGATGATGACGACGGCTCCGCCGGGCCGGACCAACTGGCCCATGCTGCGCAGCGCCCCGACGTGGTCCTCGATGTGCTCCAGCACGTTGTACGAGACCGCGGCGCTGTAGTCACCGCGCTCGGGGTTGGGCAGCAGCATCTGGCGTACCTCGATCGAGGGTCGGTCAGCCAGACGCTCCTTGAGGGCCACCAGGCGGTCCGGGTCGGCCTCGGTGGCGGTGAACCGGGGGAAGTTCTCGCTCCACTCCAGGGCGTAGTCGCCGAGGCCGCTACCGATCTCGATGGGGTTGTCACCCAGGTAGGGCACGGCCAGCTCGACGAACCAGCGTCGGTGATTGACCGCCGTCGCGAGGCCCTCCAGGACCTCGGACTGCACGCGCTGATCCCCAGTGATTTCTGCCATGCGTCGATTCCTCACGATACGACTCGACCCGTGCCGGGACCGACTGAGTGAACCATCCGCCCGGACGGCGGGGATATCGGGGCCCGTGATGGCCGAATTAGCGGTCGGGGGTGGGGGTGCACGATCGGTGATAGCCAGAGAACTTGACCGATACTACGCCAGTGCCCCGAACCCTGCACGCTGACCACATGGGCCGACTACGCTGCGAATTGTTATGACTACTCCCGATTCGGGCCGACCTAACGCACAGTCCGAGGCGGGAAGTGCTGCGGTCCGCCCGGGACGCGTGCGGGGCGAGGGCGGCTCGGGGTGGTGGCGGGATGCCGTGGCGGTGGCGAGCTTCGCCGCATTCGGCTTCTGGGTCACCGGACGGATGTGGCTGAATCCTGGCGACGGTATTCGCGACAATCCGACCGATATGGCGCAATTCGAATGGATGTTCGCGCACGGTGCCCGGGTTGTCACCGAATTGGCCTATCCGTTCTCCTCGGACCGAATGAACGTGCCGGAATCGGTCAATCTGATGGCAAATACGTCTGTTCTGTCCGTATCGCTGCCGATGACTCCGATAACCCTGCTGTTCGGCACCCGGGCCGCGTTCCTGCTCTTTCTCACCCTCGGCATGATCGCCACCGCCACCGCCTGGTATTTCCTGCTCTCCCGCGTGGTGTTGCCCGGTTCGCGCGGGCCGGCCTGGCTGGGCGCCACCTTCTGCGCGTACGCCCCAGCCATGGTCTCCCACGCCAACGCGCATCCGAACATCGTGTCGCAGTACGTGGTGCCGCTGATCATCTGGCGTACCCTGCGGCTCGCCGAACCCGGGCGGTGGCTGCGCAACGGTCTGCTGCTGGCCCTGGTGATCGTCTGGCAGGCGTTCCTGAACCTGGAGATCCTGCTGATGACCGCGATCGGCCTCGCCGTGGTGATCGTCGCGATGGTGATCGGCCGGCCCGAGCTGCGGGCCCGGGTCCGACCGTTCGCCGCCGGGCTCGGGATGGCCGCCGTGGTCTCCGCCGTGCTGCTGGCCTACCCGCTGTACGTGCAGTTCTTCGGCCCCGGCGCCTACCACGGGCTGCCCCGGCTGATCCGGGGCTACTCCACGGACCTGGCCTCGTACTTCGCCTACTCCCGCGAGTCGCTGGCCGGTGACGCCCGCAGCGCCGCCGGACTGGCCAAGAACCCGACCGAGGAGAACGCCTTCTTCGGCTGGCCGCTGGTGATTCTCGTGGTGGCGCTGGTGTGGTGGCTGCGGCGCAGCGCCGTGGTGATCGGTCTGGCCGTGCTCGGGCTGCTCTTCGCGGTGCTCGCGCTCGGCCGGGAGATCCGCGTCGACCGTCGCGGAACCGGGGTACCCGGACCCTGGGCGCTGTTGGAGGACCTGCCGGTGCTGCACTCGGTGGTGCCGACCCGCTGGGCGCTGGCCATCACCCCGATCATCGGGCTGATCCTGGCGTACGGCGTGGCGAAGGTCCGCGAGTTGACGGCCCGGTATCCGGACCGCCGGTCGCAGATCCGCTTCGCCGCAGCGACCGGACTGGCGATGGCGCTGGTGCCGGTGCTGCCCACCCCGCTGCCGACGAAACGGCTCGAACCGGTCCCCGAGTTCGTCACCTCGGGTGCCTGGCGTCCCTACCTCACCGGTGGGCGCAGCGTGGTGACCCTGCCGCTGCCCGACACCGAGTACGCCGAACCCTTGCGCTGGTCCGCCCGTACCCGGCAGGAGATGCCGATCGCTCGTGGCTACTTCCTCGGACCGGACACCCGGCCCGGCCGGAACCGGGTCGCCCTCTTCTCCGCACCCCCGCGCCCTACCAGCACCTTCTTCGGCAGCATCCGACGCACCGGCGAGGTGCCGTCGATCACCGAGCGGACCCGCCGGGAGGCGGTGGAGGACCTGCGGTACTGGCGGGCCGGCGTGGTGATCCTCGGGCCGCACGAGCACGCCGACGCGCTTCGTACGGGGATGACCGAGCTGACCGGCATCGAGCCCAGGTACGCCGGTGGTGTCTGGATCTGGGACGTGCGCCCGCTGACGGGATGACCGACGGGCCGACTCAGCTGCGGATGCAGCAGCCCTGGCAGACCTTCGGCTGGGGCAGGGTGAAGGCCAGGCAGCAGGTGCGGCGCTGCACGATCGGCTCGCCGTTCGGGCCGGGCACCAGCTCCACCAGGTCGGCCAGGCCGAGCGCGTCGAGCAGCGTGTCGATCGCCTCGACCGCAGAACCGGGCAGGCCGTCGGCGGCCCGCAGCAGCCCGTGGGCGATGCCGGACGCCACCGAGCCGAGGAGGGTGCGGGCACCGATGCGGACCTCGCCCTGGATCGCGGAGATCACCGGCGACAGGTGCCCGTCCAGCAGCGTGGCGCGCAGTGCGGCGAGCAACTCCCGCTCGTCGGCCACCACTCGGACCTGGGGCAACCCGGCGAGCGCCAACGGATCGTTGGGCAGCACCGCGACCGGGATCGACTCGCGTAGGCCGACGGTCACCAAGGCGCGCCGATCGGCGAAGTGGATCAGCGCCTCGGTGTGGTCGAGCAGCGGCACTCGCCGAGCGGCGGCCCAGCCGAGCACGACCGGCAGCGCCGCCCAGTAGCTGTACGCCTTCCAGGCGAGCGCGGCGGAGGCATGTGGCGTGCCACCCCAGAGCCGAACCGCCGATTCGAGCAGCTCCGGCAGTCGCGTTCCGGTCAGGGTGGTCGCCGGGGCCCAACCGGCCTCGTCGGCGACCAGCAGGCCCGGGGCCAGACCGGGAAGGTCGTCGGTGCCGAACATGGCCCGCAGGGTTGCGGTGACCGGCGTCAGGGGCGCGCTGGCTGGATCCCGAAGGGGCAGCACCGCTGTCACCTGATCCACCCCCGCGTCACCTGACCCACTCGATCCGAAGCGTCCATGGTCGTACTAAGGCTAGCCTAACCACACTTTCGGGCGCAGGGGAACCCGAGGGGCGGGGTGAGGTGGGTGACCCGGGACGGGGGCGGGGTGAAACTACTGTCGGTATCGGCCTGGAAACTCGGGGCAGTATCGGTATGAATCGTCCATCAGTCAAGGTTCTTGTCGACTAGGTGCCAGATGTGTGTGCGGCCGGCGACTGAACGTGAAACTTGGTACTCCCGGCCACGAGGAAGCTGATGACGACCTCACCGCTCGATCGGGCTGCCGACTCGTTCGCCGCCGAACTCGCCCGGCACCGGACGGAGCGGGGGCTGTCCAAAAAACAACTGGCCACCCTGATGGGCTTCGACCCCTCGTACGTCAGTCACGTCGAGGGACGCCGGCACCGACCGACGGAGGACTTCGCCCGTCGCGCCGAGGCCGTCCTGGAGGCCAGCGGCGCGATCTGGCAACGCTTCCGGGAGTACGACGACCTTCGCCACGCCCGCAGCGACCGTAACCACCGGGAAGCCAGCCTGCCCGGCCAGTGGATGCCGCCCGGCACCGGTCTGATCGTCGAACGCGAGACGGCCGTCCTCACCCACACCGACGACGCCTACCGCTGCGTCATCCGGCGTGAGCTGTACAACGCCGGTGTCGAGCCGGTCACCCGATACCTGATCCGGGTGGCCGTGGACCGTTACCCCAGCGACCCGGGCCGCTCCAACCGCCACCACCGGGAACACCCGCTCAGCTTCGCCGAACTGCAACTGGTCGCCTGCCGCGAGGAGTCCGGCGAGCGGGAGACCATGCACTGGCGTGCCAAGCACGACCGGGACGCGTTCAAGGAGATCTGGCTGCTCTTCGAGAACGGTGAACGCCGCTTCCCGCTCTACCCCGGCCGCCGCGCCACCATCGAGTACGCGTACACCGTCGGGCGGGAAAAGTGGGGGCCGTGGTTCCAGCGCGCGGTCCGCGTACCGACCCGGCACCTCGCCGTACGCCTGGACCTGCCGGTGGCCCTGGATCCGCAGGTCTGGGGCGCGGAGACCTCGCTCTCGGCGGAGGAGGGCCCGCTGCGGACGGCGGTGACCCGTCACGACGAGGGCGACCGGGCGATCTTCGACTGGGCGACCGACGAGCCGCCGCTGAACGCCCGGTACCGGTTGCAGTGGCGATTCCGGGCCCAACCGGAGCCCGAGGCGGAGGGTGGGCGAGTCCGACCGTCGGACCGGATGCGTGGGCTCGGCATCGTGCAGCGCGGTGCCGATCTGCTGCGCCAGCCGGCCCGCCCGTTCGACCTGCCGCGCGAGGAACCGCTCGCCCGGGAGATCGTCGACCGGCTGATCACCGCGCTGGCCCGGCTCGACGAACTGCACCCCTTCACCAAGGGGGTGGGAATCGCCGCCCCACAGCTCGACGTCGACCGAGCCGCCGCGGTGGTCCGTCCGCCGGACCGCACCGCCGAGCCCGTCGTGCTGCTCAACCCCCGGGTGGTCGATGCGGCACCGCACACCGACGAACAGTACGAGGGGTGCCTCTCCTTCTTCGACCATCGCGGGTTGGTGCCGCGACCGCTGCGACTGGATGTCGAACACGCGCAGTTCGACGGCGGTCGGGTCATCACCTCCTTCGAGTTCGGCATGGCCCGGCTGGTCGCGCATGAGATCGACCACCTGGAAGGCCGGCTCTACGTCGACCGGATGGCACCCGGAGTGCCGCTGGTGCCGATCGAGGAGTACCGCGAATCCGGCCACCCGTGGCGCTACTGAGCCCGCGGGTAGCTCCACTGGCCGGGCACGGAGCGCGACCCCCCGCCCGCCCAGGTGGGAACGACAGCCGGACGGACGAGGTGGCGCGGGGCGGTGCCGGTCCGCCCGGTCGGGGGGCCGGGGCGCGTGCCCCAGGGGGCAGGGGCACGCGCCCCGGTTCGGGGGGAGCAAAGCTCTACAGGTTGCCGAACGTGTCGTACCGGGTCCGCTGCGGCGGTACGTCGTCGGCGGCCAGCACTCGGAGTGTGGCGCGCACCATCGGTGCCGATCCGGAGACGAAACAGTCGTGCGTCGTCCACGGCCCGTACCGGGCCACCACGTCGGAGATGTCGCCCTGCTCGCCGTCGAAGTCCGGGTCGTCGCTGCACGCCGGCGTCACCGACAGCCACGGATGGGTGGCCACCAACTCCCGCAGCCGGTCCAGACCGTAGAGGTCCGCCCCCGTCCGGGCACCGTAGAAGACGTGCACCCAACGGGCCCGGTTGTAACCGGCCAACTCCTCGACGAGCGCCTTGATCGGGGCCAGTCCGACGCCACCGGCGACGCAGAGAATGTCCCGCTCGGACGAGCGGTCGACAGTCATCGACCCCATCGGCGCGGCCACCCGCAGCAGGTCGCCCGGCCTGGTCCGCCGGACCAACGCGCCGGAGACCCAACCGGCGGCGTCGGCCGGCGTACGCACGTGGAACTCCAGCACGTTGTCATCGTTCGGCGCGTTGGCGATCGAGTACGTCCGCCACACCCGGGGGTGATGGCGCGGCACCTCCACGCTGACGTACTGACCCGCTTTCCAGGTCAACGGGTGCTGCAATGCCCGGCAGGTGAGGACGGCCGTGTCCGGGCCGTACCGCTGGTGGGTCAGCACCTCGGCGTGCCAGAACGGTGGGTCGTCGTCCGCCGCCGCCCCGGCGAGCATCTTCTCGGCGATCGCCGCGTACGCGTCCCGCCACGCCTGGTCGTACTCCAGGTTCCAGCCGTCGCCGGCGATGCTGCGCAACGCGTCCAGCAGCGCCACGCCCATGGTGTCGTAGTGGTCCGCCTCGACGTGGTACTTGCGGTGGTCCCGGCCGAGCGCACGCAGGAACTCGTCGAAGCCCTCCGGGTCGTCCACCGTGTGGATCGCCGCGATTATCGCTTCGAGCAGCCGGTCGCCCTGGCCGGTCATCTGCACCGGGAAGAGCGTGCGCAGCTCGGGGTCGAGGAGGAAGAGCCGGGCGTAGAAGTGACCGCTCAGCCGGACCCGGTCCTCCTCGACCAGGGTCCAGCTCTCCTTCAGCAGCCGCGCGAAGTTGTCCACCGGGGGCGCTCCTTCTTCTGACGGCGGATCGGGCCCAGACAGAATCTCCACGGAGCGTGCATGAAGGTCGCACAGAATGTGCGATCGCATCGTGAGGGCTGTTCGCCGGTGGGCGGGTGTCACCAGGAGCGCCTCCGGTCGGGCAGAGTGGTTCGGTGACCGTTGAGCTCACCCGCCCGGTGTCCCGCCAGACGCTCGGCGTCGAGACCATGCTGGTACTCGGCCTCTCCCTCGGCCAGTCGGCCGTCTACGCCGCCGTGTCGATCATCGCGAAGTTGACCGCTGAGGGGGGCCTGTCGCGGCAGACCGCCGCATTGAACACCTCCGCCTCGGCCCGCCCCTACCTGGACCTGACGTACCAGCTGCTCGGCATCGTCTTCGCGCTGCTGCCGGTGCTGCTCGCCGTACACCTGCTGGCGCGGGACCCGGGCGATCCGGTGCGTACCCTCGGCCTGGACCCCGGACGACCCGGCTCCGACCTGGCCCGGGGGGCCGGGCTGGCGGCGCTGATCGGACTCCCCGGCCTGGCGCTGTTCTGGGCGGCCGCTCAGCTCGGCATCAACGCCACCCTGGTGCCGGCCGCCCTGCCCGACCTGTGGTGGACGGTGCCGGTACTGATCCTCGCCGCGTTCCAGAACAGCATCCTGGAGGAGGTGATCGTGGTCGGCTACCTGATGACCCGGCTGCGCCAACTCCAGTGGCGGGTCGGCGCGATCATCGCCACGAGCGCGCTGCTGCGCGCCTCGTACCACCTCTACCAGGGGTTCGGGGCGTTCCTCGGCAACGCGGTGATGGGAGTGGTGTTCAGCCTCTTCTACCTGCGTACCCGCCGGGTGATGCCACTGATCGTGGCCCACGCCCTGCTCGACATCGTCGCCTTCCTCGGCTACGCCCTGCTACCGCGAGAATGGTTCTCCTGGCTCTGACCACTCCCGGGTCGCCTCTCGTAGTCGATCAAGAGGTTTGCGTCTGCCCGACCGGCGTGTCGTGACGAATGCTCCTTGGTCAACCGGCTCTCGTCGGCGGCTCACGGCTCACGGCTCACGGCTGACGGGCGGTCGGGTCAGTGGGCTGAGGTGGGCGTTTCGGTGGCGGGGCGGTGGGGTGGGCGGTAGAGGGTGGCGGCTCGGGCGGCCAGGCGTTCGGCCCCCGCCGAGTTGCCGGTCGCTGCGGTCAACGCCGCCGTACCCGGCAGCAGCCGAGACACCAGCCGCAGCGCCAGCCAGCCACCCGCCTGCGCGGCCAGCGGGGCCGCCAGCCGCCAGGCCGCCTCGACCGCGCGGAGTCCGGGCTCCTCCTCCGGCCCCTGCGCCGCCCGCGCCGCCGCCACTGCCGCCTCCGCGCTCGCCAGGTCCGGATGTACCTGGGTCAGCATCAGCAGTTCCGCCGCCCGGTCCGGATGCGCCGGATCATGGCCGTACGCCGCCGCCAGGTGCAGCACCAGGTTCGCCTGCGACCAGAGCACCGCCGCCAGTTCGACCACCGGCGCGAAGACCCCGCTCAGCGCGGCGGTCGCCCCACCGACGCCGGCCTGCCGGACGAAGCGCCGGTTGGCCAGCCGGGCCAGCCCGTCCGCCCGCGCCCCCGGGTACAACTCCCGCAGCCGCCGGCCCCATTCGGCCGCGCCAGGCCCGAGGACCTCCACCGCGGTCAGCGCCAGTAGCTCCGGGGCGAAGCCCGGATGGTCGACGACCCGCGTCACGAGCATCTCCAGCTTCAATTCCGGCGTACGCCCCGAAATGTCGCGCCCGCTGCCGTCGCCGAAAGGCGCGGTCCCGGCCACCGGCACCATGACGGCACTGCCTGGCACTCCGGACTCTGGCTCGCCAACCGCTCCGTCGGTGGTCGTCGCGCTCGTGGCCGTCTCGCTGGTGGCCGCCGTCCCGCTGGTGGTCGTCTCGCTGGTGGTCGGGTGGCCGCTGGCCGCTTCGCCGGTGGCCCTCTTACGGGGAGCCCTCTTCGTGGCTTTTCGGGCTGCCTTGACCGGTGCTGCCTCGGCAGTGACCGCCGCCGTTTCGGTAGCCGACGCCGTCGGAGCAGCCTCGCCTGGGGCGGTAGCCGCGCCGGTTGCCGCTCGCCGCGTGGCCTTCCTCGTCGCCTTCTCGACGCCGGTCGCCTCGCTGGTCGGCTCGGGTACCCTCTCGTCGCTCGCCCGAACTCTTCTCTGCGCCGCCGTCGTCCTGGCCGCTTTCCGGGCCGGAGCCCTTTCGGCCGCCGTGGGGCCGGCCGCTGCCCCGCCCGCCTGCTCGGCGGCCGGCTTGCCAGTGTCAACGGAGGGGGAATCGCTCGTCCGGGCGGTCCTTTCGGCGTCGGTAGTGCCGCTGTCCGTCTCCGTGGTGTCGAAGCCTGAAGCGTCGGTGGCCGGGGCGCCAAGGTTGGAACCGGGGTCGGCAGATCCAACCTGCTTCGGCGATGTCTCGCGCCTGGCCGACTTCCGGCGGGCGGGTAGGGCGTCAGCCGGAGTCACGTCCGTTCCAACGGAGTCCGCACCCGCTGCCGGCGGCTGGCCGGTGCTACCACGGCGACGCGACGCAGGTACCGACGTGGCTTCCCCGACCTTTCCGGTGGCCGGCGAAGCCGTGCGCTCGCTCCGGCCCGCCGCCTCCGTTGCACCGGTGAACGGCGGCGCCGGCGTGGCCGGAGGCCGGGACGCGGCCGGCCCGGACTGGCGCGGTAGCGGCTGCTCTGGCGTCGGTGGCGGCTGGAAGAGCACGCTCGGGGCCGCCTTCGACCGTCGAGGACGGGACCCGGTGGGGTCCTCCTGCTCCTCCGGAGGCGACGGTGCCGGTGCCGGAGGCGGCGTGAAGGTAGCCTTCGCGGTGCGTCGGCGGGCTCCCTCAGCAGGCTCACGGCGGTTCTGCTCGCTGGGCGGCTGCTCCTGCATGCCGATGGAGCGTAGTCCTGATCACACCAACGCACAGCGGGGAGCCGTCCGGGATCACTGGGCGCAACTCGTTCCGGTAGTCGCTTTGCTCCCGGCCGGGCGCGGCCTGTATCCTCGGGCCCGGTGGTCTGCGGGCCACCTGGGAGACTTCGCCTAGTCTGGTCTATGGCGCCGCACTGCTAATGCGGTTGGGGTCTTAAAGCCCCTCCCGGGTTCGAATCCCGGAGTCTCCGCGCGAAGGCCGGGTGTGTAGACTGGCCGAGCACCAGCGCCCGTAGCTCAACGGATAGAGCATCTGACTACGGATCAGAAGGTTAGGGGTTCGAGTCCCTTCGGGCGCGCAAGGGTTGACCTGCAGCAACGCCCCTCCGGAGATCACTCCGGAGGGGCGTTACTCGTCGCATGGATGCATCCTGGATGCGCGCGTGCATCCAGTGGGCTGCACGCGCGCAAACTACCTCGGTCAGTTGAAGCTGGCGCGATCCGCTGCTCCCGGGTGGGGGAAGGGGACCACGTTGTCCGTCCGGGCTGCCTGGGCGATCGCGTTAGCGATGGGATCAACGGTCCGGGCGACGCCAGCCGCCACGCCCTCCTGAAACGCCGCGACGTCGCCGGTGAACGCCTGACGGTGGGCCAGCAGCTCGACGCGGATGCGTTCCGCGTTTGCGTCGACCCGCTTGGCGACTGCGCCCGCCGTCATCGCGAAGCCGACGATGGTCAGCGAGGCGATCCCCATGCATGCGCCCACGACTCCGGCCAGCCACACCGCGAGGTTCAACTCCATCTCGGGGTTGAGGACGGCCATCACGGCCAGGGCGAGTGTGATGCCGCCGCCGCCACATCCGAGCAGGGCCGCGAGCACGAAGCTAGCGCCACGCAGGCTTACCTGGACCGCCAAGCCGGTCCGTCGCTGGTCGGTGTCGCACATTGGCTCATCCTTCCTACCCGCCCGAACCGGGCGGGGGCTCGCGGTTCAGCTCCCGTGAAGCGGCGTGCAATTTGCAGATTGCGGGTATTGCTAGTTGCGTCGTCAAAAGTAAACGTCCCGCAACGTGCTGTACAGCGTCACTGGCCGGATGGCCAACGTTGTTGGTCGACGGTGGGGTGCTGTACGGTCCATTCGTCCCAGCGCCCGAAGGAATTCGATGACAGCTGAGCAGACGCAGGACCTGGACCCGCGCTTCGAACTAGCGCGACTCATCGAAGAACATCAGCGACTCACCGGAGACTCGCTGCAGGACATTGCAAAACGGGGCAACATCCCAAAGTCGACCGTTCAGTTCCTCCGCCGGAACGGCTTACAGCGAATGCCCGAACGGTCCAACTTGGAGAAGCTCGCCGCAGGTCTGGGGCACCCGGACGCATCGGTGGTGCGGGCGGCAGCCCAGACGGCCTGTGGATGGACCCGCACCGAGACGACGCTGCCGAGCGATCCGAAGGCGCGGGCGATCATCGCTCATCTGGGCGAACTGGATGAGCGACAACTCGACTCGATCCTTGCGTTGGTCGAACACTGGAGGCGCGACAACAGGTAGGCTCCCGCATCTATCTATCTCCATACCGCACCCTCCCCTCCCCGAGGAAGCGCCCGTGAAGATCGTCCGGTTGCAGACCGGTGCGAGATGCATCGCCCTACCCGAAGATCAGGTGATCTTCGTTGACCCGGCACTGGACTCGTCCAGTGCTCGTGAGGCAATCCAACAAGCCCTGCCCGACGCTCACCCCGACGTCGTCCAGCACTGGGTGGAGGCGGTCCTACCGACCGCCGCCCCACTATCAGTAGAGGAGCGGAGCGTCGGCGCCCGCCCCATGGCGTCCCTTCGCGGCGCGGCCCTGGCCGCCGGAAGAACCACTCGACGTCTCACCGCGGTCGCTGTCTGGGTTGCTCTCGGCGCGATCACCGTTCCCCTGCTGCAGGGTGCTGAGCCAACGGTGGTGGTTGCCTCCCAAGCCTGGGAGAACGAGATTTTCAGCAGGATCGAGGTGGAGTCTGCCTGGGAGTGCAAGGCTGCCGCCAGCTCCGACCTGGTTGCACTGTGTGCCACGCCTGAAGGCACCGTTATGCATGCCGAGGCGTGGGTCGGGCCGAACAGCGTCACCTTCACCTTCAGCTACCGAGACAAGCAGGACGTGGCGCACCGCAACACCATGATGGTGTTCAGCTCGCCGGCAGGTCTCCAGGCGTGGCTCGATGCGACACCCGACCCAGCCGCCCACCCCAACATGATCAGGGGAGAGCGCTGGGTGCTGTACGGCAGCGACCTTGACCGGCTGCAGCGGTGGGCGCAGCGCCTCGGGACTAAGGTAATCCTGCCCGGTGACGTCACTCATGCCGCGATCACCATGGGCCTGCTGCCGGCCCTCGATGGAGACCAGGACGACGAGGTGGCGGAATCGAATGTCCCGGCAGCGGTCCGCAGTACCGCCGCTCGTGTGATCATTGGTGACGCGTCGCTGCCGAGTGTCACCGCCATGCCGACCGCTCTCCCGCTGAACGTGCCAGCGGAAGACGACGAGGCTCCTGCCCCGGCACCACTGCCGCCTTCGCCTGCGGCGCCGGCCCCGGCGCCGCTGCCTTCAGCCGCGCCGCCGGCCGCCACCCCGGCGCCGCAGCCTTCGCCGCCGGCCACCACCCCGGCGCCGCTGCTGCCCCCACCCGCGCCGTCCGCCGTTACCCCGGCGCCACCCGCGCCGACTTCGGTCCCCTCCGCGCCACCGGATCCCGTGCCGACGCCGAGTCCGCCCGCAACGTCGTCTGCGCCTACCGGCAGCGAAAGCCCGAGCGAACAGGCTCCTACACTCGATTCCGGTAACGAACTCGCCGTGCCGGCTCCCAGCATCGTCGCGGGTGATGCACCCGCTGTCGTTGGTGAGGAGCCGACCGGGCCGGACTCCGACACCACAACCACGCCTCCGACGTCCCCGCTCGACGGCGACGTGTCCAACCCGGAGGCGGACGGCCCTCTGCCGGCTCGGAACTCAGACGGGCACACAGAGACCAGTCCCGTCGGACGAGTCCCGGCCGAACGAACTGCGGTCGAAGGCCAGCCCGCCACCACAGCCACCACCGCAGGGGCTGAGTAGCTACGGCGGTATGGCCTCGGGGATGTGGCATCCCCGAGGCCGTCACGACGCTCGCGGTCAGGGGCCTGACTGCCGGTCGTGAGTCGGGTGGTACCGAAGATTGCCCGGATGATCCGGCACGAGCGTCGCGAGGCGACCCACGCTCGCCTCCACGCCTTGCAGCACTCCCTCGGCGAACGCGGCATTCGCGCTGCCGGTCACTCGGATCAGCAGGGCACTCAGGAGCAGGCAGCTTCCGAGGATGAACCCGGTGGCAGCGGCCATCGCAGTGAGCATGGCGGCCGGTGTCCACAGTCCGGGGTCGACGACGCATGCCGTAGCGAGAATCGCAAACAGAAGGGCCGAGAGCAGCGCGAGCAGGCCGCCTGTGATTGTGAGGGCGATGATAGTGATCTTTTGGACCATCAGGTGCTCCGATCTCTTTCAGGGGAGGGGGATCGGAGGTGCCGCGCACCTCCCGCCGCCGTGACGATTCGTTCCACAGCGAGCCCGGGGCGGGCTTGCAGCCCGCAGGCGGGCTAGGCGGGTTGCGCGTCAGGCTGCGGGATACGGCCGAGGAGGTATAGGGCCCCCGCTCGCATGGCTACACGGCCGGTCACGGGTGGAGCGGTGGTGCAGCGGGAAGGCTCTGCGACGTCTAGTCCGCTGCCGGTGCTCGGAGCAATTGCCTCGCACGAGCCTGCCCCATGCGATGCCGGGTGCGGCAACGGCCAAGGGGCGCCAGGAAGGGCGCTGCCCGGTTGCACGGCGGCCACACTGGCTGCCGGTGCAGCGGCCCGGCTTGCGGACGTTGTGCTGCCTGGGGTTTCGGATACGTAGGGGGCGACTGTGTGTGGCGCCTCCGTAGACGTTCGCTCTGGTGTCGACCCGTCAACGGCCGGCTTGTCGGGAGAGGCAGGGCCGAGCGAGCATCCGGCCCAGCTTGGGCCGGTGGTTGGTTGTAGGCCGAGGGCTGGAACGGGTCTGACGACCTGCGTGATGGGCGCGAGGACCGGTTCGAGGACGTTCACGGTGGGTGCGAGCACGGGCGCGAGGACCGGTTCGAGGGCGTTCACGGTGGGTGCGAGCACGGGCGCGAGGACCGGTTCGAGGGCGTTCACGGTGGGTGCGAGCACGGGCGCGAGGACCGGTTCGACGATCTCTGCGGTGTCCGATATGCCCGTCACGAGGACCACACTCGTTTGGTTGCCCAGGTTGATCACGGGATCGGGCAGCAGAGATGGCGTGTCACGCGACGGGGTTGTCTGATCGGTTGTCGGTTTGACCGTCCGCGCGGGCCGTCGGTTTGGGCTCTCCCGCACCTGCCGGCCCGCTGGCTTGTCCACGTCCGCAACGGACTTGCGGGCCTCGGCGGGATGCTCGTCAGCCCGACGTCGTGTTTCGCGACGAGCGTCGGCACGGTCACCGGAGGTGCCCTTGCTCGCGGCTGGTTCGCTGCTTGAACGGGTCGTGGTGGGCGGCGGCAGGAGGAGCCCCACGGGCTTGACACCGTCGATGACTTCCGTGACCAGCGGAAGGTCGGGAAGCAGCCGCCGGCTGTCATCCGCGCGGGCAGGATCCTCGTCGGCTGCACTCACGAGGGCGAAAGTGAACATACCCGCGCCAAGCGTCAGACCGATTCGAACGACGGCAGCGCGAAGAATGCTCCCGTTCACGTCGCTGCCACCCCCACCCCGTTGTGACTGCCTTCGGTTCCTAGCTGCATTTCCGGTGGTCAGTGAGCGGTTGATCACCGAAGTACGTCACCGTACTGCACGTTCGTGAGTTCTGCATCCCCCGATTCCGATGAATGCAGAACTGTGAGGGAAGGAGTGTTAGCGATAATTGACCGTTACGCCCGAACGGTAATGGCTCACCCCGGTCATGCTGCTGTCGGCCAGGTGCGCCACCGCTGCCACGACCGTGACGGCGTCGGCCCAACCTGACCCTGGTAGTGACTGCCGTAGCTGGTCGCGCCGTACGGCAGGGACGCGGGCGTCTGCAGCGTGAAGACGCAGACTTGCCCGATGAGCATCCCGGGCCACAGCCGAATCGGCACCGGCAGGTCGTTGGACAGTTCCAGCGTGATGTGCCCGTCGAACCCCGGGTCGATGAACCCCGCGGTGGAGTGGTTGCGGAGTCCTAGTCGGCCCAGGCTGCTCTTGCCTTCGAGCCGTGCGGCGACCTGAGACCCTATGGTTACCCTCTCCAGCGTGGTGCCGAGGACGAACTGGCCCGGCCTCAACTCGAACGGCTCGCCGTCGGGAACCTCGACCAGCTCGGTCAGGTCCGCCTGCTCCTGCGCCGGATCGACGACCGTGTGCCGCTCGACGCGAAAGATCCGAAACCAGCGATGGAGGCGCAGGTCGATGCTGGCCGGCTGGACCAGCTTGTCGTCGAACGGGTCCAGGGCGAGCGTCCCGGACCGGATGGCCTCGCGCAGGTCGACATCGGATGCGAGCATCACAGGGCCTCGCGGTGGTCGCTGTAGGCGACCTCGGTGCCGTCGACCAGACGCACGATGTCGAAGTCGCTGAAGACGTTCGGAGCCACCCGCTGCAGCTGACGCAGACACATCACGGCGAGCTGCCGAATCTCCACGTCTGCGTGCTGCGTGGCGCGCATGGTGATGAAGTGTCGCCACGCCCGGTAGTTGCCTGTGACCACGATGCGCGTTTCGGTGGCATTGGGTAGGACGGCCCGTGCCGCCTGCCGCGCCAGCTTGCGTCGGAGCGTCGGGTTTGGCTCGCTGGCGTACGTGCGTTCCAGGCCGTGCAGCAGCTCGTTGTAGGCGGCAAGCGTCGCCTCAGTAGCTTCCCTGAACCGTCGGTGGAGGTACGGGTCCCCGGCGATGATGTCAGGCTCGACCATCGCCGCGTCACGCTCGGGCACGTACCGCTGCGACAACTGGGAGTACGAGAAGTGCCGGTGCCGGATCAGCTCGTGGGTGAACGACCGAGACACGCCGGTGAAGTAGAAGGTCACGGTCCCGTGCTCCAGGACCGACAGGTGACCGACGTCCAGGATGTGTGCCAGGTAGCCTGCGTTGGTTGCGGTGTCCGGGTTCGGCTTCGTCCAGCTCTGGTAGCAGGCCCGGCCCGCGAACTCTGCCAGCGCTTGACCGCCCTCGGCGTCAGTCGACCAGGGCACGTCCTGCGGCGGCGAGAAGTGGGTCCACGCGATCAGCTCCACGTGCGGGGTGGTCATGGTCTGTGGTGCTCCTCGCGAGGCGGGGCCACGTCACGGCCAGGCGGATGTGCCTGGGCACGATAAGGGCCACCAGCATCACGCGGGCAAGTCCGATGCGGCCCGTTTTGCGGCACCTCACTGTCACCACATCGCCGGGCAGCAGTTGCGGGCGTATTCCGGCGTCCGCCAGCGCTACGACCAGGTCGCCGTGTGCGGTCGTGGTCGCCGGATCCACCAGAATCGGGGGTGGGTGCGGTTCCGGCACGGTCGGCTGGACCGGGGCAGGTTCACTTCTCATGCCTCAGCGCCTGACCGCGGTGCGGTTTGGTGCTGGCGCACGGCTGCGTCGGTGGCCGCCTGAATGTGCTGGTGAACGAACACCTCCAGTCGGTGTGACGCCCCGAGTAGGCAGTCCGGCGGGGCGGGTACGACTACTTCGGGGGGGTCGCCTTTGCGGCGCCACGCGCGCTGTGCGACCTGCTCGACGGCTTCGGCGTGGCTGTACTGACCGGCGCGCGTGATGTCGCCGAAGTAGCCGGATCCGTTCGGGCCACGCCAGCTGCGGTACTCCCTGGACCAGATCAGCCAACGCTGTGGCCCGGGTTCACCCCCGGAGACCGCTCGCCATGCCTGCAGGCTGCCTGCGGTGTCGTGCAGCGTGTCCAGCAGCGACCGGTCAACGACCGACGGATTGTCCCTGGCGGCCGTCAAAGCCAGTGCTGCCTCGGCCACCGGCCGGGTCCGCCTCAGCTCTTCGAGGGCCTGCTCCAGTTGGGCTTCGACGGCGGCTAGGCGAGACAGGACAGGGCCGAGGCGTGCGCCAAGGTAGGCCAGCTCCTGAAGGGACGGCCTGACCTTTGCCCCGGCGGCGGGAAGCAGAGCAACGGCGCGGTGCTCCAGGCCGCGCAGCACGGCATCGGGGACGGGATCGAACATCCGGACGTCCTTGTCACTCAAGCCCGGCTGCGGGCCTGACCAGAACGCGTCGGAGGCCGAAGCAGGCATCAGCGTCTCCTCAGAACAGCGCCGCACCAGCGGCGAACGCAAGCACCAGCAGCAGCGCGACAAGGCACGCACGTTCCGTCCGCAACAGCGGACTGGTGCACAGGAGAGTCATCCGCTGCCCGGGTCGGATGTCGAAGTGAACCGCTTGACCAGGCCGCAAGGTCGTCACGTGGCGGTAGAGCTGGACGGCCCGGTTGATCGTGTCGGTGTGGGTGTCGCCCAGATCGTCGGCCGCAGCCCTGTATGCGGCGAGGGCCGCCGGCGTGAGGTTGACAGTGAGCTTGGTTAGCGCTGACTCGGATTCGTGCGCCATGTCAGGCGACCTCCTCGGTAACGGGCTGGGCGGTCACGTGGGACTCGCCCTCAGCGTGACGAGCGGCCTGGGCTCGGTGCTGGGCAACAGCCAGACGATCCCCCAGGGTGATGGTCGGGTCGCAGATAGCCGATGCCCCCCGGATACTCCGATGCTCGTCCACCGCGGCCTGACGCGGAACAAGCTGGGCACACGCAGGGCAAACTGCCATCTGGCTGTCCGGGTCGATCCGTTGGCGGACCTGTTCCAGCAGATCCCGGACGGCGATGCGTTTGCGAAGCCAGTCAACGTCCTCGTCGGGTGGTGCTGGAACGGCGATGACGCTCGCGAGACCATCAGGCTGGATGTGGGTCACGGCTCCCTCTCTCGGAGGTTGGTGTGTGCGTCCGGGGGTTCGCCGCCGCGGCGGCCCGCCTCCCCCTCCGAAGGGTGGCCGCCGCGGCGGCGGGTCGTCAGTACGGGGAGGACACCCGCAGGGTTTCCCGCGCTTGGCGGAACTGCGCAAGCGTGCAGACCTGCCACACCCAGCCTGTGGACCGTACGGAAACGAGGTGCCCATCTGCGTATTGGTCGAGGTCAGGGTGGGCCAGTAGCCTCGGCACGTTGATCAGGTTGAGCCGGACCAAGGCCCGCTTGTCGCGTACATCTGCCCTTTTGATGCGCTGAAGGCGCGGGCCGAGGTCGAGGCCCACCCGCTCGGCGACCGCTGCGGCATGGTCCTTGAGCGCCACCACGATCAGCACGTCGGCGTGAGCGATGTGCTGGGGCAGGCCGGCCGCCTCGGTGACCGTGTAGGGCAGGAACGCCTGGCGCATGCTGAAGACCTGCAGGCTGTGGGGCATTACTGGCCGCCGGCTGCGTCGTCGATGGCTTGACGCAGGCGGATCATGGCCGGCGTGTCGCCGCAGTTCACGTCCTCGGACAGGGCGTTCAGTTCGGCGTCGCCGAAGGCCCCCCGCAGCGCGGCCACGAGGGCCGGTTCGGCGGTCAGGTGGGGTTGCCGGTTGCGCTGCACGTCAACGTTGGAACGGCTGTAGGCTGCGGTCCAGGCGCCGGTGGATACGGCGCAGCGTCGGCAGTCGTGGGGCGGCTGGTTGCCGTCGCCCCACTGCGGCCACGCGCATTCCAGGTGCAACCACAGGTAGTTGCCCGCTTGGTCGACGACGGGCTTGTACGCGTCGAGCGCTGTGGCGAGCAGAGCCTCGGTGTAGCGCTGCAGCTCATGGGTCAGCTTGTCGGTCAGCGCCGGGTCGAGGTCGACGAGTGGGGCGGCGCTGTCGCGGACGATGTCGGCGACGGCCTCCAGAACGGCGATGGGCACCAGGCTGATCGGGCGTGTTGGGGCGTCGGCGAGGGCGACGCGGTCGCCGTCGCGGCGGAAGTGTCCCTGTTCGATGCCGAGCAGCAGCGCCGCCCCGAGTGGACTCTGGGGGGCGTAGGAGGCGCCGTGCAGGGCCTCCAACTCTTGGATGGTGGCGCTGCGGCGGCCGTGGTAGCGCAGGGCGGCGGTGACGTAGGGGATGAGAGAGTCCGGACTGGGTTCGGGCACGGGGAGACTCCGGGGTTAGGCGGCGTTCGGCAGGTGGTTTCGCCGGTTAGCCAGGTGGGGGGTGGCGATGCGGTGGGCGCGCCCCGCGAGATGCTCGGGGGTGGCCCAGGTGTGGCAGGTGTGGCAGGTCCTCCGCTGCCCGGCGGTCAGCCCGCGCCCCTCGGCGTCGTCTTCGGCCTTCACCACGGCCGGCAGATCGGCGTCGGTGCAGTCAGGACAGAAGCCGTCGGTGATGTGCTCCGGATGGACGGGGCACACGAGGACGACGTGGGAGCTGGTTGAGCAGGAGTCAGCAGGGTCATGGGCGGCGAAGTCGGCGCTGTCCCGGTCAGGGTGGGTTTCCAGGATCAGGCCCCGGCTGTAGACGCCGAAGCAGTTGCCGGCATCCAGCGGCGTCCGGTTGCGCACCGACACGTGCCTGTGCGGCCAAACGACGAGAGGCTCGTCGGCGTAAACGTCGACGACGATCGCGCCGTCGGCCGTGCTCCGCGTGGTGATGTCGCGGATGACTCGCCAGCCGGCGGCTGTGGCGATCTCCCGGCCCAGGTGCAGGTGACGTTCCTCCAGCAGGCACCCTGCCCTGAGGTTTTCCGCTGCCGCCACTCTTTTGCTCCTCGATGATCGGTGGCATGCTTTGTAGCAGCCCGGACGTTACTGTAACGCCCGGATCGTTACAACTCGTTGCAGCGCAGGATTGCAGATTGGCGCGGCTCCCCGGGGGCTCCCATCCTCCCCGGCCCGCGCGAAGGGGGATCTGAGCAGCGTGTACCTAGACGACAAGGCCCGAAGGCGGATGATCCACCGGCTCCGGGAGGCCGGCTACACGGTGGACGAGCCGCACCGAGGGAGACGAAAGGTGCGGCTCAAGGGCGCGCTCGTAGGCGTGATCCCCGACGGCAGCGGAACGCTCTCCTACCACGCCTGGGGCAACTGCCTGTCGCAGTTGCGAGCGCGCACCGGAATCGATCTCCGCCCGCAGCGAAGCGCCCGCTAGGCCCGCCCGGCGCTGAACCCGACAGCGCCGAGGTGGCGAGGGGCCCGGACCAAGTTCCAACCTGGTCCGGGCCCCTCGGCGTATTCGTCGACTGCGCCTACGCTGTGGTCCCGTTGCGGCGCCGCAGAGCCTCCATGGCCTGCGTGCGGGCCTCCCCGTCGGGCATCGCCAGCACTCGCTGCAGTTCCTCGACCGAGGCTGCCGGGTAGCGGCGGTGACCGCCTGCGGTACGGGTCGCGCGCAGCAGCCCCTGCTTCGCATAGTTGATCACGGTTGTCTCGTTCAGCACGAGCCTCTTCGCCACCTCGCCCGTGGTCAGCTGCGGTGCGTCGTTGGCCATGCCCAGTCCCGTCATCCAGTTCGTGCAGCAGGTCTGCACAGCATCCCAGACCGGCCGCCACCCACGTAACACCCGCACCCCCGGCACTCGCCGGTCGTCGAAGGCGTCGCTACCCGAACCCAGAAAGCCCGGAGAGACCGGAAAACCTGGAACTCCCGGAAAAGCCGTGGCATAGTCCGGGCCATGACCCAGACCCAAGGGCTTCGGCCAACGCCCGGTGACGGCTGGCCGACCGACGACACACCGCCACCGGCGCCGCCCGCCGACGACCGCAACGGCCTGGAACGCTTCGTCGACTTCCTCGTAGACACGGTCCCCGCAGCGTGGTGGCCGTACCTCACCGGCGGCCTACTGCTCTCGGTCGTCATCACCTGGCCGTGGGCCAAGCGCCAGGCATACATCGCCGGCCAACTCTCGGTCGGCAAACGCAGCCGCGACAGGAAGACCGACGCCCTGCTCGTCGCCGCGATGATCCCGGCCATCCTGTTCTGGCTCGCCGTCATGTTCGGCAGCTTCAAGGGCCTGATCGCCTTCGGACGCGACGACCTGAACTGGCGCGACGGCAGCGAACTACTCGTCCCCGCCACCCTGGACGGCGTCTCCATCGCGTTCGGCTTCCTAGCCTTCCGCGCGATCAAGACGAACCGGTCACCAGACCGATGCAACGCCATGGTCAAGGGCGCAGCCTTCGCCTCAGCGCTCATCAACTTCGTGCACGAAGTCAACCTGCCTGACGGCACCTGGCTCGGCGGCTCCTACCTCGCGCTGCTGAGCGTCCTAGGCGTCGTGATGTTCCACGAGTTCCTCGACCAGTTCGGCGACGGCAACGGCACCGTCCGCCGAGCCAAGCCCCACTTCGGCCTCCGCTGGGCGACCATGTTCCCCAACACCTTCTGCGCCTGGCTGGCCTGGCAGAACTACCCGCCGACGCCACTACGCGCAGACGCAGACGACGACCACATCGCCTTCTGGGGTTCCGTCAAGCACGCCATCGCCCACCTGGAAGAGGTACGCGTCCTCAAGCGACAGAAACAGCGCGACAACGACCTGCTACGCGCGGAGCGTGGCGAGCAGTGGTGGCACCGCATTGCTCCCTGGGCGCGGATCCGGCAGCTCAACGCCCTCCGAGCTGAGCAAGCGGAGCATGCCCGCCTCACGTTGGCGGAGCAAGCGGAGCGGTTCGAGGCGGCGCTGGCGGAGCAGACGGAGCGCTTGAAAGCGGAGCACACGGAGCGGGTTGAGACGGCGCTAGCGGAGCAGGCGGAGCGGTTGCGCGCCGCCATGGCGGAGCAAGCGGAGCGGATCCACGCGGAGCACCGGAGCATCGCGGAGCAGCTCAACGCGGAGCAGGCGGAGCATGCCCGCCTCACGCTGGCGGAGCAGGCGGAGCGGTTCGAGGCGGAGCGCCGAGGCTTGGCGGAGCGGCTGGAAGCGGAGCACACGGAGCGGGTTGAGACGGCGCTAGCGGAGCAGGCGGAGCGGTTCGAGGCGACGCTGGCGGTGCAAGCGGAGCGGCTGGAAGCGGAGCACACGGAGCGCGTTAAGGCTGCGCTGGCGGAGCAAGCGGAGCGGCTCAGTGTGGCCTCTGCGGAGCAGTTGCGTGCCGCCCTGGCGGAGCAAACGGAGCGGCTCAACGCGGAGCAGGCCGAGCGGCGGAGCGCCCGACGGCGGAACGGACACCAGCCGCCGACGGAGCACCCGGAGCGTGAGCAGGCGGAGCACGGTCAGCCGGGCATTGTGACCCCGTTCCGCGACCGGCGGACAGCCAGGATGGAGCGAGCCGACCTTGTCGACCTCGCCAAGCTGTTCGCGGAGCACCCTCGCTCGGATTTCGAGTGGGGCACCCGTGAGATCCGCCGCCTCACCGGAGCGGGATTCGGCACACGAGGGCAGCGCCTCCTGGAACGCGTGGAAGAGCACATCCGTTCATGCGGCGAGGGCATGCACGACACCTGCTTCCGATCGCTGGAGCAGGATGCTGCTGCGGACCGAGGCGACGTTCGCGCAGCCGAGCTGGTTACGGTAGGGGGTTGACGTGGTGATGCCCCCGCCCTGAAGCGGGCGGGGGCGTCACGGCGGCGGCCTACGCCCGGACCCAGTTGCCGCAACCGCGGCTCGTGAAGATCCCGTCCGTTGAGCGGATGGTCACCCGGACCTTCTTGGCTGCGGTGATGTAGTTGTTGGCGATCGTGCGTCCGCCATCCGTGCTGCGCTCCCAGTAGCAGTCGCCGACCCGCCCGCCGCTCAGGTGGGCGGTCGTCTCGTAGGTCCCCGCCTTGATCTCCTTACCCACGTCGTGGCTGCCTTCCGCGAAGCCGGTCTTCGCCCGCTTCCAGGTCTTGAGGAAGCGCGGGCAGTCGTTGAGCCGTTTGGCATCGACGTGGTGACTGTTTTCGATGTAGAGATCGAGAAGGCTTCCGTCGGCCTCAGCCACGTAGGAGACGTCGCAGGAATCCCCGGTCCAGACATCCTCCTCGCAGCCGCCTTCGTCTTCTGACAGGGAGCGATCGCATGGAGTCCACGCGGGGGTAGGGCTCGGCGAGGCCGGCGGGGTCGTGACCGAGGCGCCAGACGGGCTCGGCGAGGGCGAGAAAGACGGACTGGCGGACGTTGCGACCGCAGACGGCAACGAGCTGGTCGGGCTCGCCGAATCGCTACTGGCACCACATCCGGCAGAAGAGAGGAGCAGTGCGAAGGTGGCGGCCAAGGCGGAGGCGGTTCGCTTCATCCCAGGATTGTGAGTGGTCAATCAGCCGTCGTGCGTCAGCCATCCGACTCTGGGCGGACGTGACGGGGGCGGGGCGACATCTGTCGGCCCGCCCCCGTCACCTTCTCACCCCTGCGGCTGCGCCGCCTTGGAGCCGTCGCCCTGAACGGAAACCACTCGCAGGCCGACGGCGGCGAACCCCTCGACGCTAGCCTCGTGGCCCTTCTCCCACCAGCGCGACATCGCGTCGCGCAGGGCGTAGTCGGCGGTTGGTCCCAAGTCCCCGAGCCGGCGCAACAAGTCGTCCTCGTCGATGCCCCATTTGCTGCCGTAGCTGGGCTCGCCGTGCAGTGGTGTCTCGCGGGCCATCCGGAAGGCGTCGTAGCACTCCGCGTAGACCCGGCCGGCCCCCACCGCGACGCCGGAGGTGAGCATCAGACCGTTGAGGACATCCGCGATGCAACTCGCCTCCTCCACCGTGAGCCGTACGCGACGCAGCTCGGCCGAGAGCAGCGACTGCAGCAACTCCAGCTCAGCGCGGACCTGCAGGTGCACGGAGCCGGTATGCATGCGGGCGGCTCGGTCGGCCAGCCATTGAGCGGTCGGAGGACCAACCCGGGTGCTTACCTTGTCGTCCATGTCGATTTGCCTCGTCTCTCGTGTAGGCGACGGTGAACTGGTGGTCAATCAGCTGCCCCCCAGGCCCCGCTGCGGCCCATCTCGTAGGCCCGCTGCCGAACAAACCGAACGGGGTAAGGCACACGCAGGGGGCGATGCCGGCGCCCGTCGGCTGGGCGGTGGGTCAGGTAGCGGGTCGCCGGGTTCCAGCGGTGCGATTCGGGCAGTTCCTCGCGACCCCGGCCGTCGTGCGCCGGTGTCGTCTCGATGGCGTAGATGTCCCCTTGGCGGCGCACGCGCCTGCCGTCGCCCCGTGCCGCCTTGACCGTTGCCGGGGTCAGCCAGTCGAGAGCGGCACCGACGTCCGTGATCGTGCCTGGCACGCGGACGGCCCAAGGCCAGCCATCCTCCATGCCGGCGAGGTAGGACAGCGCGGCCATGTGGCCCCCGTGTCTGCGCGAGTAGTACCGCCAGCCACGGGCGTGCAGCAGTACCAGGCCGTCGCGGCGATGCTCGATCGACAGGGGCGTCTCCGATCGGTCGCCGACGATGGCGATCTCGCCGCCGCGGCGCTCGATCTCGGCGCGGTAACGGTCGAGTAGCGCCAAGGCGAGTCGGTCGCGCAGGGGCACGGTGGGCTGCGTCTGCTGCCGCCGGTTGCGGTCTCGGCGCAGCCGGACGATCGCGGTGGCCGACCGTCGTCCGGGAAGGTTGTGCTCCCGGAGCGCGACGGCGAGCTGGCGGGCGTCTCGGGTGGGGATGGCGGGTGTCATGATGGGCACTGGAGTCCTCTCTCCATTGGGCCCCGGGGGTGTAGCCGCACCGACCGGGGCCCCTCTTTGTGGTAGAGCCTATCCACGCTGTCTGCGTTTGTCGACAACTGCAGACACGGTACTAGGGCAGGGGGAGGCAGGGCTATGCCCGCTGCGGGGCGTGGCCCGGGGAAATGATCGGGCTGCGGCCGGAGAGGGCCGTGTCCCTGATCGGAAGCCGGCCAGGCACTACTCGCGGCTGGCGTTGACCCGAGGATTCGGCTGTACACACCGGA
Source organism: Micromonospora sp. C51 (assembly GCF_018070435.1). Taxonomy (NCBI): domain Bacteria; kingdom Bacillati; phylum Actinomycetota; class Actinomycetes; order Micromonosporales; family Micromonosporaceae; genus Micromonospora; species Micromonospora sp. C51. Next base: position 34,209 of record NZ_JAGPXQ010000005.1, on the reverse strand, counting down.
TCCTCAGACTCGCTGGCGCCTACCTCCCCTGAGGGCGCGATGATGCAGACCGGGCGCAGGATTTGCTGGTCGCGGCGGTCGCGCGGGCACGCCGCATGGACGCCCTTGAGTGGGTGTGACGCCTGTCGCGATCAGGCGAGGTCGTGGTCGTCTGGGGCGACGGGTCCCGGCTTCTCGATGACGGCCTGCGGATCGCCGTTCAGGGCGATGATGACGCGACGTTCGGGACCGTCCTCTTTCGTCACGACGGTTTCGACAGAGTCAACCCCGTCCGGGCCCATACTGCGGCGCGCGTAGACGTGGTAGCCCTCGCCGACGTGCCCGGGGCCGGCGAACTCACCGACGTGCCGGCCGTCGACGTGCATCTGGCAGAACTGCGGGCAGGGGCTGCCCGCTAAGGGCTCCTGCATGTTCACGGGTGATCGGTTCCTTCCATGGGTGTCAGCGGCGTTTGAGTGCAGGGACGATGAAGACGAGTAGGACGAGGGTTCCGGCTGGCGCGAGGATGGTGGCGCCATCGCCGCCGATGGCGCGTGCGGCGGCGTAGGAGAAGAGGAACAGGATGGGGCTGATCGCTACGACCCCTGCCGCTCGGCCGATGTCGGCGGGCGACGTCTTTCCGGAGGGACGGTAGTATGCCGCCTGGTTGGGTTCCATCCACCGTCGCCTCTGTGGTTGCCGAGGAGGGATGGTCATGGGCTGGCCTGCGTTTCCGACTGCAGGTCGGTGCGGGTGCCTCGGCCGGGCCGCTCGTTCCACCAGTCTCGCAGCTCCTGCTCTTGCGCTGGTTCCCAGCCAGGCTGCCGCTTGCCTCGGCTGGCCTTTGGCTCGGGTACGGGGTGGTCCTGGTAACGGTTCCTCTTCTTGCCCGGCTGGGCGGGCTTGGACTTCGCTCGGTAGGAGTAGACGGTCGCTACCGAAACCTCCGCCGCGTCGGGATCCTTCTTGCGCTCCTCCTCCGTCCAGATCCGTGCCACGTCTTCGGGCCATAGCGTCGCTCGCGCGATTGTCATGTCGGTCAACTCCTGATGGTGCGGCTATCTGAGCGGGTACGGGGGCCCGACCTCGCCGGGCCCCCGTACGGATCACTAGGTGGTGGTGTCGGTCTCCAGCGCTGTGCCCCACGGGTCCCGTGCGACGGGCGGCGGCACGGCCGCCGCCTGTTCCTTCCGAAACTGCTCGGCGGTTACCACGTTGAGGAGGATGCGCAGCGCAAGCTTGTCGTCCGGGTCCTTCGTCGCCCTGATCTTCGGGATCAACTCCTCGGACACCTGAGCGAGCGTCGCAAGGGACATCTTCTCGACACGGGCGACAAGCCGCTCGCGGGCCTCGTTGGTGCGGGGCGGCACCAGCGCGTCGGCGTTCTCGGGCAGCCGGATGCAGTCCGCGAACGTCACCCAACTGGTCACGTCGGCACGGTCGGGGAACAGCAGCGGCGGGAACAGGGCCAGCCGTGCCTCCTCCTGCGTGCGGACGTCCAGCAGCCGGCCCTCGTACTGCTCGATGTGGCCGCATGTCTCGCCCCGACTGACCCCGGTCGCGTTGTGGACCTGGAAGCCACCCTTGCCGTCCTCGATGGCCTTGACGGCGCGGGCGGGGGCACCTTCATCGGACCACATGCAGCAGTCCAGGTGCGTCACGCTGTCGGCTCCCAGCTCGGCAGGGCAGCCGCAGGAGCACCGCACGGACTGCCCGTCGGCCGGCCGGGGCAGGTACCGGAACGCCCCGCCGACCAGCAGCGTCAACTCGCCACTCACCGGGTCGTGGGCGCGCCCGCCCATCAGCCCAACCTCGACGACCTGTAGGACCCGGCACGGCCGGCCTGCGCGTCCGCCGCCGCCCAGGTCCAGCTTCTCGACCAGGTCGCCGACGCCGCCGCGCGTGCGGTCGATGTCCTGCGGGTGGGTGCGGTTGTACTCCGCGCGGGCCTTCTCACGTGCCCCGTTGTCTTGGATCTCCTGACGGATCACGATGCTGTCCTTCATCTCGGCGGGTGCGGGGCGGAAGCGTTGCGTGGGGCTGCAGTTCTCCACGACCGCGAGATTGGTGACCACGTTGTAGCGGCGTTGCCCGCCGACCTTGCCGGCCGCCTCAACCCGCTCGACGGTGGCGGCGTGCACGCCGACCGGCTCGCCGCAGTTGGGGCTGGCCCAGGACGGGCGGCGAACCTTGATGGCGGGGGACCAGGCGCCGACGGGGCGGTGCTTGCCGGCGTAGCCGCTGTGTTCGGTGATGAGGATCCGGTCGCCGGGGGCGAGACGGACCGTGGTCTTCGGCTCAGGCGTACTCACGGTTCTCTCCTCCCTCTGGCCAATCGGCTGAACCGTTCGGCCAAAGTAGCGTGCGTGTGGGAACGCCGTCAATCCGGCGCTACCGGGCATGGATGGGTGGGGATGCCGTGTCGATCCGCGACAACGGCAAAAGAGTTCGTCCGACGTTACAGGTCGTTACGTCGGGGGTCAAATCCGCAGGTCAGGGAGTCAGGAGTCGAGCACGAAGTGCCACGGGTCCACAGGTACGCTCCGCCCGCGCTCACGCTGGGCAGGCAGCACGGGTCGCTCGCGCAGCGCCTGCAGCACCAACTCCCGCCACACCAGCGCCCACCGCAGGCAGTTGTTGCAGTTGCCCTTGTGCTCGCATCCCGGCAGCCGGATGTCGTCGCGGTCCGACCGCGCGACCCTCGACCAGGCCATCGAGTCAGCGCTGACCAGCATGTGCCCGTACAGGCGCAGCCCGTCCGCCTTCACCCCGAACCCGTGCATCCGCAGCCCCCGGGCGTGGAACGTCTGCACGATCTGCCCGATTTCGCTGGTGGCCTGACGCCGGCACACGCTGCCCAGCCCCACCAGCGGCTCCGCCGCGAGGTTCACCCCCGCCTCGGCGAACATCTGGTAGCACAACTCGTAGTCGTCGAGCTGCCAGCCCTGCAGCACGGGCGCCCAAGGCACGTACGGGAACTCCTGCCGCAGGTAGCAGAAGTTCTCCACCGTCAGCTCCAGGTGGTCCCGCAGCGTCAAACCCGTGCCGACGAACCGCTGGCCGTCGTGCACCCCACCTTCGATCACCCACGGCTCGCACATCCAGTCCTGCGGTGAGACGAACAACGGCGGGGTGCCCACATCCTCCATGAACCGGGTGATCATGCCGCCGTACTCGTCGGCGCCGGCCCGCCACGTGCCGTGGTGCTTCAGCTCCGTGAACCCGCCGGAGTCGATGCCCCACGCCGGCACCTGACCTTTCGGGAAGTCGTCGCCCCGGCTGGCGTACTCCTGCAGCACGTGCGCCGACAGGTACATCGGCACACCCGGCAGCCCTTTCTGATCCTGCAGCCACCGGCCGCGGTGCACGCCAAGCAGGAACCCCATGTCGCCGCCCGCACGGGCGGGATCGCGTGTCCAACCGGTGACCTGATGCGCGTCGACGCGGGCGGCGATGTCGATGATGCGGGCGAGGTACCGCTCCCGTCGTACCTGACCGGGCGTAGGTACGGGGCGGACGATGGACGCGAGCAGTCTCTCCCACGGGTCGGTCGGCACGAGCAGCGCGGCGCTCACAGCACAGCCTCCTCAAGCAGGGCCGCCCACGGGTCGTAGGCGGCCAAGGCCATGTGGCGCGGCACGTCGACGGCCGCCGCTGTGGTCATCGCCGGCACGACTTCGGCGAGGATCCGCGCCATGGTGAAGCGCAGGCTGTTGGGGTTAACGTCGCCGCCGTAGAAGCGGCGCCGCTCGGTCAGGCACACCACGGCGGTCGTGCCGGACCCGTTGAACGGGTCGGCGACGAGGTCACCTTCGCGGGTTGTCGAGCGGACCACCCGCGACACCAGGCCGGTCGGCAGTGCGTTGTCGTAGCGCAGCAGCCCGACGCGGCGCTCCTCCGGGATGTCCGCCCACACGTCGGTGGCGTAGATGTGCCCGTTCCGGCCGCGCGGCATCTCCGCCGGCCGCTCGAACACCCGCTGCGGCGACTCCAACGCGCCCTTCGTCAGGACGGTGACCCGGTGGTGCGAATGCACGAACCGGCGGGTGGTGTACATCCCGAACGCGCGTGGGACGACGATCGAGTTGACGTAGGTCAAACCGCCGACGTCTTCGGCCGCGACCTGCACCCGCGCGGCCTGCTGCGCGCCGGTGACGACCGCGAGGTAGCCGCCGGGGCGCAGCGCCGCCCCGGCCGCCGCGACCCACTCGGCGGTGAAGTCTGCGTACGCCTCCGGGTCGACGTCCACGTACCCGTCGACGACCTGCCGGTGGTTGCGGCCGTACGTGCGCCGGTACGCCGACCCGGGCCGGCCCCGCCCCAGCGCCCACGGCGGGTCCGCCACGATCAGGTCGATCGGCTCGTCGGCCTGCTGCAGCACCTGCGCCGCGCGCCCGAGCACTAGCTCCAGCTGCGACAGGTCGTGCGGCAGCAACACGAACAGCGCCCGCCGCGTCCTGGTCGTCGACCCCTCGATTAGCCACGCCGCCGCACCCTGGTCGGTGACGCGGCGCGCCCGTCCCCGCCGCCGCAGATCCTGCAGTGCGGTACGCACGCGCCGCTTGTACTGCTCTTGGCCGTCCCGGATGATGGTCCGCCCTCCCGGGCGGTCCGCCAAGCCGGCGGCCACGGCGCGCTCGTACAGGTCTTTGACGGTGTACGTTCCGGTCTCCAGCGCGCGTATCAGGTCTGCCTCACTTCTCAATGGGCTGGTCACAGCAGGGCTCCTTCCAAGACGGCCGCCCACGGGTCGCGGGCTATCAGGGCGAGTTGCTCCGGGCGGAGCTGGTGCGCGAGAGACTCAGGGATGCGTGCGGCGGGGTCGATCTCCTGCGGGCGCGGGCGCTCCTGCAGGGCAATCGGCGTGCGGCGGCGGGTCGCGCGGTCACCGATCGTCCAGGCGTAGCGGTGGTTGCCCCGGTGGCGCACCCGCACGGCGATGCGGTCGAGCGCGTGGGACAGCCATGCCGTTGGGGTCATCCATCCAGCAGGGTCGAAGCGGGGCGCTCCCAAATCCTCCAGGCGCGCCACCACCCCGCCCGCCCCGCGTTCCCAGCCGGTCACCTTCGCCGCCGACCGGGCAGTCAGGACCGTCCCGTCGGGCAGCATCGACAGCGTCCGCTTGGTGGCCCGGCCGGTGTACACCGACCGGGCGAACGCCTTGTACACGTCGCCGAGGTGACCGGGCATCAGGATGCGACCGCCGACGATACGGGGCATAGGGTCGGAGAACGCCACGATGCCCCGCACGCCTTCCTCAGCCGCCAGCCGGAACATGCGGGCCAGAAACCAGGTCTCCGCGTTGGCCGGTACCTGGTCCAACAGCACCAGCCGCGACAGCTCCATGCTCTGCCGATTCGGCTTGAGCGTCGGAAATGGCTTGGTCAGCACCCGCTGCGACATCGGCACACCGAGCACAGCCACACCGACGAGGTCGTCGCCCTCGACGATGCCGTAGCGCAGCTTCGCGCTGGGCCACGCCTTCGAGTAGTGGTGGACGGTCACGAACGCCTTCGCCGGTGCCTCCGCCAACGGCACCACCCGGTACCGCGACGCCCGGAACCCACCTTCGCTGGCGTGCCGCCACGACGGCCGCCGCCGATCCCACCGCTGGCAGTAGCCCTCCAGCACGGGCGTCGCGCTCACAGTCCCACCGCCACGGCGATAAGCCGCTCCCACACATCCTGGGAGGGCTGCAGCTCCGCCCCAGGGGCTGCCTGAGCGTTGGCCCAGACCGTGTGGAAGCCGCGACCGACCTTGTCGACCGGCCCGACGGGCGCCGCAACGAGGAACTGTTCGCGGCTCGGGTACGGCGGCCCGGCCCGGTGCTTCCACACCCGCACCAGACCGTGCTCGCCTTCCGGCCGGCCACCTTGGTCGACCAGCAGTGCCCGCGCCTCAGCGCAGCTTTCCACCGCCAGGGTCTGCAGGTAGCGGGGCGCCTTCCCCTTGGCGTACGGGTCCCAGTTCGCGGGGACGCTCGGCCCGTCCTTGTTGAGCTTGCGGGCGGGAAACGCCCGGCGGACGTCGAACACCGCCCACGGCTGCGCCGCCATCTCCGCGTCGACCTGGTCGACGAGGTGCCGAAGTCCCGCGTGGATGGCCACCCGGCGCGCCGACCGGGAGTTGAACAGCAGCGACCGGGGGTTGATAGCGACCGCGGTGACCTCCAGCTGCAGCGCCAGCGCGGCAGCGGCAGGGTCCCGCCGCCACCGCTCACACAGCAGCTCCATCTCCCGTCCGGCCTGGAAAGGGCAGTACCCGCAGCACGACCGCGACCAGGCCACCCCGAACGTGTCCCGCAGGTACGCCAGGCACGATTCCCTGTCCCAGCCCCACTCGATCAGCGGGTACCACGGGTGCCGGGCCGCGCTGGTGTAGCTGGTGTCCCGGACTGACCGCTTCACTTCCTCGGCGGCGAACCCGACGACGTGCCGGTATTCGCCGCCTGCGAACTCGTCGGCCACCCACCAGTCCAGAACCTGGCCCTTCGCCCGGTAGGAGCACCAACGTCGCCCGCTGGCGACCTGCGGCACGACCCCGTTGGCCTGCTGCTCATCGCGCAGCCGCCACCGGGAACCCTGCATGACCATCCGCGACGTGCGCCGGGAGTCCGACAACACCTCATACCCGCAGTCATCCGACTGGCCGGCGCGGGCCAACTGCACGTACCGCACCCCTTGGGCGGCCATCAGCGGCAGCATGTACTGCTGCATCAGCTCCCCGGTGCGGGCGTACTCATCGCCGGTCATCGCGGTCACCACGACCAGGTCGTCCAGGTCGAAGTCTCGCGCCGACGGGTCAAGCAGCCACCGCGCGAGCAGCGCCGACGAGTCGACGCCCATCCCCATCGACAGCATCACCGGCAGGCTCATCGCGTCACCGCCAAGGCGAGCAGTTGCTCCCACGCGTCGGCGTGCTCCTCGTCCGACGCGGCGGCGACCACGTGGGCTAGCTCGTCGTCGACGAACGGCGACGCCGGCTGCCAGGTGGCCGGGTCCAGGTAGAACCGGCCGTTGCACACCAGCCCGCCCCGCCCGAACATCGCTTGCGCGACGTCGGCCGGCACCTCGTGCACGACCGCCGGGTCGGCGCCGTGCAACTCGGCCGCGCACGCCGGGCACGGCGCGTCCTCGATGGCGCGCCCGGCCCCGGCGATCACCCCGGCGATCGGCTTCGGCGTCGGCTTCTTCTTGCTCCCGCCGACCTGGAACGAGTGCCCGATCTCCGCTTCCACCTGCGCGTACGCGGCGGCCTTCACCGGCAGCAGCCGCGCCGCGGTGACCAGGTCCGCGCGGGAAGCGAGCACGCAGAAGGAGCACGACAGCCGGCTCATGCCCCTGACGTAGGCCCAGTGGTACGGAGCCCCTGTTGCCCGGATGTCCGCCCACACTTGGGCGTCGGACCAGTGATGGATCGGGTACCAGTCCCACACGTCCCGAGTGGTCTTCGTGCTCGCGCCGTCGTTGCGCGTGAAGGGGTGCTTAGCAGCACGGCCGGACGACTCGGCCGCCCGGAACCCGTACACCTGCAGCACCCGGGCGGGCCGGCCCAGCGCCTTCCGGCCGCCCAGCTCGTCGACGAGCAGGGTCAGCAGCGTCCGGCCGGGACCGCGCTTGTGGTCGGAGGTGCACCACCGCCGCGCGGCGTCGGGGAACTTCCTGCGCCGGCGGATGTCGTCGAGCAGGGACATGCCGTCGCGGCGGCGCACCACGATGAACCGCAGCCCGTGGCGGCCGGCCTGCCGGCGCGCCAGGTCGAGCGTGCCCAACCATTCCGCGTCGCCCATGTCGTTGTGCGCGACGATGATCCGCGACAGCGGGATGCTGGCCGCGAGGGCCTGCCGCACCGTCTCGGCGAGCGCCGTCTGGGAGTCCTTCCCGCCCGACGACCACACGACGATGAAGTCCCACGCGGTCAGGTCGACCACCGGCACCACCGGGGCGGGCGGCGTGCGCCGCACGACCGCCAGGGGAAGACGCTTGGCGTTCACTGAGCCACCTGCGCAGGGAAGGTCAGCGCGAGCTGCACCAGCTGCTCCCAGGGGTCCAACGCCGGGCCGGCCCCCACGTCGGCCGCCGACCGCTCCGGGTCGAGTCGCGCCGGGTACGGTTCTGCGGCTGCGGTGCGGGCGGCCCCTTCCTCGAACATGAGGTGGGCGTACATGTGCCAGTAGGCGGTGCACTTCTCGGCCCACGAGCGCCCGTCCGCGTTGCGGGCGGCGATCAGTTCGTCGTGGGTCGCGCCGTCGGCGAGGCCGTGCACGCGGCGGATCGCCGCGACATAGCGCGCCCACCGCGCGCGGTGCTCCGGACCGCCCGCACCCGAACTGATCTGGCCGAGGAACCTCCATCGCACAGCCGGGTCGGTCTCTCCCGGGGCCGGCAGCTCACGCCGGGTCTCGGTGGCGGGCCCCGCCACCGGGGCGGGCGCCGGCTCGACCGGGCGGGCCTTTGGCCCGGCGACGTCGCCCTGCCAGACGTGGTGTCCCGCCTCTTCCATGCGCTTGGCGCGGTCCGGCCAGTCGAACATCGCCCGGTCCATCACTCGCCGCCACGCCGGGCCGTGCGGCTTACCACCGGGGCGGGTTGCGTGCGCCAGTTCGTGCACAAGCACGGACTCGACGTGCTGCCGTTCGAGCTGGAACAGCGTCCAGTCCAGCTCGATCAGGTGCCCGGCCCGGACGTAGCGGCCCCACGTGCGCTTGCCCAGGTCCCTCACGACGATGCGCAGCCCGTCAGCCACCCCCATGCGCTGGATCCAGGCGGGGGCGTGCTCGTCGACCCACGCCTGCCCCCGTTGGATGTACCAGCGGACGATCGCCTTGCGGGACAGCGAGTCCCGGAGCACCGACAGCTCGAAGCTCGGGCCGCTGGACAGCCCGGCCGCGTGACGCCGCTGCGCCAGCACCGGAACCGCCGGGTCCCGGACGACCTCCTGCTTGCAGTACGGGCAGCACCGCTGCGGGCCCGGGTCGGCGATGCGCAGCTTGTGGTTGCGGCCAAGCCACAGGAACCCCTCGCCGTTGACCAGTTCCTTCACGGGCGGCGCTGCGCTGTAGCCGGTCATCTTGGCGACCATCTGGCCGAGCTTGGGGCGGTTGGCCCTGACGAACCGCGCGAGTTGCTCCGGGGTCGCGGCCGGCGGGACCCGGAACACGATGGAACCGCCCGCCTTGACGGTGGCGCCGATCGCCTTGCGCTGCCGCACCACCACCGTCCAAAACCACTCGGCCGGCAGGTCCAGCGCCTTCACCGCGGCCGTGTACGGCGCGGCCGGGTCGGCCTTGGCAGCCTGCGCGTCGAGCTGGTCGCGCAGCTCAGGGCTGGGCACCAGCAGCGACGACTTGCACTGCGCGCAGTCGTACCAGGTGCCGCAGGCCCGCTGCTCCGGGGTTTGCGGGCCGCGTCGCAGCGCCATCGGCCCGTGTCCGTTCGGGCATGCCTGCGCCTGCGGCGACGGTCCGCCGGCAGCCCCGGTGCTGGTGTGCTTGGCCACCCATGCGTGCGCGTCGGCCTCGGAGGGGAAGTAGGCGCCCAGCCCGTTGTCCTTGGCGTTCGGGCCGCCCGCGTTGGCCACGGCCGCCCGCGCGGTGTCGTACACGCACCACGGCATCTCGTTGGTGCCGCGCAGCAGCCGCGACACCGGCCGGGCGACGAAGAAGCGGGGCAGCCGGGCGGCGTCATCGCCGGAGCCGTCGGGGATGAGCGTCCACGTCCAGTCGACCCCGCCGGGGCCGAGACGGCCCAGGTAGTGCAGGCTGTTGCCCTCGATACGGCACTCGCTGGTCTTGGGGAACTCCAGGCGCCCGTTGTCGAAGGTCGTGCCGTCGACCTGGGCGCCGCTGTAGGCGAGCACGCTCTTGCCGCCGGTGATGGTGCGCAGGCCGGACACGTTCGGATAGCGGTAGTTGATGCACAGCCAGCGGCTGCCGGGTGTGGCGGCGCGCCGGAAGTCGGCGATGGTTCGCATGGTCGATCCCTTCGTAAGCGGCCGAATCGTTCGGCCGTTGTTAAGTTGGGCGTGTGCGGATCTGGCCACCGGATCAGCTGGTCACGGCGGCCGGCTCGGCACACCAGCACGGCTCGTTGTTGCCGTCGAAATGCGTGGGCGTGCGGTGCGGACGAACCAAACGTGGCAGGCTTTCCGCCGAACGGACCGCCTCGCTGACGCTTTCGTACGGGTCGCCGGTGTACGGCGCCGGGGGGACGCATACCAGCCAGTCCCGCACAGGCCGCAACCCGCCGATCCCGGGCGTGGTCACGCGGGGGATCAGCAGGGCACGGGTCGGCGTGTACTCGGCGCCCCACTCGAAACCCGCGGCGCTGTCACGGCGCGCCCAACCCTGCCGTCGGGACAGGCCGCGCCACATCTCGTTGAGCATTGCCCGTCGGATCTCTTCGGCGGGGCGGGTGTCCGTGGTGGTGATGGCGGGCATTCTGGCCTTCCCTTCGGTCGGCGGTGCGTGCAAGGGGTTCTGTGGCGCTGGCGGCCCCCGTGGTGGCAACGGAGGCCGCCGAAAGCCGGAGGGAGATCAGCCGTGCACGTACCACGTCCCGTGGAAGTCGCCCGACTCCACGCGGATCTCCTTGTAGTCGGTCTGCATGTCGTCGGCGAACCGCTTCCAGTCGACGTACGACGCGATCAGGTCGATGTCGCCGGTGATGCCCTCGGCGAAGTCGCGGCAGAACGTTTCCCAGTTGTTCTTCGGGATCATCGTGCGGCCGTCGTGAATTGCCCACTCGTTGCCGACCAGCGCCTCGTCCAGGGCCTTGAGGCTGGACACCTGGTCGATGAGTTCGTCGGCGTCGTCGACGTCGACCAATGCGGCCTCGACCCCGCCAATGACGTAGATCAGTTCCAGGAGGTCGAACCGCTTTCCGTCGCGCATGGCTTCGGCCAACATCCGCAGGAACGTGGCCCGCTGGGCAAGCTCGTCGGTCTCCGACTCGACCTCGTCCAGCGCGTCCGCCACCGTCGCGTGCACGTCGGGCAGGACGCGAAGGTCGATGTTGTCGTCGGCCCGCTCGCGCAGCTTCTCGTAGGTGACCATGATTAGTCTCGCTCTCTCGCAGCGTTGGGTGGGTCAGCCGTTGCGCTGGTGGTTAGACCGCCGGGTAGGTGTAGTAGCCATCGGCGTCGTGGTAGATGCCGGCCTCGCCGGCGGTGACCGGGAAGGACACGGGCTGACCGTCGGGGGTGAGGATCTGTGCCATGCCGGCCGGGGTGAGTTGCACCGAGTGGATCTGATCGGCCAGGCGGAGGTGCATTACAGCGCCGGACCACGGCAGCTTCACCGTCACGATGTCGCCAGGCCGTACGCGGACCTTCTCAATCGGCGGCACGGGGCCGGTCGCGGTGGTGGCCGCGGTGGTGGACGCGGTCGTGGGGGTCGTGGTCATCGGTTCTCCAGGTAGGTGTCGGCGGGTTCGTTGCGGCCGGGCAGCTGCTCGTCGAGTTGGTCATTGCTGAGGTGGGCCTGCTCGCGGGCGGCGACCAGTTGCTCCCACCGGGCGATGGGCACCCACTGGCGGCGGCCGTTGAGCCACCACACCCACCCGTGGGCCTCCCGCTTCAATTCGTCGAGGCGTGGCATGTACTCGGTGATGTCGCCGAACGCCGGCTGTTTTGGGTCCCACAGCGCGCGGCCGGTGGCGCGCCAGTCGAGCAGGGCGCGCCAGAGCGTCCACTCGTTGCCCTGGATCCAGCTGGCGGAGTAGACGTCCTCGGATATCGCGCTCATGTGCTCGCCGAGCTGGAACGCAGCCTGCGGGTCGTAGGTGCTCGTGGGGGCCGGCGTCCACGGCTTGCGGTCGCCGGGAGCGAGGCACACCTGCAGTTCGTGGGAGTGGTCCTGTCCCTTGAATCCGCCGATTGCGGCCATCGTTGGTTCCTCCAGTCGTCGCGTTGGGATGAGGAGCGGGCGGCCCGTGCCGGGGTGGCGCGGGCCGCCGGGGCGGGGCTCGGGGTCGCAGGTGGCTGGGCTAGCTGGCGGTGTTCGGCGGGGTAGGCGCCGGCACCTGGTCGATGTGGCCGGTGGCCACCACGACGTAGTCGGCTCGGGGTCCGGCCGCCCGCTGGGCGACCTCCCACGACCCGTCGGGCTTGACGGTGAGGGCGACCCTCGGGTGCTCGAAGAGGTCTACCGGCGTGCTCGTGTCCGGGGCGACTGCGATCGATACGCTGGCGTCGTACCGGCGGGCCGCCCGGTAGATGGCCTCGCCATCGCCATTGGCTCGGATGAGCCGGCGCCGGCCCGTGATCGGGTCCCGGTTCGGTTTGCGGAAGCGCCACCAGTCCCAGGTGCCGCCCGCCGGTCCAGACACGTCAAGGCCGTGGCCGCTGCGGGCGTAAGGCTTGCCGCGCCCGTTCAGCTCCCGTCCGTGGACGTAGACGGCGCCCTCACCGCGCGGCGACGGCTTCGCGGTTCCGACGAGGATGGCGAACTCGACGGTCTTGTTGAGGATGGTGATGCGGTCGTGTTCCTTGATCGCGGTCGCGTCGGCGCCGGGGGTCTGGTGGGCGGTGTCGTGCGTAGTCTGGGTCGGGCTGGTCATGTCGGGCTTCCTTCCGTGAGAGGCGGGCGTTACAGGGCGGCGTGGGTGAGGAGGATGGGGGCGACGCGCATGGCGATCCAGTGCGGGACGTTGCATGAGACGGCGTTGCCGGCCTGCATGGTCTGTTCGCCGAGCCCGCCGAGCACGACGTAGCTGTCGGGGAAGACCTGCGCCCGCAGGCTCTCGCGGGGCATAAGCATCCGGTAGAACGCCTCCCGGGCGTCCAGCTCGGCTCGGGTGGCCAGCTCGTCGGCGCCGACGAGGGCGAACCGGTCGCGGGTCGACAGGGTCGGGAGCGGGTCGCCGGTCGGGGTGGCGACGCCTTTGGTGTAGTAGGGCACGATCAGCGCGTGGTGCCGGCCACCGGCGGTGACCGTCGGCATCGGGCCGCGCAGCGACGCGGCGTCGGCGTTGCGGCGCAGGACCGCGATGAACGACCCGGGCATGACAACCGACTCGCAGCCCTTCTCGTTGGCCATCACCGTGCGGGCGGGCTCGCCGAGCGCGTTCAGCGGTTCCTCCGCCCACGTGCCGCCGGAGGGAACGAGCATCGGCGGGGGCACCACCAGCCCGTCGCCGATCTTCGTGGTGCGGGCCGACAGTGGTGCGCCGTCAGCCGGGTGGACACGGATGTCGTCGTGGTTGCTGTTGACGGTGAACGCGCCCGGGGGGAGTGTGCCGGCAGCCGGCCACGCCCGCAGATAGCCGTTGCGCTCGTAGGTGTTGCCGGCGATGGCGGCAGAGATCGCCTGGGGTCCGTACTTCAGCAGGCCGGCGCGGATGCGCTTCATGGTGTTGGGCGCGAGCCCTTCGGGCTTGTTCTTCGTCTTCGGCAGGTCGCCGATGCGCGTGCCCAGGTTCGTCCAGTCGATCGCGGCGGCGGCGGGCAGGATGTACGGCTCGACGCGCTGGTGGCAGCCACGGTTGGGGCAGGTGTACCAATACTGGCCGTACGAGCTGCCCGCCATGCGGCGGTAGCGGCCGACGCGGAACTTCTTGCGAGCCATCGACGGCGCCCAGGTCTGCACGCCGTGGACGTCCTTCTCGCAGGTGAAGCACCGCGACGTGGGACGCGGGTCGAGGTCGGGCATCCGGCCGATGTCCTTGCGGATGAAAACGATGTAGAGCCGGTCGCGCCACTGCGGCGCGTAGGCGATGCCCTCGCCTCCGATGTGGGCGCTGTTGACGCTGACCAGCCGGTAGTGGTAGCCGAGGCGCTCCATGCCCATCAGCCACCAATCGAACAACTCCCAGCGCACGGCCACGTCGGGGACGTTCTCGACGATCACGCACTTGAAGCGGTGAACTTCGGTGGCGCGGATGACGTCCATGAACGTCGCGCGGGTGCGCTGCGTGCCGGCCTGCGATACGTGCCCCAACTCTTGGAGCAGATCCGGCCCGTCGCTGTCGTCGTCGCGGTTGTAGCCGCTGTTGCCGCCGGCCGGCGACATCTCGGTGCAGATCGGCGAGGCCCACAGCACGTCCGCCCGCTTGGGCAGGCGGCGGAAGTCGTAGTTGTTGACGTCGGCGCACAGGTGCTCGGCGTTGCGGAAGTTCGCCGCGTGCGTGTCGATAGCGGTCTGCCAGTGGTTGGCGGCCAGCTTGAGCGTGAAGCCCGCGTTGGCCAGGCCGATGGAGCTGCCGCCGGCGCCGCAGAAGATGTCGACGAAGGTGAGCCCGTTGGCGGGAGCGGGGGTCCACAGCGGGTCGCCGGTGGACTGCTGGGCGGTGAGCAGCCGGGCGGCCTGGTTGGCGGCTCGTTTGGCGACGTCGGTGATCAGGTCGGCGAACGGATCGTGGGGGCGTTCGCGGGTCACGGTAGCGGTCATGGAGCATCCCTCCAGATCATCGGCCGATGCTTTCGGCCGTAGTTGGCGTAGGTGGGGCCGGGGTGTGAGGCGGGCGGAACGGTGAGTCCCGCCCGCCCCGAGGTCACATCCGGCGCGCGACGTGAAGCAGATGAATCCACGGGTCGGCCGTTCGCGGCGGCTCCGTCGGCGGCTGGCGGGCGCCGCTGGCCGCCTTCGCCGCCGCCGCATACGCGGCCCGCGCTTCGGCGTGGGTCAACGTGCGCCACGGCAACGCCGCCCGGTCGACGTCGTCCAGGGCGGCGTTCGGGTCGAGCCGGTCGGCGTACTCCTTCAGGTACACCGCCTGCAGGGCTTCGATCGGGCGGGGGTCGTGCGGGTCGTCCCGCACCTCGGCCAGTTCCTCCTCCGTGGCCTCGGGCGGCAGCCAGTACGCCGCGCGGATGGACTCCTGGACTCGGGCGTAGCGTGCACGTTCCTTCTCGTCAACCGGCAGGTTGCCGCCGGCCTCCAGGAGCGCCCGCCACACGGGGCCGGGTGCGGGTTGGTTGAAGCTCACTTTCGATCACCTCGCTGACAACGGCTCAACGAATCGGCCAATGTTAGGTCGGAGGGTTCGCGGTCTGTCAAACCCCCAGGTCAGCGGCTTGTCAGAGTTGGACGGCAAGCCGCAGAAGCTCCTCCCACGGGTCCCCGCTGGCACCCACCTGCACACCCACCCCCACCGGGGCGGGGCCGCCCGCCAGCGCCTGCAGGGCCGTGTGCCCCGCGAGCCTGTCCGGGTGCACGACCACGGGGCCGCCCTTGATCGCGGCGTCGTACCCGCCCGCGAGGAGGAAGTTCGCCGCCTCGGGCCGCAGCATGCTCCGCCCGCCGATCTCGTACCTGCGCTCGCGTCCGGCCCCGCTCGCCACCACGGGCAGGCCCAAGGTGGTGAGCGCCTCGGCGATCTGCGTGTCCGCGTTGTAGAGCATCCCGGTGACCGTGGTGAGCTTCTTCTCGACGGTCACCAGCACCCGCTCACCCGTCCACGCCGCCCGCCCGACGATCACCTCACGGCCGTGCTCGTCGAGCGGCGCCCGGAAGATCCAGTCCTCGTCGAGCGGCCCTTTGGTGAGGGTCCACGTGCCCTTGAGGCCGCGCGGCCCCACCACCTGTTGGTAGACGGCGGCCTGCACCTGCTGGAACACGTCGGCCGGCCGCACCGGCACGGGCGCCCGGTAGACGGGGGCGGTGTGCTCCAGCAGGACCTCCTGCGGCTTCCAACCGTCGCCCGTGGGCGTCGGGGTCAGTGTCAGGCACGTCCACGTGGGCTGTGCCCCCGCCTGCCGCCGCCGTTCGTTGCAGCTCTTGACGTAGCCGGTCGCGGCGACGGGTCGACCGCTCGCGTCGACGCCCGACGCGGCGACGTAGGCGCCGACCGGGACCTGCGCCGCCTGGAGTACCTCGCGGCCGTCGTAAGCAGGAGTTGCCGGTTCGACGTCGGGCGTGTCCTCGTCGTCCCGGTCGGTCCACAGCGGCTCCGCCAGCTTCAACGCCTGGTCGTACTTGGCCCCGTCGCTCCCGCAGGAGACACAGAGGGCGATGGCCGGGCCCTGCCTCCCCTCGCTCTCGGCCCACAGGCTCATCGCGCACGAGTGCACGCCGAGCAGGTCACCCGCCTCGTGGTCCCCGTCAGCCCAACCCCACACCGGCTCCGGGCAGGTGGCGCACTTGGCCAGGTGCAGCAACACGCGATCGCGCTCCAGCCACGAGACGTACACCACCTGCGCCGGCATCGTCTTGGCCGCGTCCCACGTGAGCACCGGCTCTTCGACGCGCACCGGCTCGATGGGCTCCCGGTAGTCGCGGAACAGGTACGGCAGGCGCGGCGTCTCGGCCACCGCGGGTGCGGTCTTCGGTGCGGCGGCCGGGGCGCTGCGCCCCATAGGGGCGGGCGGGGCGGTGGGCTTCGTCGCGTAGATGATGCCCGTACGGAACCCGGCCTTCGCCCGGCCCACGGCGAACGTGTTGTCGGGCAGGTCCTCCCAACAGCCGCCGTGCTCCTCGATCAGCGCCCGCACCGCAACGTGCTTCTTGTCCTGACGGAACACGTAGCCCCTGGAGACGATTGCGGCGAGCCGGCCGCCCGGGGCGAGCATGTCCCACACCAGGTTCACGTGGTCGACCCACAGCGCGTCGTTGCCCGGCACGGAAAACGGCGGGTTCATCACCACCACGTCGAACACGGGCGCGCCCTTGCCCAGCTTCACCCGCTGCGCGGCGAACTCTTCCAGGCTGCTGCGCACCACCGTCACGCTGCCCGGCGCTGGCATCGCGGCGCGGCGAGCGCTGGTCTTCTCCCACACCATCGTCGGCTCAACCATCAGCCGGGCGACGTCGGCCGCCTTGTGGGCGCGTTCGCGGTCCGGCTCGACTGCCCACACCTCTGCCTTTGGCTGGGCGTCGAGTATGGCGCGCAGCAGCGCCCCGTCCCCGGCGGACGGCTCCAGCACCCGCACGCCAGGGTCGCTGAGGAGCAGGTCGCTGTAGACGTCAACGAGCTTCGTGGCGACGGCGGGCGGTGTGGCCACGAAGCCGTCGGCGGTGCGGGCCGGCAGGGGCACGTCACCGCTGGCCAGGATCTGTGCGATGGCGCCGGTCGGGTCCGTGTCGAACACGTGCGCCCTGGCGTGGCGGTTGTACTTGCCACCGATCGCCTGCAGGGCCGCGTCCACCGCCTCGTAGACGGGGCGGGGCAACTGCTCGCGGATCTTGACGTGGTTGCGGGTCACCTCGGCGTTGGTGAGGGCCTCGCGGACACTCGGGTGTAGGTCTGGCATGACGTCTCCCTGTCTCGGGTTGGATGGGTGCGGAAGCGCGGGCACTGGCGCTGGAAGACGCCAGTGCTGACCGGAGGCCGGCCCCGCGCGTGGGGGCCGGCCTCCGTGAGCGCCAGTCAGGCAGTGGTGTCGTCCGGCTCGTCGGCCTGTTCGGTGCCGCTGTCGGGGCAGAGCGCCGGGCACGGGTCGTCGTCGTCGCTGTCGGCGGGGGCGTGCTTGCCCGACCAGGGGCACCAGTCGCCGAGCTGGTTGTTGTGCTCGGTGTACCGCCGGGGCGGGTCGTCGTCGGAGTGGGCGGCCAGGTTGTGCGCCTTCTTCTCCGCCTCCTCGGGGGTGGCGGCGATGACCACGAGCGCGACCCGGTCCGACCCGTTGTCGCCGGGCGACTTGTCGGCGGCGTGGTGCTCGCCCTCAAAGACTCCCGCGACGGTCAGGCGGCGGCACTCGTCGGTGAGCCCGACGACGGTGTGGGTGCGCTCGCCGTCGGTCTTGTGCTCCTGCGGCGTGGGGTCAGCGTCGCTCGGCAGCGCCGACCCGTACCAGGTGGACCCGTCGGGGAACCGCCACATCGTGCGTACCGCGAGGTCGGACGCCTCCGCCTCCCGGCCCGCCCAGCACCGCATGTCCAGGAACGTCGACTGACCCTGCTCATCGACCAACGGCAGCCAGTAGGTGACGACCCCATCGCGCTCGTCGACGTCCTGCGACTCGTACGACACCGGGAACAGCCGACCGCCCTCGCTCATCACCTGCGGATGTGCCTTCCTGGCCTCCTCGGTGACGTCCGGGAGCGTCATCTCCCACAGCAGGCCGTCGCGCAGGCTGCGCTTGTACGAGAAGGGGACCGGGATGTCCTCGATCACCTGCGTGAGTACCGAGCTGCGGCCCCACTCGACGACCTCGAACAGCAGCGACTCGATCGCCTGGTGGGTGTCGCGGTCGAAGGACGGGACCGGCTTACCGCCGGACTCGGCGGCGTCCTGGAGTGCGATGGCTTCGGGGATCTCCTCGAAGTCGCCGGTGAACAGCAGCAGCGCGCCGTCCGCTGCGCGCACGGTCAGCAGGTCGAGCGTGACGCGGTTGTCCTCGTCTTCCTTGACCTCGACCAGCACCGTGTGTGCCGTGGGGAGCAGTTGCGTCAGCATGTCGGCGGCCTTCGCGCCGGCGAGTGCGGCGTACCGCCGCTCGGCGGCTCGGGCGGCCTGGTCGGCGGCTTGGCGGGCGGGGTCGGCCCGCAGATGCGCGATGTCCCACGGCTTGTCGATGCGCAGGACGGTGGTGGGGTTGGTGTTGTCGCTCACGGGTGTGTCTCCCTTCGTCGTTCGGGTTGTGATGGGCGGTGCACCAGGCCGCCCCCGGCGCCCGGTGCGGCACCGGGGGCGGCGGCGGTCAGCGGTCGCGGTACGCCGCGAACGCGTCGTTGACGCGGTGGGCGAGGCAGCGCGCCATGTGCAGCGCGAGGTCCAGGCCCGTGTACATCTGCGCGATCGGGTCGGTGAACAGATCCAGCCCCTGGGGGCCGGTACTGAGCCGCACACCGTTGCGCAGCTCGATCGACAGGACGAACGCCTCGTCGTGGCGGGCGCGCAGCAGCTCCACGCCCTTGATCTCGGGGCGGGTGTTCCAGCCGGTCACCTGACCGGGCAGGTCGTTGAACCCGACGATGAGTGCCTCGACGTGGTCGCCGGTGACCTGGAAGGTGTCGACGCCGCCGTCGCGCTCCCGCAGCC
This sequence comes from Micromonospora sp. C51, assembly GCF_018070435.1. Taxonomy (NCBI): domain Bacteria; kingdom Bacillati; phylum Actinomycetota; class Actinomycetes; order Micromonosporales; family Micromonosporaceae; genus Micromonospora; species Micromonospora sp. C51. The sequence continues at coordinate 15,313 of NZ_JAGPXQ010000005.1, read as the reverse complement.
ATTCGCCCATCCACTGGCTGAAGCGGTCGGCGTCGACTGTGACCGCCGGGGGCTCGGCGGGTGTGGCCTCGCTGTCGGGGCCTTCGCGCAGTTCACGGCCGAGGAACTGCACCAGGTCGGCGAGGTAGTCGCCCACGCTGGGCTCGTGGTTGTTGTCGGTCGTGCGGGCCATCTCCGCCTCGACCAGTTCGAGCACGCGCGTCTGGACCTCGGTGAGCGGGTAGATGCCGGTGGCGAGTTGCACGCTGAACGCCCGCAGGCTGCGGATCTGGGCGGTGAGGCGGTTGATGTCGGCGTGTGCCTGTTCGAGCAGGTTCGCCAGGCCGGCCGCCTTGATCTCCGCTCGGGTGGCGCGATTGACGTGCAGGTTGACCTGCTTGCGCGTCTCGCGGCGCAGCTCCCGCAGCTGCCGTTCCAGGTCGTCGATCTTGTCCTGTGCGTCGCTGTAGTAACCGTCGAGCATGTCCGCGTGGGCCTGCACGTTCTGCAGCAGGGTGGACATGATCGCGTCGCTGACGGCCGCCGGGTGCTGGCCGGTCTCGGCGGCCTGCTCGGCGGCGCTGGCGTCGAGGGCGCGGGCGGCCTGCTGCACGACGAACCCCACCAGGTCGCGCGGCTTGCCCAAGTACGCGACGCGGTCCTCGCCGTCGCTGATCAGCAGGCAGTGCAGGTGGTTGGTGGTGGCGTCGTCGCGGGTCGGGTGCTCGGCGTCGCCGGGGAAGAACAGGCGGGTGTTGACGGGAAGCGCGATGGTCTGCACGGCGGTTCGGTCCTTTCGGGGAGGCATGCGGGAAGGGTTTCGGGAAGGGTTTCCGTAGGGGTTGCGGGATAGGTTCACCCGAGGCCCCACGGCCACCGGCCGGACCGATCTGGTCCGGCCGGCGCCGTGCGGGCGTCGGATGGTCAGCGGCGGCGGATGCCGTACGGCACGTGCGGGATGTGCCACAGGTCGAGGCGGCAGATGCCCGGCTTGATACCGAGCGAGAGCCCCGTCGCGTACGTCGTCAGCGGCCCGCCGCACCAGCAGTGCAGCCCGCCGCAGCCGAAGTAGATGCAGGAGTGCTGCGGCGCGTCGATGGGGTGCGCTCGACCATCCGGCGTGGTCATGGGCGGCCCGCCCTTGACCCGTTGTATGACCACCTGGGCGACTTCGTACGGGGTCGTCGCCGACGGAACGGGCACCGTGGGCGTCTCGTCGTCGTCGTTTGCTCCGACCGAGAACTCGGAGGTGTCCGCGATCGCGATCGGCGGGAACGTCCCATCGGACGAGCGACGCACGAACCAGCCGCTGCCCGCCTTGACCGTCCACCGTGCCGGCGCTTTGCCGGCGAACAGCGTGGCCGTGTTTCCGGTCGTCGATTCGACTACGGCGTGGAGACCGGCCGCAGCGACCCACGCGGCCACGGCGTACATGTTGAAGCGAGTCGGCCGCCGTGCCTCGTTGTAGGCGTCGAACAGTTGGTCGACCAGGTCGGGGTCGGCCTCGGCTGGCAGTAACAGCGGTGCCTGCTGCCGCGCCATCGCCCACAGCCCGGCGTCGGTCGGTAGAGCAGCCTCGGCGGCGGCGTCGCGTTGGCCGCGCTCGGTGATGTGGTCGAGCAACCGCAGCCACTGCTCGTTGATTGCACCCATCGTGATCGTTCCCTTCTCGGTCAGCCCGCGTAGTTGCGCAGGGCGAGGTCGGTGTAGGTCGGGCCGTACTCGCGGATCAGGAACGCGACCTGGGTCCGAAGCCCCATTGCGTTGATCACGGCAGCGGTGTCGGCGGCGTCGCGCATGAGGCGGGTGAACGCCTCGTCGGCGTCAGGGACCGGCCAGCGGCCGGTGAGGTACCTGATTCGGGCGTCGTGGAGAGTGGCCATCTCGACCATCTCGGCGAGCTTCTCCGGGCTGACGTTGAGCGTCCGCGCATGCCGGGTCAGCTTGTCGACGTCGTTGTTCCGCCAACCGCCGATCCAGTCCCTCGCACCGTTGCCGGCTTCCCGGGTGGCGTTGCGGTCCCCCTGCGCAGCGGCTGGTCTGATGGCGGTGACGGCGGCGACTGCGGCGTCGGCGATCGGGTGTCGGCGTAGCAGTCCGTTGCGGATGGTGCGGAACTTGTCGCGGAAGGAGCGCAGCGTGCCCATCGGGCTTAGTCCTTTCGTTAAAGCGTGGATCGGGTCGTTGCCGTAGTGGCCGGGGCCACCCGGCGACCCGCCCGTCCCGCTGCGGGGGGCGGGCGGACACCGGGAAGCGACGGTCAGCGCTGAGTGGTGTGGAGGCCGACCGCCTTGGCGTGGCCACGAGTGCCGGAGGCGATCACCGGGGGGCGCCGTTGACGGTCTTGTGCAGGTCCGGCTGCTCTGGGGCCGTGGGCTTCTCGAACTCGACCGTCGTGGCGTAGGCGGGCGGGTGCGGGCAGGCGGTCTGGTGCCAGGAGTAGCCGGCGCGCACCTTGTCGACCGTGATGTCGCCCGGCTTGAGATCGCGGGTGACTGCGCCCTTGACCTGTGCATCGAAGCCGCTGCCGTTGAAGGAGTTGAGGATCAGCAGGTGCGGATCGGTCCAGGTGGCCTTGGTTGCGCCGATCGCGTCTTCGGCGTCGCCGTGCCAGATCAGCAGGAGCTGCCCGCCATAGCTGGCGTTCGCCAACAGATCGGTCAGCGCGTCCCGGTTGCCGTCCAGGTCGATCCCGGCGGCGTTCGCGATCTCCGCGAGAATCTCGTCGAACTCGTCATCCGGGCGCAGCGTGTAGTCCGGGACGTCGTGGTCCAGCTTGACGGTCATCAGCGTGTGTGGCGTGTTACGCCACATGTCGCGCACCGGGTCGGACTCGTCGCGGTTCTCGATCTCCAGCCGGAGGTCGTCGAGCCGGCCGTGTTCCTCCAGGAGGTTCCGCTCCTCTTCGGTCGTGATCTGCTCGACCTCGTAGGTCGCGCCGTGGCTCCGGTTCTCGCTCAGCCAGCCCTCGTCGAACCGGTCGTAGACGGTGTCCGCGTCGCCGTTGAGCAGGTCCTGCACGTCCCGGTCACTCAGTTGGTCCCGGTAGTCGACGTAGACCAGCTCGTAGCGTTCGTTCAACGCGGCCACTGTGGCCTCGTACAGCGCCTGTGCCTGCTCCTTGCCGCCGGCCGTAATGTCCTGCATGCCATCGGTCGTCATGGGTGGTTCCTTCCGCGGTAGTCCGGGTTGGGTGGGCAGTAGCGCCGGTCAGTGGTCGGCGACGAGGAAGCCGACCGCGTATGCGGCGGCGTCGGGGTGGCGGTGCGAACCGGAGGTGGTCATCCCCACGGGAGTGCCGGCCGGTCCCATGCGGCTGGCCCACCACCTGCCGTCCCGGTCGCTCCACACCTCGCCGACGAAGCGCTCGCCGACGGCCAGCGGGTAGGACCCTCGTCCGCTGTCGTCTTCGACGAGCCCCCCGTGCCCGGTGTTGACGACCATGAGCGGAGACCTCGGCGGCGCGTCGTTGAGGATCGCGTCCTTGAGGCCCACCCAGCGCGAACCACGGATATGCGTCACCCCGGACCGTCGGTACGCGTACAGGGCGGCCAGGAGTCGCCGTTGGTCGGCCGCGGAGCTGAGGCAGGCAGCGACGTCGCCCGGGTGGGACCTGTAGATGCTCATGTAGTGCCAGGTCTGACCGAGGTTCCAGCGGTGGTGTTCTGAACCCGTGATGAAGTTGCGTGCCTTGCGCCGGTGGTGGTCGATCAGCGACGCGATGCTGTAGCAGGCTTCGCCGGTGTTGGGACGTGGTGGGACGGCGTTGGGGTCGGGGGCGGGGCGAGTAGCGGACACGGTGATTCCTCCCGTTGAGCGGTCTGTTCTGGACGGCGGCTGAAGCGCCGATCGGCCCGCCCCGGTGTGCTGGGGCGGGCCGATCTGTGGAGCCGGGGTCCGGTCAGTGGTCGGTGATGAGGCACCCGACGGCGTACGCGGCGCTCTCGGCGGTCTCGTAGTCGCCGGCGATCATCCAGCCCGCCGGGGTGTTGTCGTTCCGGCCGCGCCGGACCGCGAACCAGGCGCCGCTTCTGTCGCACCAGAGCGTCCCGACGCGCAGGCCGTCGAGGTCACGCATCACGCCTTCACCCCATGCGACCACCTGCAGCGACCGTGGGGGTGTCGGCTGGTTGGCGACGGTGAACCGGGTGGTTGCCCAGCGTGTGTCGGTGAGCTGCTCGACACCGGCCCGGCGCAGCGCCAGCAGGGCGGCGACGATACGCCGTTCACTGGCGACCCATTGGAGGGTTAGGGCTACGTCGGCGCGGGTGTGGCGATCCCACGGGGCGACCCGGTCCGAGGGCTGCGCGACGCTCCAGGTCTTGTACCGGACGGTGTGGACCATCAGCCGGGCACGGCGTAGGTGGAAGTCGAGCAACGCTTCGACGGATACGAGGCGGCGGGTACTGGCGGGGCGGGTGGAGTTGCGGGCGGGAGCGGTGCGAGCGGCTTCGATGATCACGGGTGGCCTTCCTATCTCGGGTGTGGGTGGGGGGCGAAAAGCGGCGAACGGCGCCGCCCGCAGCTGTGTGGACCGTTGGGACGGACCGGTGAGCTGCGGACGGCGCCATTCGCCGCCGTCATGCGTGTCGCTGTCGTGGAATCGTCGGGCTTCGTGGGGCGCGTGGTTGCGGGCTGGTGGGTTCCTTCGGAACGGAGCAACATCATCGGCTCAAACGTTCGGCCAATGTTAGGTCACTGACTCGACGGATTGTCAAACCTGCAGCTCAGAAAGGGTGTTTGATAGCTTCCGCGAGCAGGTCCGCCCACGGGTCGCGTTGCGCAGGCAGGGGTGCGGGGGCAGGCCCTTGCGCGGGCTCGGGCACCCCCACCGGGGCGGGCACCTGGGTCGGCGTCGGCGCGGCCGTGGGCCCGGCGACCAGGCGCGGGGTGTCGAAGAACCCGTGCGTCGGGTCGTCAGACGGCGCGACGGTCGCCGTGAGCGTGATTGTCTGCCCTGGAAGCGCGCGCAGCCACGCGTCGAAGCTGTCGGCGGTGTACTGCGCCGGGTACGCCGCACGCGGCAGCGTGCCCCACACCGTCCACCCCTCCGGTCCCCGCACGGTCACCTTGATCACCGTGCGGTTGCCGTCGACGGAGCTGCGCCGCCGCGTGGCCACCTGCTTACGCTTGGCCTTGACGATCTCGCCCGTGAACGTCGTTTTGCCGACGGGTGCCCGCACGCCCGCCGCGCGGGCAACAGTCCGCGACGCCTGCAGCTGCGCGTCCCGGGCGTCGCGCTCCCGGGTCCGCTCGACCAGCTGGCACGCCGCTTCGATCTGGCGGGGCGTCATCTGCCCGCGCCGGAACGCCTCGCGCATGCTGTCGGCGAACTCGCCCATGAACGCGTACCGGCTGTCGTCCAGGTCCGCGAGGATCGGGTACGCGGCGAGCAGCTCCGCCCGCCCATGCTCGGCCGCCTTGCGCCGCTTCGCTTCCTCCTGCTCCGCCTTGGCGAGTTTCTCGGCGTGCCGCTGCGCGTCCCGTTCGATCACCCACGGCGGCGGCGCGATGTACCCGACGCGGTGGTTCTCGCCCCCGCACAGGCAGTCACAGGTGTTGCCGATGGCGTACTGGCAACGGTCATCGCACGGCGTGCGCCCCGGAGTGCCTGTGGTGTGGGTCAGCTTGACCAGGCCCTTGCATTTGCCGCACGGTGTGGTCTGCGGCTGCCCGTACAGGGCGGTGACGTACCCGCAGCCGTCGCACCGCCCGGCCGCGACTCTGATGTTCGAAGTTAACGCCCTCACGTCATGTCCTTTCTCCTGCGTGTTAGAAACGGCGCTGGCCCCGCTCGTGCGCGGAGGGGCCGGCGTTGCCTGGTTGCCCTAAAACGTGGGTGCCCCGGGGCGGTGCCCCGGGGCGTGGTGCCTTCTGCGTGCGGTTCGTTGCCCTACAGGTCCAGCTCCGACGCCCATGGGTCGTGCCGCCCGCCCGTGGGCGCCCCGGCCGTGGCCAGCTCGCGCTGCGGCTCCTGCTCCGGCGTGGGCGCGGCGGTCACCGTCGCCTGCTCGGCCGGGTACGGCTGGCCTTTCGGCAGGATCAGCAGGGTTTCGCCCCAGCCGCCCTCGGCCTCGCGCTCCCGCTTGCGGGCCTCACAGTGCCGCAGGCTGCCGCCCGTGAGCTTGATGGGCTCGGGCACGTAGGCGTCGTTGCGGCCCCACATCACCCATTCCGTGATCGGCTCCTGCCAGGGAGCCTCCGTCGTGGGAGCCGCCTCGCCGGACGGCTGCGTGGCGGTGGGCTCGACGGGCTGATCGGCGTCGCCAAACCGGGCCACCGTCCACACCGACTTCGGGACGCTCAGGAACCGGATGCCCTGCTCGTCGAGGCTGAACCGGTAGTCCGTGACCGTCTTGCCCGCCACCTGCGTGCACTGCTTGTACTTGCCGACGGCGCGGCTGTACACCTCCCGGAAGGACGTAACCTCCCCGTCGTGGCGCACCGGCTGCCGGTCGAGGTGCTTCACAATCCGACCGCGCATCATCGGCGGCAGGCGGTCCAGGTCGTATGTCGGCCCGCTGGGGCTCGGCTGCGGCTCGGCGGGTGCCGGCTCGGCGAGCTGCGCCTTGAGCTTCTGCTCCTCCTTGTGCCACGCGTGCGCCGACGCGATCTCCTCGGTGGTGGGCTTCGGCGCGCCCTTGAACCAGTGGTCGGGGTACCGGCCGGGCTCGACAATGTTCCACCGGTCGACGAAGTCGATCTCACCGCGCAGTTGCCTGATCTGCGCGTCCATCTGCTCCGGTGTCGACCCGATCGGCATTGACACCACCTGCCCGTTGACGCTGACCTCCAGGTAACCCCAGTGGCGCGGGCGCTTGCGCACCAGCAGCTTGCGGCCCTTGTACGTTTCGCGCCTCGGCTTCATCCCCGCCGGCTTCGGCTGGGCGGGCGGGGTGGCCTCGGCGGCCGGCGCTGCCTCCACCGCTGGCTCGGGCACGGGCGGCGCCTTGGCCTCCGTCATGGTCGCTTCGGGCACCGCCTCCGGTTCCGTCGCGGCCTCCGGCTCCGCGGGGACGATGGTCGCGTGCCCGTCGAGCACCTTCACGCCCTCGTGGCACACGTACGGCCGTATGCTGACAGCCACGCTGCTCGGCGTGTTCGGGCGGGTGTGGTCCGCGCTGACCGCCGAGAACAGCCGGTTTTCCCGGTACGACTCGACCAGCACCGTCCGCACCCGCCCCGACACGGCGTAGGCGTACTCGGGCGTGCTGACCTCCTTACCCTGCAGGGTGACCAGGCGCAGCGGGTAGTCGCCCGGCACCAGCTTGTGTCGATCCCACCACGACGCCGTTTCGAAGCTGCGGTTGACGTACTCACCCGCCTCGACGCGCAGCATCGCGGGCCACAGCGGCGGCGCCTGCCACAGCCACAGACCCTCACCGCCGGCGAAGTCGCACCCCTCGTGCGGCGCGAGGTTGCGCGACAGCGACTGCATCGGTACCGCGTGGTGGCAGACGGGGCACTCGTACAGCGCGCTGGCGTGGAACTTGACACCTGGCCGGATCTGCGCCCGGGGCAGCATTGCCTTCGGCTCCGGCGGGAACACCGTCCACCAGCCGCCCGCGTCGCGGTCGGCGTAGTGCTCCCGGCCCTGCGAGTCGTTGACCACCAGCACGGCGCCGTCGACACGCGGCTCCACCACCGTCGCCAGCCCGGTCGCGTGCCGTACCAGGTACCCGACGGGCGGGCACTTCAGCCGCCACCCGTCCTTCGGCGCCGGCTGTGCCAGCGCCGCAGCGTCGCTGGCCCGCTCCACGTGCGGGGCTACCATCCGCGCCACCTCACCCGTCCACTCCGCTTTCGGGCGAGCCGACCGCTGCGCGTCGCCGAGGATCACTCCGTCGCCGATGTACACCGTCACCTGCGGGATTGGGATGTGGCGCCCGTCGTACGCGACTTCGTGCGACACGACCGTCACGTCCAGGCCGGCCGCCTGCATCCTCCACCCGCCGATCTTCCGCGCGTTTGGGCGGATGTCCGCCCAACCGTTGTTGCCGCACGTCAGCCCGGTCACCTCCACGCCGGTCAACCGCCGCAGCCCGTCGGCGATCATCCGTCCGATCGTCGCCGCGCCCGTCTCGGTCGGAGTCGCCTCCGCGCCGATGTGCACGACGTCGCGATCCAGCACGATTGGCCACGGCGGCTGACCCGGGCATCCGCGCTTGTCGCAGCCCGGCTTTCCGCTGGTGTGGTTGCAACGCATCGCGGCCAGCTCTGCATCCCGGTGTGCCTGCCGCATCTCGCGCATCACCTGAGCGACGCGGTCCTCGGTCAGGTCGTGGCGCCGGTCGACCAGCACACCTCCCCGGTGCAGGCTCACGCGGAACACCCCGCCGTGTTCACTGTCCAACTCGAACCCGTTGCCTGCCCGCAGAGTCGCCGGCACCCCATCGGGTAGGTCGATGTAGCCGGCGCGTGGGACGATCCGCGAGCGGTCGGTGCGCTTGCGATCGAACTGCACCGCCTGCCTGCGCACGCCGTAGCGGCTCGCCAGTGCGTCGCGCAACTCGTCGGAGTCGATCATGCCGCGGCTCTTCTCGCACGCCACCTTCGCCACGAGCCGCCTGTTGACGCGTACCTGCCACACCGCGACGTCTCCGCCGAGCCAGGATTCCGTGACCGTGAACGCCAAACGCGTCGGGGTTGTGCCGTTGATGTCATCCATGATGTTTGGCCTTTCGAGCGTGTTGTTGATGGGGAGAAAGCACCGGGGCACCCCCCGCCGACAGGGCGCGCCCCGGGTGCTGCGTGGATGAGTCAGACGACGGTCAGCGTCCCGCCGAGCGCCTGGGCGACCATCGCGTCGACCAACGGCCACTCGGCCACGCCGCCGGTCACCGCGACGGTCAGCGTCCGCGTGTCCTTGTGGACCTTGACCCGGTACGCGCCGCTCTGCCACAGGTCGAGCGCGCCCTGCAGCGCCTTGCCGGTCGCCTTGTATCGCGTACCAGCCGCCATCGCGTACGTCCGCCGCTCACCGGCCGGCTCCGCCGCTGCGACCGTCGGCGCGGCGTTGCCGACGAGCCGCTCCATGACCTGCGGGGCTGGCTGGGCGGGCGTGGTGTTGAACGCGGCGCGGGCCGCCGCCGTGGCGGCTGCGATGACGTGCGCCGGCAGGTCGGTCAGCGCGGCCAACTGCACGCCGGGGTCGACCGCCTGCGGGGCGGGCGTCGCGACCGGCTGGGCGGGCGTGGTGTTGAGCGCGGCGCGGGCCGCCGCCGTGGCGGCTGCGATGACGTGCGCCGGCAGGTCGGTCAGCGCGGCCAACTGCACGCCGGGGTCGACCGCCTGCGGGGCGGACGCGGGGGCCGGCTCGACGTGCGCCGCCGGGGACGTGAATACGTCGACCACTGGGGCGGGCGCCTGCACTGCAGGCTGCGGCACCTCGGAGGCGGCCGGTGCGACGAATGCGACCGGGGCGACGGGCGCCGCCGGGGCGATCGGCGCGGCGAACACCTGCTCCAGGTCGACCACCGGCGGCTGCGGCTCGCTGCCGTCGAGCATTTTCCCGCAGACGTCGCACGGCTGCGCCGCCTCCGGCTCGCCCTCGTGGACGCGCTGGCCGAACTGGCCCAGCCGCTTGGCGTCGTATGCGCAACGCACCGTGCCCGTCTTCTTGCCGATGTACCCGACGATGGGGGCGACGGCGGTCGTCGGCTCCTCGCCCGGGGCGGGCGTCTGCTCGACCACCGGGGCGGGCGGGGCGACCGGGGCGGGCGGGGCGACCGGGGCGGGCGGGGCGACCGGGGCGGGCTGCACATCCGTGCCGGCCTTGGCCACGATCCGCTCCCGCACCTGCTGCCAGCCGTACGCGTTGCCTTTGACCGTGGTGCCCAGCACCACGTCGGCGCCCTCGGCCTCGCCGACCTCGACGGCCGCCAACGCCTCCGCGTACTTCCCTGCCGCGTACAGGTCGAACACCTGCTTCGCGCGTTCCACCTGGGCGAGCGTCGCCGTCGGTGCGACCGGCAGGCCGGCCCGTGCCCGCGACAGGTCCGTCCTCTCCCGGAACCCGGCCGCGACCTCCGCCTCCAGCATGTCGATGTCCCACGTCGAACCGCCCGTGTCGCGCTTGCGCATTGCGTAGCTGACGCCCTCGGCCACCGCCCGGATGTAGTCCGGCCCGTGGGTGAGGTACGGCTGCAGCCGCTCCAGGCGCGGCTCGAACGGCCCGCCCGCAGGCTGCGGGTCGACGGCGGGCGCCGCCTCGACCGCGACCACGGGCGCCTCCTCGCCCGCCGCTTCGACCGCGCCGGCCGCGTCCGCCGGCTCCGCGGTGGGCGCCTTCTCCGCGTCGGCCGTTTCCGCGCGCGTCCGGCGTGCCTCCACCTTCGCCCGAAGGTCCGCCCAGGTGTGCTTGCCCTTGACCAGGTGGTCCGGCGCCTTCCGCTCGGCCGCGTCGATGAGGGACAGCGCCTCGCCGTACTTCTCCTCCTGGACCTTCGCCCACGCGTCGTTCGCATCCTTCTCGGCTTCCGCCGCGCGCTGCGCGACGATCTGCGCAACCTGCTCAGCGGACAGTTCGAGCCACTCCGGGTGTCGCGCGATCAGCGCCGCGACGTTCTCCCACACCACCTGCAGCGTGTGTCGGTCGCACACCGCGCTGAGCGGCCCCTCGCTGACGTACCGCGCCACGGCCTCCCGGTCGCCCCCCACCATCGGGTGGCGGAACCACGCCGCCGCGTGCTCCTCAACCGCGATTCTGATCCGGACCGCGTCGAGCGGGCCCACGTACGGCGCGTTGTTGACGAGCAGGTGCCACGCGCCGGGAAGCTCCCGACCGGCCGCGTCGAGCGGCTCCATCAGCAGCGGCTGCCCGGTGCCCAGCACGAGCCGCACGCGCTGCGCCTGCAGCGCCTTGAGCGCTTCGATCAGGTCTTTGGGCAGGACGCGCTTGACCGTCGCCCCGCCCGCGTAGGTGCAGAGCACCTCGTCACGGCCGGCCGGCTCGCTGCCGAACAGCGTGTTGGCTTCCAGGGCCAGCCGCCCGCTGTCGAACGCCAGCTTGACCGGCCGTTCCCGTGCGAGCACCGTGCTCACCCGCTCGACCGCCTCCGCCAGTGCGGTGGTGTCGACGTCGGCGTACCCCGTCCGCGCCCGCTTCGCGTCGTCCATGAAGTCGCGCGGGGCCTTCGCCCCGTTGGGCCGGTCGATCGGGCGCATGGTCGCCCGGTACGGGCCGGCCGCGACGCTGAACAGGCGAGCGCCGTCGCCGTCGCCGTAGCCGATCTGCACCACCGCGCGGCTGATCTTCGCGTAACGGGTGAGCGTGTCGGTCAGCGCCTTCGCGTTGACGAGCGCCTCGAACGCGCCGCCCATGGCGGTGAACGGGACCTCACGGCCCGCCGCCCGGTACCGGTTGGTCGCGGCCAGCGTCAGCACGCCGTTCTGCGCGCTGACGCTCACCCCGCGCAGCCACTCGCCGGCTTTCGCGGACGTGGCGGCGGCGCCCGCGACCGACGACACAGTGGCCAGCAGCGCGTCCGCGAAAGCCAACCCGACGGCGGGCGGCATGGCGGGCAGCGTGGGGTAGTCGTCCACGGGCAGCGTGGGCAGGTCGAACGTCGACTCCCCGCACTGCACCGCCACCTTCACGCCTACGCCCGTGAGCGTGACGAGGCCGCCCTTCTTCGGCAGCTTCTTGACGATCGCCTGCAGCGTCTTGCCGTCGACGAGCACGCGGCCCGGGATGACCGTCGACGCGTCAACGACGTCGACCTCGCGCGAATCGTCGTAGTCGAACGACGCCAGCATCACGCCGACGTGCGACGCGTGAATCAGCACACCGCCCAGCACGGGCACCTTCGGCCGCTTCGGCAGCGCCTGGGCGACGAACGTGACGGCGTCGATGAGCGCGTCGCGGCCGACGGTGAGCTGCAGGCTGGGCGCGGCCGGCGGTGGGGTTGGGGTCTTGGGTTTGGCTTTCGCGGGCATGGTGGGTCCTCTCGGGCGTTGAGCGGGTTGGGATGTGGTGCGGTAGCGGCCGGAGCCACTCGGCGCCCGCCCGACCCGCCGGAGCGGGCCGGTGAGCGCCGGGCAGCGCCGGTCAGCGGTCGGCGATCAGCCACCCGACGCCGTATGCGGCGGCCTCGGCGTACGCGTGACCGCCCGCCCAGGCCCGCTCGCCGTTGGGGCCGAGCCGGGCGGCGAACCACTCGCCGTTGCGGTAGCGCCGCAGCACGCCGACGTGAGCGCCGGTCGCGTCCTGCATCGCATAGACGAAGGAGCCGACGCGCGGCAGGACCTCTTCGCGGGAGATGAACACGACCTGCAGCGGGCGTCCGGGGGCCGGCAGGTCCTCTAGCGCCTCCAGGGTTGCCTCCCAGCGGTCGACGGCGATGAACCGCCGGCCCGCCCGGCGCAGGGCCAGCAGCGCACCGACGATGCGCCGCCCGAATGCGGCGCCGGACAGGCGGAGGGCGACCTCGCGCCCCGTCCGGTCCTGCGGCGCGGTGCGCCGCAGGTGCGAGTTCGCGGTCCGCGCGCCGTCGATGTCGCTGAGCACGCGCCCCAGGTGAAGGTCGATCACGCTCTGGACGTTGGTGAACGGCCGGCTGTCGCCGTTGGAGCGGGCGGTGGTGTGGTTGGCGGGGTGTGCGGGTGTGGTGGTCATGGCGATGCCTTTCGTGCGTGGGTGGATGGGATCGGCGTGCGGTCGGGGGCCGGTGGTCAGCGGTGGGCCAGGTGGGCGTGGCGAGTGGTGGGCCGCTGCGGGCGCGGCGGGTTGATCACCGCGACGCCGGGGCAGGAGTTCACCAGGTCGGGCGCCGGGAACGCGCGGCACCGGTAGTGGGCGCAGCCGTCGCTGAGCGGCTGGCAGGCGCAGCCGTGCAGGCAGGTGTCGCAGCGGCCGGGGATCTCGGCGACGGCGAACGTGAGCGTGCCGCGCCGGTTGTCGAACTGCGCGCGGCTGCCCGGGGCGGGGGCGTAGCCGACGTGGCGGCGCATCAGCCGCTGCGCCTCGACGACCACCGCCTCGACGATCGGCCGCGACGTCCGCTCGAAGACGCGCGCCAGGTCGATGTTCAGGCGGTACTCGACGCCGCCGAGGTTGACGGCCACGTACGGGTCGGTGTGCAGCGCGGCGATGGTGGCGGTGCCGACGGTGGTGCGCGGGGCGATCGGGGCGGCCGTGGTCGTGTTGGTCATGGCGGTTCCTCCGGTGGTTACGCGCGGCCGTGCCTGGCCGGGCGGGCTGGGTTTCGGGCGGTGACGGGGTGGTAGAAACGCGGGCGCCCGCCGTCCCCGCTGTTCGCGGGGGCGGCGGGCGCCGTGGGGCGTTGCTGGTCAGGCGGTGGCGTCGGCCACAGTGGGCAGCCCGTACCGGGCCGCGTCGTACTCGTAGACCATGAAGCCGAGCAGCCCGGCCTCGTACGCGATGCGGTAGCCGTCGCGGTAGCTCTCGCACGGGGTGCCTTCCAGCGCGTGTTGCACCAGGTCCTTGCCGTCCACGAGCCGGACGGCGCCGACCGCGTACGTGTACTCCCCGCAGCGGCCCTCGCGCGTCACGGCGACGCTCCAATCGAGGCTGACCAGCGCCCCGGGGTGACCCTCCGGCAGCGCGTCGAACGGCAGGTGCTCGCGGGTGTAGACGCGGTAGCGACCGTCCCGGTGGGACGTGCGCTCGCCCTTCAGCTCCGGAACGGACGCGGGCTGGCGTCGGGCGTCGGCGGCCAGCTCCGGGCTGCCGGTGCTCAGGTACGTGCGGAACTTCGGCTCGGCGAGCGCCTGCAGCACCCAGTTCTGCTCGTCCTCGCGGGCGCCGTTCTCGATGCGCTCGACCGCCCCCTCGTAGCTCAGCCCGCTGTTGAGCAGCTCCGCGTGCCGGTCGGCGACCTCGATCTCAGTGGGCGTGGTGAACTCGACCTCGGTTGCGCTGATGACTCGCATGTTGGTTCCTCCTGTTGACGTGCCCGGCGCGCTCGGCCGGGCTGGTTGGGGTATCGGGCGGGCTGCCCGGCACCACTCGGCACCCGCCCGGCCCGCCGAAGCGGGCCGGTGAGTACCGGGCAGCGCCGGTCAGCGCCATATGACGCGGCCGTTACGCGGCGCGAGGAACCGGCAGTGCTTCGAGGCGCCCGGCCGGTGGTGGCGCCGCGCGCTGTAGGCGCAGTCGACCGAGTTGCAGCGGTTCTTGCGCACCAGCCCAGCGTGGTCGGGCGATTCGAGGTAACCGCAGCCGTGGTCGCCGACGTGGTGTCGCTGCTTACGCGGGCAGTCCTGCTGGGCGCAGATGATCGTCGGGTCGATGTTCGCGGGCAGTACGAGCGTGTGAACCATTGCGCGCGCCTCCTTGAGATAGGCCGAACGGTTCGGCCGTTGTTGGGTTGGCCGTTTCGGAAACGGCTTTTGCTGGGATGCCGAAAATGCTTTCAGACGACTGCGCTACTTGTCAAATCCCCAGGTCAGAAGCGCTTTCCCAGCTTCACCGAAACCCAATACGGCGCCCGCCCCGCAATTCTCTAGAAACGCGCCCCGCGCAATTAGCCCGCCCCCGCGAAAGAATAAAAAGCGCAGGCGCGCGGGCCCGCGCCCGCCCCATTCCCGAAAGGCCCCCGCGCCCCCGCGCCCCCGCGCCGCCCCCGCCTACGCGCGACGGGCACGCGCGCGTAGGCGGGCCACGAGGCCCGAGGCGCGCGCCGCGCAGGCCAGCGCGGGCCGCAGCCACCCGCGCGTAGGCACGCGGCCGGCTCCTCGGCGCGACGCGCGCTAGGCGTGGGCCGCCGCGCGCAGACCGGGCCCAGGCGTGCGCCCAGGCGCCGGCGTGCGCGATCGGCGGGCCGGCAAGCGCGCGAGCTGCAACTCAACGCGCCCCAACCGGGCCGCGCGGCCCTGGGCGCGGCGCACGCGCGTGTAAGCGCTGGGCAAGCGCCAAGGGTAGGCCGGGGCCCGGCTACGCGCGTAGGCGCCCGCCACGGGCCATCGCGCACGCAGGCGCCGATCGGCGCGCTGACCTGCGGAAACCCGCCGGCCGGCCGGCTACGCGCGCGTAAGGCCGGAACCCCCCCGCCGACCAGGTCACGCACCCAGGGTTACCTTAAGCGCGCTGACCTGCGTAAACGCGCCGCCGGCCGGCTGGCTACGCGCGCGTAAGCGAGCGGGGCGCCAGCGGGGCGAGGCTGGGCGGCGCTGGGCGGCGCCAGCGGGGCGAGGCTGGGCGGCGCCAGCGGGGCGCCAGCGGGGCGAGGCTGGGCGGCGCTGGGCGGCGCCAGCGGGGCGAGGCTGGGCGGCGCTGGGCGGCGCCAGCGGGGCGCCAGCGGGGCGAGGCTGGGCGGCGCTGGGCGGCGCCAGCGGGGCGCCAGCGGGGCGAGGCTGGGCGGCGCTGGGCGGC
>NZ_JAGPXQ010000049.1:0-42573 GCF_018070435.1 Micromonospora sp. C51 | reverse complement strand
GAGTCCACCGGACCGCTCGTGTTGACCTTCGTGCCACTGGTCGTACCGGTGACATCCACCGAGAACGTGCAACTCCCACCAGCCGGCAACGTCGCACCAGTCAAGCTGATGCTGCCACCACCGGCCGACGCGGCGATCGTGCCACCACCGCACGAACCAGTCAGACCATTCGGCGTGGCCACCACCAGCCCGGCGGGTAGCGCGTCAGAAAAACCGACCCCGGTCAGCGGGGTGTCCACGTTCGGGTTGGTGAGAGTGAAACCCAGCGAGGTCGTCCCGCCAACCGGAATGGTCGCGTCATCGAAAGCCTTGGCGATCGTCGGTGGCGCGACGACCTCCGCGCCGACCGTGACGCTCGCCGACGCGGCGGCACCCGGGCCGCTCTCGTTCGAGTCCACCGGACTGCTCGTGTTGACCTTCGTGCCACTGGTCGTGCCGGTGACATCCACCGAGAACGTGCAACTCCCACCAGCCGGCAACGTCGCACCGGTCAAGCTGATGCTGCCACCACCGGCCGTCGCAGCGATCGTGCCACCACCGCACGAACCAGTCAGACCATTCGGCGTGGCCACCACCAGCCCGGCGGGTAACGCGTCGCTGAAGGTGACACCGGTCAACGCCGTACCTACGTTGGGGTTGCTGAGAGTGAAACTCAGCGACGTCGTCCCGTCCAACGGGATCGTCGCATCCCCGAAAGCCTTCGAGATGGTCGGTGGCGCGATGGACGCGGCGCAGAACGGTCGCGTGATCGTATTGCTAATCAACGTGACGGCACCGTTGCGGGCCAACACCCGTCCAGCGACGGTAGCTCCCTCACCCAGGGTCGCCGACTGCAGCGCCAAGATGCTTCCGACGAAGACGGACCTGGTGTTCAGGGTCGCCGAACTGCTGACCTGCCAGAAAACATTGCACGCCTGAGCGCCGTTGACCAGGCTGACCCGGCTGTCGACCGCGGTGATCAGATCGGATCCTGCCTGAAAGATGAACACCGAGTTGGGATCGTTCTGCCCGTCCAGCGTCACGGTGCCGGTCAGAGACATGGTGGCAGGCGACGTGTACACCCCGGCGACCAGGGTTTGGCCGCCGAGTTCGCCGACCGTACTGGTCGTGGGCTCAGCCGCGGCGAAGTTGTACGCGGTGGTCAGATCGGACTGGGCCTGCATCGCCTCTGTGTCACCGACGTGCGTTTCGCCGTTCACCACGGGAGCCCCAGTGACCGACGTACCCGGCCAAACACCCAGGTCCCCGTTGATGACCGAAGGACCGACGGGAGGCGGAACGTCGGTGACCTCCTGACCGGCCAACACCCCGTAGGTCTCGGCAACCCCCAACGGCACCGGGGACTGGGCCCAGGCCGGTGTCCCCACGACGCCGACAAGGATCGTCGTAGCGGCGACAGCCCCCGCCATCAACATTGCAGCAGAACGACGGCGCACGCGATACGCGAGCCAAGCAGATCTCGACACGGGATGCCCCCACCAACCAAGAGCCCGCCAGCGGGCAGATTCCACAATGCGAAAGTTGTACTGACGCTTGCGACGAGCGCCCCCAAAGCGTCGGTCGGAGTGTATCCGCGCAAAATCGCTTCAAAACGGCAAATAGCCAGAAAAGCACTAATCGGGACGTGTCAGTATCGCGAGATGTACTCCTAGAACGGGTAATCCGGTTGGCGGATCGTGGTGCCGGTCACGACCATCGCCGGGCATGCTGCAGGGCGGAGATCAGGGCGAGGGTGGATTCGGCGCCCTGGTTGAGGTTCGGTCCGTGCGAGGTCAGCCCGTCGTAGCCGCCGCCGGTCGACGGATCCCACATCCGCATGCCGACGTCGTTGTCACCGAGGAACCAGCCGACCGCCTGCCGTACTCCGGCCTCCCAGCCGGGGTCGCCGGTGACCGTGGCGGCGGTGGCGCAGGCGTCGGCGAAGGCGGCGACCTCGATCGGTTGCTGGTCGTGGGGCAGCCGTGCCGCGCCGCGCCGCCACCCGCCGGCGGGTACCACCGACAGGTGCCCGTCGCGAAGCTGGATGTCGCGCAACCAGCCCAGCATTCGCAGACCGTCGTCGAGGGGTGGCCCGTCGTGCCGCAGTTGGCTGGCGACGATGACGACCTCCGCGAGAGCCGCGCTGGCGTAGCTGAGCCCTTGCTGCGGCCAGGGCCACCGTGGGTCGGATCCGGGGCGGCCGACCGCAGCGGCCGCATCCGCCAGTAGCGTGGCCGAAGCGGTGTGGGTCGGGTGGCGGCGCAGCACCTCGACGGCGCCGAGCCCGGCGAAGGCCATCGCGTGTGGCGCCGGGGAGCGCCGGGCGGCACCGCGGCTGAAGGCGACAAGTGCCTCTTCCCGGATCCACGAGGCGGGACTGCGGGCAGCGGCGGTACCCAGCCCCCACAGCGCCCGGCCCCACCAGTCGCCGAGCCCGGGCTCGTCGGTCCAACGCCGGTCATGACCGAGCCGGTTACGGAAAGCGCCGCCGCGGTCCTGGGCGTGGGTCAGGAAGGCCAGGTAACGCTCGGCGAGCCGGAGCACCTCCTCGGTCGGTTCCGGCTCGCGGCTGGCGACGACCAGGCCGCGCGCGACGTCGTCGGTGCAGTAGCCGTGCTCGCGGCGGACGATGGCGTGCCGGGCGTGTTCGAACAGGCCGGTGTCGTCGCTCAGCCGGATCAGGTGCGCGAAGCTCGGCGCGGGCGCGGTCCGCCGGGGACCGCGGTCCGACGTGCTGGGGCGGCTGGCGGTCGTGGTCACGCCGATGCCGCGCTGACCACGGGCGGGTGGGCGGCGACGAGCCGTTCGGCGAGGGTGCCGTACCGGACCGCCACCGCCGGCCAACGCAGGTCCGCAGCGAGCGGCCGAGCGCGGCCGGCCAGCCGAGCCGCCAGGCCCGGTTCGTTGAGGATCCGCCGGATGGCGGCGGCCAGCGCCGCCGGATCCTGATGGGGTACGACCAGACCGGGACCGCCGGTGAGCAGCTCGACGGCGTGCGGGAACGCCGTGGCCACGACGGGCACCCCGGCGGCCACCGCCTCGATGAGCACCCCGGAGGTGACCTGTTCCCGGGAGTCATAGGGCAGCACGACCACGTCGGCGGAGCGGATCAAACCGGCGAGCGTGGGTTGGTCGTGGTAGACGTCCTGGTAGTCCACGGCATGGGCGACGCCCAGCTGCGCGCCGAGCCGGTGCAGTCCCGCCCGGTACGCCTCCCCCTGGCGCGCGGCCACCTTCGGATGGGTCCGGCCCGCGACGGTGTAGGTGGGTGTCGGGCCGAGATCCTGCAACCGCGCGAGGGCCCGCAACGCCCACTCGACGCCCTTGCCGGGGCCGAGCAGTCCCCACGTAAGCAGGTGCGGGCGGGTACGGCGGTCGGCAGGGACCCGGACATGGTCGGCGGCGCCGTGCGGGATGACCGTGACCTTGCCTGGGCGTACGGTGTAGCCGACGACCAGCCGGTTGCGAGCCGTGTCGGTCATCGTGACGACCGCTCCGGCGGCGGTGACGATCTGCTCCAGCAGCGACCTCTGCCGGGCCGAGGGCCGGCGGAGCACGGTGTGCAGCACCACGATGCTCGGCACGGTGAGTCGGCGCAGCAGCGGCAGGACGTCCTCGCCGTCGATGCCGGGGTAGATGCCGTACTCGTGTTGCACGACGGCCACGTCGAAGGTGTTCAGGACGGCGGCGGCGTCCCGCCATCCGACCTGGGCACGCGTCGACCAGGTGTGCACGACCCCGGATCCGGCCCGCAGGTCGTCGCCGCGGTCGGTGACCCGAACGATGCCGCCGCGCGCGCCGTCAGCGGTCAGGTGGGCGGCGAGGGCGGAGTTGAAGGTTGCCAGTCCGCACCGCGTCGGTGGGTGCGTGCTGAGGAATCCATAGCTGGGCATGGGTTTCGGGCCTTCCGGTTTGTCGGCCGCCGCCTGACTGCAGGGGCGGCCTCACGCGGTGACGGCGTCCGCCGGCCAGCGTGTGTGGCCGGCGGAACGGATTCGTTGGCGGTGGCCGGGTTCAGCGGCGCGGTCGATGCGTGAGGTGGTCGTAGACGGACAGGTAGTCGGTGACCATCCGGTCCACGTCGAAGCGCTGCCGGGCCCGGGCCCGGCAGCTGGCCCGGTCCAGCCCGCCGGCCCGGGTGACCGCGTCGACGGCCTGCTCGATGGTGTGCACGAGGAACCCCGTCACCCCCTCATCGACGATCTCCGGCATCGACCCTCGCGCGTACGCGACGACCGGCGTGCCGCAGACCATCGACTCCACGACCGACAGTCCGAACGGCTCGTCGAAGGCGATCGGGTGCAGCAGGGCGGTGCTCGCGCCCAGCACCTCCGCACGCCGTCTCGGGCCGACCGAGCCGAGGAAGACGACCTGGTCGCCGTCGATGTGCGGGGCCACCTGTTCGGCGAAGTAACGCTCGTCCTGCACGATGCCGCAGATGGTCAGCGGGCGGCCGGCGCAACGGGCGATCTCGATGGCCGTGTGGATGCCCTTGTCGGGGTGGATCCGGCCGAAGGCGACCAGTCCGGGGCCGGCGTCGCGGGTGAACGGCAGTCCGGTGAGGTCGACGCCGTGGTGCACCGTCGCGACGTAGTCGAGTTCGGCGCTCCGATCGGCGTCGGAGATCGACACGTAGGACGAGCGGGCCCGGGCGTACGCCGGAAGGATCCCCGTACCGGAGAAGCCGTGCACGGTGGTGAGCAGCGGAACACGGCAGTGCTCGGCGAAGGCCAGCGGCAGCCAGTCGAGGTGGCTGTGCACCAGGTCGAACTGCTCGGAGCGGGCCATCGCGTGGGAGACGTGCATCGCCTCCCACACGCGGCCGTCCATGGCCGCGTCGTCGGCGTACCCACGGGGGCACACACCGTCAAGGGCGGCGGAGGTGACGGAGTCCAGCGTCGCGAACAAGGTCACCTCCACGCCCCGGGTGACAAGTCCTTCGGCGAGCAGGCCGGTCACCTGCTCCCAAGGGCCGTAGTGGTGCGGGGGCGTCCGCCAGGCGACCGGACCGAGCAGGGCAACCCTCACGGGGATGATGCGTCGGCAAGATCGGCCGGATCAAGACGCAGAGTGGCGAGCAGCCCCACGTGCTCATGAAGGTCCACCCGCACCGGCAGTTCCCGCTCGACCCAGTCAGCCCTGACCTGCTGGCCCCGGTCCCGAAGGACATTGACGATCCGGTCCCTGGCGATGCTCATCGAATGCTCCCTGGCTCGGCCTGGCGTGGTCATGGTCATCTGGCGGAGGTGGACTGGCGGGCGCGTTCCTGTGAGTGTTTGATCTCCGCCTCGGCTTCGGTCCGGCCGGCCCAGATCCCGCGTTCGGTGTCGACGCTCTTGCCGGGTTCGAGGTCCTTGTACACGTCGAAGAAGTGTTGGATCTCCAGCTTGTAGAAGTGCTCCAGATCCGCGATGTCGCCGAGGTGCGCGAGGCGGGGGTCAGCCGTGGGCACGCATAGCACCTTCGGGTCGGGCCCCTTCTCGTCCCGCATGCGGAACATGCCGATGGCCCGGCATCGGATGAGGCAGCCGGGAAAGGTCGGTTCCTGTACCAGTACCAGCGCGTCAAGGGGGTCGGTGTCTTCGCCGAGGGTGTATTCGATGAAGCCGTAGTCGGCCGGGTACTGGGTAGCGGTGAACAGGGTGCGGTCCAGTCGGATCCGGCCGGTCCGGCGATCCATTTCGAATTTGTTGCGTGTCCCCTTGGGAATCTCGATGGTGACATCGAACTCCATGCGATTGCTCCGCTCCTCGGACGTTCAGTCGGCGGCCGGCTGTCGGCTTGGTCGGTGATGGCTTCGGGGTCCGGGATCTCGAACCGAGATCCCGGACCCCGCGCCTGCCGACCCGGCCGGTTGGAGCGTTCAGGCCCGGGCCGGCGCTGTGGGGTGTCGATCGGGTTGAAAATGGCCGCCTTCGGTCTCCCAGACGGCGACATCGTCGCCGTCTGCGACCAACGGTCGTGAGCGAGGGCTGGGCGGTACGGACAGGATGTTGGCGGCGCGGGTGGTGTTGGCGGGGCGGGAAGCCGCGAGCATGGCCGCCGTCGCCGCGGCGTACGTGGTCTCGGGTGCTATCACGGCCAGGTCGATCCGCAGATCCCGCCGGCCTGTGATGATCACCAACTGGGCACCGAGGGTGGCGAACCAGCCCACTCGCACCACCGCACCGCCGACGCCGATGCGGCACGGATGCCTTTCCCAGGCCGCCGGCTGCAACATGATGCGTTCGATCACGCCACCACGCCGTGCGGTCAGCGCCGTGACCAGGCTGCACAATTCGACGACCGGGTCGCGTGAGGTGGGCCACCAACCGCCGTCGAGCATCGCGCGGCTGGACGGCGAGTCGGTCATCCGCAGGCGTGCCGTAGGCGGCTCACCGGTGCAGACCCACGTCATGCGGTCCTCGGCAGAGCTGACCATCAGTTCCGCCCCTCCGGTACGTCGGTGCCCGGGTCGGTGTCGGCGGGGTCCGGACGGGTGTTGGTGGTGTAGGAGGTGGTGCGGTGCCTGCGGGTCAACAGCCGCAGTCGGATGATGCGCCGCACGGTGGCTTGCACGGTCACCAACAGCACACCGAACACCGCAGCGAGCAGCAACGCGACTCCCATCGGCAGTTGCCCCTGCGCGCCGAAGAAGTGCACCTCCGTGCGCTGACCGTTCTGTAGGATGAAGATCAAAAGCAGGAGCAGCACCACGGCGGACGCTGCGAACGCGACAAGCGAACCCCCGGCGCGGACACGCGGCCCAGGACGGGGCCGGTCGTTGATCTGCGGGCCCGGCTGCACGTTGGTGGAGCGGGCGGAGCCGGTGAACCTAGACATCGTGGACCTCATCTCGACGGTGGTGCGCGAAGTACGCGAACCGGAGCCGCCGAGGTCCAGGACGACATCCTCAGCCTACTCTCCGACTGGCTGATCGGCCCGCCCGAGATGTCGGATCTACCGATCCGGACAAACAGGCTCAGGAGGGCGCCTCAGCTCCCGCCCGGGTCGCACGGCAGCTCAACGCGTGACGACCGGAGGTGCGGGAGATCCGATCTCGTTCAGGTGGCGCAGTACCTCGGCCCAGGAGCGGCCAAGCGTGGTTTCGCTGTAGTCGATCTCGTGCTCGGCGCAGAACCGCCTGATCAAGGGTTGGGCGCGGCGCAGGTTGGGACACGGCATGCTCGGGAACAGGTGGTGTTCGATCTGGTAGTTCAGGCCGCCGAGCATGATGTCGAGGAACCTCCCGCCGCGGACGTTGCGGGAGGTGAGAACCTGCCGCCGGAGGTAGTCGACATTGTCGTCAGCGTCGAGGATGGGCATGCCCTTGTGGTTCGGGGCAAAGGAGCAGCCGAGATAGAGGCCGAGCACGCCCTGGTTGACGAGGATGAACGCGACCGCCTGTACCGGGTTCAGGACCAGGAACACGGCAGTCAGGTAGCCGCCCAGGTGCAGGGCCAGCAGTCCGGCTTCGACGGGTCGGCGGGCGATGCGGCGCGGACCGAGGACCGCCTTCACGCTGTTGAGGTGCAGGTGCAGGCCTTCCAACAGAAGCAACGGGAAGAACAGATATGCCTGGTAGCGCACGAGCAGCGCACGGAGTCCACGTTGATGGTGGGCCTGGTCGGCGGTGAAGGCCAGGGGCGCCACGGTGATGTCGGGATCCTTGCCTTCGGTGTTGGGGTGTGCGTGGTGCCGATTGTGCTTGTCCACCCACCAGCCGTAGCTGAGCCCGGTCAGGAGGTTGCCGTGCACGATGCCGATCAGGTCGTTCCCGCGCCGCGAGCTGGCGATCTGCCGGTGCCCCGCATCGTGGCCGATGAACCCGGCCTGCGCGAAGACCACCGCCAGAGCCACCGCGATGCCGAGCTGCCACCACGATTCACCCAATCGGACGAACAAGGCGCACAATCCGGCGAAGGAACCGACGACGAGGCCGATCCGCACTGCGTAGTAGCCCCGCCGTCGCCCGAGCAGACCCGCCGCTCGGACCAGCCGGGACAGGCTCGCATAGTCACTACCTCGCTGCCCGTCGATGCCGAGGTTGGTATCGCTCATGATGGCTGCTTTCGCTGGTCCGTCTCCGTCTGTCTGTCTCCTCGGTGGCTCGACCAACCGGTCAGGCGGGCCATGAGCTGTTGAGGCGTCCGCCGCAGGACCGGCTCTGGCGGGCACGCCGCACCAGGCCACCCGCTTCCTCCGTGGCCGACCCGAGGCGGCCGGCTCCGACGCCTCTTCACCTCCAATTTTCGTCATTCGACCAACCCGTCGCAGCGGATTGGTTCAATAGCGCCGGAGCACGGCGTCGCTGCGGTAGGAGGTGTGGCCTGGCGAAGGGGTCCGAGCGGAGGGGCACCTCACGGGACGGCTCGTCCGGGAGATCGGCCGGATCCAGCTGCAGGATGGCGAGCAGCCCAAAGTGCTCTTCGGGATCCACCCGCTCCGGTAGCTCGCGCTCGACCCAGTTTGCCCTGACCTGCTGGCCGCGTTGCCGAAGAATACGTCTTCTGCCTGGCGATGTTCATCGGATGCTCCCTGGTAACGCCGTCCGGAAGTGTCGTGCTACCGACCACTGCGAAACGGGCTGGTACCGGTCGGCTACCGGTCAGCGGAGCATCCCGGCTCTCATCTGAGCCAGAGAACGTTTCAGCAGGCGGGAGACGTGCATCTGGGACAGGCCGACCCGGGTGGCGATCTGCGCCTGGGTCAGGTCGCCGTAGAACCGCATGGTCAGGATTCGACGTTCACGTGGCGGAAGCGCCGCGAGGAGCAGTCGGAGGGTGAGGTGGTCGTCCACCGCGGCGTATCCCGGATCGACGGCGCCGATGTACGCGTGCCGCTCGATGCCGTTGCCCCCGGGCCGTGGATCGTTCAGGGACTGCGGGCGATAGACATCGGAGGCGGCGACGGCGGCCACGATTTGGGCGGCGGTCACCTCTAGGTGGTCGGCGAGTTCTCCGTTAGTCGGTTCGCGACCGTACTGCTGCCCTAGCCTGGCCCGGGCCTCGGGCACTCGAGCGCCCAGTTCCTGCGCCGCTCGCGGCACCCGGATCGCCCAGGCCGAGTCGCGGAAGTGCCGTCGGATGCTGCCGAGGATTGTCGGGATGGCGTAGCTGGCGAACGGAACACCCCGGTTGGCGTCGTATCCGTCGACGGCTCTGATCAGGCCGAGCGCGCCGACCTGCGCCAGGTCCTCGTGGGGCTCTCCGCGGCCGGTGTAACGGCGGGCCAATCGACTGGCCATCGGCAGGTTCGCCGCGATGACCTGGGTTCGCAGCCGTGCCCGGTCGGGATCGTCGACGTCCAGGGCTGCGCGTCGACGCAACGTTTGCTCGCTGGCCCCCGTTGCCGGGTCCAGCGTCGGAGGAAGCGAAACGGCCGTGGGTGTCACGATGGGGGTGACCATTGTTGTACGCCCCTAACGGGCTGGTGGCGGCGAGACTGGCGGCCACCGGGGACCCGGGCGACACCGCAACCGTACGCCTTCACCTTGCCGACCGACACCCCTGGAAGCCGCCGCTCTCGGCAGCCGACTCGGCGGTGGAGCCGGTCGTCAGCCGGGCCGGTGGGCGACCGGTCCCGGCGCGAGCTGCTCGGAGCCGTCAACGATCGCCTGGGACAGTTCGGACAGTCGCCGGTTGCGGCTGCGGGCGCCGTCGCGCAGTATCGCGAAGGCTTGGCCCACGTCCACCTGGAGGCGTTCGGCAAGGATTCCCTTGGCCTGTTCGATCAGGATCCGGCTCTTCAGGGCGGTTTGCAGCTGTTCGGTGAGCATGTCGCGCCGGTGGATGGCGCGGTGTTGCAGCAGTCCGATGGTGGCCACGTCGGCGAGCGCCTGACCGATGCGGAGCCTGTCCTCGTCGAGGTCCCCCGGCCGGACGTCGAAGAGGTTCAGCGCGCCGATCACCTCGGAGCGCAGGCGCATGGGCAGGGCGTGCACCGCGGCGAAACCGACCTCGGCCGCAGCCGCGGTGAACCTCGGCCATCGGGCAGTGGCCCGGGTCAGGTCAGCGACCGACACCGGTTGCCCGGAATGGAAGCAGTCGAGACAGGGCCCCTGGTCGGTCTGAAGCTGGAACAGCTCCAGCAGTCGGGTGCGTTCGGAGGAGGCGGCGACCACCTGCAGCGTGTCCCGCTGGTCGGTCAGGAGCAGCCCGGCCGCCGTCACACCCAGCAGCTCGACACATCTCTCGGTCAGCACGTGCAGGAACTCGATCACGTCGAAGTCGTCGACGAGAGTGTCGGCCATCTCCACGAAAACGTCGGCCAGCGGGGTCTCGGCCATGTCAGTCACCTCGTCAATCAGTGGTACCGCTGGTCGCCCAACGGCGTGATCCGTAACGCGCCGGCCTGGCGCCGATCGCTAGTTCACCCATGCCGGTCACCAGGTGCCCCGGCCGGTCCGAGGTGCAGGCGCCGGGCGACGACGTCAGCCGCCACATCCCGCAGGCGCCGGTCCTGGGAGTACGCGTAGGCGCGCAACCGGATGAGCGCCACCGCCGCGGAAACTCCCAACTGGACCGTGATCATTCCGGTTGCCTGGTGCACCTCAGGGTGGTGCAGGCCGGTCCGCTCGGGCCACTGATCGTCCCGGTCCACCCCCTGGCGCGTCGCATCGTCCAGCAGCACCGCGCATGCCGTGCCCGCCAGGACCAGCGCGTCGGCCAGTTGCTCCGCCCCGAGGTCACCGGCGCAGGCCCGGTAGAGGTCCAGCACACCGAGGCGGATCCCGCCCACCCGTAACGGCAACGCGAACACCGCGCCGGTCCCGGCGAACACCGCGGCTGGCGCGAACGCCGGCCAGCGGTTCCGGCACTCCGGCACGGTCAGATCGCCGACCAGAACAGGTCCACCGGTGGTCGCGTCCACGCACGGCCCCTCACCGAGCGTCAGGGTCAGGTCTTCCAGCTCCAAGGCCGTCCGGTCCGTAGCACACACCAGTTCGCGCGGCGTGGCGTCGAGGATCACCGCGACAGCCCCCGAATCGACACCGGCGACCGATACCGCCGCCGCGCAGACATGATCGACCGCGACGGCACCACCCCGGGCGGCACCGACGACATCGGCCCACAGCCGCCGCCGGCGATCGGCGGTCATCGGATCGCCACGCCCCGGGTTGTTCCTGTCCACTGCTGACTCCGACCCGGATCAGTCGAACGGACGCGCTGCCGTACGGCGCCGAAGTCTCGGGCGACGGTCACACCGTACTCCCGCGTGACGCCACCGCACGACCGGCGGCCCACCGGACCGCGCCGGCGCCAGCGGCTGCCGATCCGGTCGCGGAGGCGTACGCTTGCGGTGTCGCTCGGGACCCCGGTGGCTGACAGTTCGCCGTTGGCGGACGCACCCCACCGATCGAGGTCACCGTGTTGGCCACCCGCCACACCACATCCGCCGGTCAGGTCGCCGGATCTCCGTCGCATTCCTGGCCAGGCATCCACGTAGCACCGGCACCCTGGACCGCGACAGCTCGTCGCAGGGCCCACCATCATCCAGGCACGCCAGCGCAAAACGGCTCTCAGGCGCGCCAGGCCTTCATCGAAAGGCGGCGGTTCGTGATGACCGCACCCCGGAACAGTCATGTTCGATTCTTCCCGACAAACGGCCGCGGCGGCACCGATGCTTCTCGTGCGATGCCCAGGCGGCCGGCGGTGAAGCGCTCACGGATCGGCGGCGTTTGGGTCGCTGCCGTGGTGTTCGCGTTCGTGCTCCTGCTGCTCCTGATCTTCGTACTGCAGAACGGACAACGTGCCGAGGTGTCGTTCCTCGGCGCACACGGCACCCTGCCGATGGGGGTGGCGCTGCTGCTGGCCGCGGTCTTCGGGGTCCTGCTCGTCGCCCTGCCCGGCACCGCCCGGATCGTGCAGCTCAGGATGCTCGACCGCCGTCCCGCCACGCAGCCGGACGGCCGGCCCGGGCCCGACCCGACTCCCCCACCGACAACCGGCATCGCCACCGTCCCGCTGTCGCCCCGCCCCGAGAATCGGGACGAATGAGCCGTGTCCATCACCACGCGACCAGCCACCACGATCCCCGCACCGGTGTCCTCCGCACCCCGGGTCGTCCTCGCACTCCCCCGGCCTGGGCGGTTCTGGACGGCGGGTGGTGGCCGCGGACCAGTCGCTCAGCCGAGGAGAAGCTCGACAACCGCCTCGCCGGGCACCCAGCCAGCACACCGGCCGTGCCGCATATGCCGGTACGGGCCGGCATCGGGTACCACACGGTTTGCGCCCCACATTTCGCTCCAACGACACCCGGGCAGTCAGAGCGGTAGAGAGATCCCTGCTCAGAGGCGGTTTCTCCCGAACTCTCAACACCGGTCATCGAAGTGCAGTGTGGGGCGCTGGGTGACCACGAGATCACAAAAATCGGCACCAGTCGATGACTGATGCCGATTGACCTCCGCGAACAAGGGTGGAGCCGAGGGGACTCGAACCCCTGACCCCCACACTGCCAGTGTGGTGCGCTACCAGCTGCGCCACGGCCCCTTGCTGTCGCGCCCGGTCGCCCGGGCACTGGGAGAACTATACACACGCCCGCCGGCATGGTCATCTCGCGGGGGTGCCCGCAACGGCCGGTCAGTTCAGCGCCACGTCCGGCGGGAAGTGTGCGACCGCCGCCATCATGCCGCCCTGTCGGCGCAGTACCATCGGCCACAGGTCATCGGGCCGGTCGACGAACGCGTCACCGGGCAGCGCGTCCAGCACGAACCAGGACCCATCCTCGATCTCCTGTTCCAGTTGGCCGGTGCCCCAGCCCGCGTACCCGGCGAAGACCCGGATGCTCTGCACGTTCTCCCGCAGCCGCTGCGGGTCGACCGACAGGTCGAGCGTGCCCACCGCGCCGGAGACCTGGTGGAAGCCCTTGAGGCGGCGCACCGGCGGACGCATCCGGGCCAGGCAGATCGCGGAGTCGGGCTGCACGGGGCCACCCTCGAACAGCACCGCCGGGTGGCGGGCCAGGTCGCCCCAGTCCCGCAGCACGTCGGACACCGGCACCTCGGTGGCCCGGTTGAGCACCACACCGAGCGCGCCGCCGGGCTCGTGCGCGACCAGTAGCACGACCGTACGGTCGAAGTTCGGGTCCTTCAGCGCCGGTGTGGCCACCAGCAGCTTCCCGGTCATCGACTCGGTCGCCCGCCCGCCGATCGCCTGCCCCTCTCCCTGCATCACACGCACCCGTCAGTCGTGCACGGAAAGGCGGAACCGGTGACACTCATCGACGGTGGGACCAACCGGTGACATCTGCGCTGTCATCGCCATGCCTGGCACCATAGCTTGCGCCCCCGATCCAGGCGAAGGTCTGACAGTCGGGTGATCGACAGACGGTCGGCTGGGCCGGGCGACGCGTCACCACCGAGGCGACCACGGCCGGTGCCGCCAGGAAGCTGACCATCGCAGCAGCGGCGAAAAGCTCTTCACTCCCGAGTTGCCCCGATACATTCAGAAGCGATGGCAACGGTCCGCGACACCACCTACGACCTGCTCCGGGCCCTGGGCATGACCACCGTCTTCGGCAACCCCGGCTCCACCGAGGAGCCGTTCCTGCACGCCTTTCCCGACGACTTCCGCTACGTGCTGGCGTTGCACGAGGCGTCGGCGGTGGGCATGGCCGATGGGTACGCGCAGGTCACCGGGGCACCGGCACACGTCAACCTGCACACGGCACCGGGCACCGGCAATGCCATGGGCAACATCGTCACCGCCTGGCACAACCGGACCCCGCTGATCGTCACCGCCGGCCAGCAGACCCGGGAGATGCTGCTGCTCGAACCACGACTCACCGCCCGCCATCCCACCGAACTTCCCCAGCCCTACGTCAAGTGGGCCCACGAGCCGGTCCGGGCCCAGGACGTCCCGGCGGCGCTCATGCGGGCGTACGCGACCGCGATCCAGCCGCCGACCGGACCCGTCTTCCTCTCGCTTCCGCTGGACGACTGGGCACAGCCCGCCGACCCGCCTCCGCAGGCCCGCACGGTGGCCACCCGGTTCGCTCCCGACCCGGAGCGGCTGCGTCAGTTCGCCACGGCACTGGCGACGAGCCGATCACCGGCCCTGGTGTTCGGGGGCGCCGTGGACCGGGCCGGCGCCTGGGCGGCCGGGGTGGCGCTCGCGGAGCGGCTGGTCGCCCCGGTCTGGTCGGCGCCCGCGCCCGAGCGGACCACCTTCCCCGAGAATCATCCGCATTTCCAGGGGGTGCTGCCCTTCGCGATCGGCCCGTTGGCCGAACAGCTCCGGGGACACGACACCGTGCTGGTGGTCGGCGCCCCGGTGTTCCGGTACTACCCGCACGTGCCCGGTGAGACGCTGCCGGACGGTGCCCGGCTGCTGCACGTCACCGACGATCCCGAGGAGGCGGCTCGGGCGCCGATCGGCGACAGCCTCCTCGGCGATGCCGGCCTCACCCTCGCCGCGCTGACCGATCTCATGCCACCGGCGGACCGGCCGCCACCGCCCGCCCGGCCCGCACCGTCGCCGGTGGAGGATTCGGTTCCGCTCAGCGCCGACGCACTCTTCGCCGCCTTGGCCCGGCACTGGCCTGCCGACGGGGTGCTGGTGCAGGAATCTCCGTCCAACCTGTCGGCGCTGCGTCGCCGGCTGCGGTTCGACACCCCCGGGTCGTACTTCACGATGGCCAGCGGTGGTCTCGGCTACGGCCTGCCGGCGTCCGTCGGCATCGCGCTGGCGCAGCGTGACACCGGCCGACACCGGCCGGTCATCGCGGTGATCGGGGACGGCTCGTTCCACTACTCGGTGCAGGCGCTCTGGACCGCCAGCCAGTTGCGGTTGCCGCTGGTGGTCGTCGTGCCGGTCAACCAGCAGTACGCCATCCTCAAGGCGTTCGCCGAACTCAAGCAGACGCCGGGGGTACCCGGGCTGGACCTGCCCGGCATCGACGTCACGGCGATAGCCCGCGGCTACGGCTGCGCCACCACCGTGGTCGAGAGTCCCGATCAGCTCGGCGAGGCGCTGGCCGTCGCGCTCCGGGCCGACGGGCCGACGGTGCTGCCGGTGCCGATCCGCACCGACGTGCCACCGATCCTCTGAACCCGGGTGACAGACGAGACAGGCGGAGGCCGACGCGGTCAGCCAGCGGCAAAGCGCAGCGGCGTCGCGCTGACCACGTCGAGGACCGGACGGGCGCCCAGTGGCGCTCGCAGCGTCACCGCGACCGGTTCCAGCCTGAGCATGTCGTCGCAGACGCCGGTGCTCCGCACCACTGTGCCGCCGACGACGACCACGTGGTCGTGTTCCTGCACCAGCGGGGTGATACCGGTGTCGCAGCTACCGACACCGAGCCGGAAGTTCAGCGTCGTACCGTCGACCGATTCGATGTCCTGCGCGCTGACCAGGTCCTGCGGCGCGGGCGTGGACGGCGCGACCGGCTCGGGCAGCGCACCGACGGCCTCGGGTGCGACCGCGACCCGGGCCACCACGGCGTCGATCTCCTCGATGGTGAACAGCCACGCCGGCACCTGCGCCTCGCCCCGGCTGGTGTGCACCGGCGCGGAACCCAGTTCGACGTTGGTGACGGTGAGTGGGATGCAGGCGGCCTGCGGCTCGCTGCTCACCGGGGCGTCCGGCCCGTCCGGCGGGTTGGCCGGTGGCGGCGTACCCGGGTCCTTCGGTCGCCCGGCACAGGGCGGCGGGTCACCCTGGTCGAGCTGCCGGTACGCCTCGGCCGCGCTGATCATTGGCACCCGCAGTTCGTCGTCGGGGAAGCGGATGCTGCCGTCGCCCGGCCGCCGGGGCGGCAACGGCACCTGCTCCCGGTACCAGCCGGCGTTGAAGGCGAGCTTGGTCTCGTCGGTGAACTCGGGGTCGCCGACGAGCACTGTGGGCTCCTGAAGCGGCACGTAGCCGGCGCTCCACGTCGCGCCCGGGCGCCATGCCTGCGCGACCGCCGTGGCGCGCTGCTCGAACGCCTCGTGGTGGTCGGTCGAAAAAGCCGGGCCGGTCGGCTCGGTGCCCGGACGGGCACAACCGGCCATCATCAGCAGTGGCAGACCCAGCAGGGCGAGGACGCGGCGCATGCCGATCTGACGGCGGTGCCCCCGGGCTGGTTCCCGTGCCCCGCGATGCCGGCCGTTCGGGAAGACGACTGCGCGCCCCGGTCGGCTGACCGGGGCGCGCAGTGAGGTGGTGGAGGTGCCGGGAATCGAACCCGGGTCCTTCGCCGCCTTGTCAGGGCTTCTCCGAGCGCAGCTCGCTGTGCCTCTACTCGGCCCCTCCGATCACGCGAGCGAGTCGGTGTGACGGGCCCAGTCGCTGATTGATCTCGCCGCACGGACCCCGCGACCGGGTCCGGTTGGCCAGCCTTCTAGCTGATGCCGGCTAGCTGGGTCGAAGGCGCTCCCAGGCCGACAGACTTGCTACTCGCCTCAGGCGGCGAGAGCGAAGTCAGCGCGATTGTTCTTGGCGCTTATTGGTTTCCGACGAACGATTCTCGAGACGACGTCGGCTTCCTCGGCTCGCTTCCCCTGCCGCAACGTACGAAGTCGAAACCAGTCACCCCCTCGGCAGGCCACCGATCTCCGGTGGCTCTGACAAGAGTAACGCCTGCCGCAATCGGATTCATCCCGAGCCCGGAGCGGCGCGCCGGATGGGACAATCCGGATAAATCAGTCGTTCATTCCCTTGCCTCGCCGACCCACCGCCCGTTGAATCTCCCGGTCGGCGTCCCGCTTGGCGAGGTCCTGGCGCTTGTCGTACGCCTTCTTGCCCTTGGCAAGGCCGATCTCCACCTTGGCCCAGCCGTCGGAGAAGTAGACCTGAAGCGGCACCAGGGTCAGCCCGCTCTCCCGGAGCTTGCCGATCAGCCGGTCGATCTCCAGCCGCTTGAGCAGCAGTTTCCGGGTACGCCGGGGCTCATGGTTGGTCCAGGTGCCCTGCACGTACTCGGGGATGTGCATGCTGTGCAGGTAGAGTTCGCCGTCCCGCTCCTGAGCGAACGCGTCGACCAGCGAGGCCCGCCCGGCGCGCAGCGACTTCACTTCGGTGCCGGTCAGCGCCATGCCCGCCTCGTACGTGTCGAGGATGGCGTAGTCGTGACGCGCCTTCTTGTTGGAGGCGACGACCTTGCGCCCCTTTTCCCGTGGCATCGCCGCGCCACCTCCTTTCCTTGCCGCCCGTGACCGACCTGGCCGGCCGCCGAGCGGAGATCATGCTACCCGAACGACAAGGGCCCTTCCGCGCCGTTTATTCCGGCGTGGAAGGGCCCTTGGTCGACGAACTAGACCCGCAGGTAGAAGCGGAGCGTGACCCAGGCGGTGACCGCGCTGATCAGGCCGCCGATGCCGGCCATCACCGGGAAGGTCAGGAACACCTCGCCCCAGCTCACCGGCGCGAAGAGACCCTGTAGGGCGCTGAGCGCACCGTCGAAGAGGAATATCTTGAGCGCGATCAGCGCGCCGAGGCCCAGGATCGAGCCGATCAGGCCGGCGACCACCGCCTCCAGCACGAACGGCGCCTGGATGAACCAGTTCGACGCGCCGACCAGCTTCATGACCGCGACCTCACGCCGCTTGCTGTACGCGGCGACCTGGATGGTGTTGGCGACCAGCAGCAGCGCGGCGATCGCCATCGCGACCGCGGCGACCAGCGCGATGTTCTGCCCGGCGGTGAAGAGGTTGAAAATCTTGTCGAGCACCTGACTCTGGTCGACGACCTGGTCGACCCCCTCGACCGAGGTGTACTGGTCGGAGATGGTCTTGTAC
This sequence comes from Micromonospora sp. C51, assembly GCF_018070435.1. Classification (NCBI taxonomy): domain Bacteria; kingdom Bacillati; phylum Actinomycetota; class Actinomycetes; order Micromonosporales; family Micromonosporaceae; genus Micromonospora; species Micromonospora sp. C51. The sequence goes on along the minus strand of NZ_JAGPXQ010000049.1, from coordinate 24,896 downwards.
TCCTCCGGGTTCACCAGCTTGAGCCGGTACGACTCCGGCAGCTGGTCCGCCTTGACCGCGCTGAGCAGGTCGGGCGAGTCCCGGAACATCTCCTGGAAGCGCTGGAAGGCCTCGTCCTTGTTGACGTACGTGACCTGCGAGACCAGCGGGTCGGACTCCAACTGCGTGGCGAGCGCGCTGCGCTGCTCGTCCGTCACCTCGGCGTCCAGGAAGATCGAGACCTCGATGTTCTCGAAGTACAGCTGCTTCATGTCGGCGACCTTGGTGTAGATCAGGCCGCTGGCACCGAGCATGGTCAGCGAGACCGCCATCGTGATGATCATCGCGATGGTCATGGTCACGTTGCGCCACAGTCCGACCAGTACCTCGGACATGACGTATTTCATCCGCATCGGGATTTCCTCCGGCTCTCCGGCGTGAGGTGTTCGTCGTCAGATCGGGGTGCGATGGGTAGGTACCGTCACCCGTAGACGCCGCGGGCCTGGTCGCGAACGATACGGCCGCTCTCGATCTCGATGACGCGGCGGCGCATCTGGTTCACGATGTTGGAGTCGTGCGTGACCATCACGACGGTGGTGCCGGTGCGGTTGATCCGGTCCAGCAGGCGCATGATCTCGATGGAGGTGTCCGGGTCCAGGTTTCCGGTCGGCTCGTCCGCCAGCAGGATCAGCGGACGGTTCACGAACGCCCGGGCCACCGCGACGCGCTGCTGCTCACCACCGGAGAGCTCGTGCGGGTAGCGGTGCTCCTTGCCACCGAGGCCGACCAGTTCCAGCACCTCCGGCACGACCCGGCGGGCCACCGCCTTGGTCTTGCCGATCACCTCCAGCGCGAAGGCCACGTTCTCGTACGCGGTGCGGTTGGGCAGCAGCCGGAAGTCCTGGAAGACACAGCCGATCGAGCGGCGGAAGTGCGGGCGCTTCCAGGACCGCATCGACGTGACGTCCTTGCCGTTGACGACGACGCGTCCCTTGTTGGGGACCACCTCGTGCAGCAGCATCTTGACGATGGTCGACTTGCCGGAGCCGGATGGGCCGATGAAGAAGACGAACTCGCCCTTGTCGATCGACACGGACACGTTGTCGAGCGAAGGCCGCGACGCCTTCGGGTACGTCTTCGTCACTTGCTCAAGCTGAATCACGGGTGGTGAGTCTACGCCGTGTAACTGTCGTGCCAAGTCCCACGCCCCGCCGTTGCGCGGCAAGTCATCAAATCAGCACGTCAGGTGGAGATCGACGGCGCGCTCCGCCCACGATCGATCACGCACGGTCGCCGGCCAGTTGCTGCTGCTTGCGCCACCGGATGCCCGCCTCGATGAAGGAGTCCAGGTCACCGTCGAAGACCGACGACGGGTTGCCGGTCTCCTGCTCGGTCCGCAGATCCTTCACCATCTGATACGGGTGCAGCACGTACGAACGCATCTGGTCACCCCACGACCCGGCCGCGTCGGTCTTGAGCCCCTGGAGCTTCGCCTGCTCCTCCTGGCGCTTGCGCTCCAGCAGCCGGGCCTGGAGCACCCTCAGCGCGGAGGCCTTGTTCTGCAACTGGGACTTCTCGTTCTGGCAGGTCACCACGATGCCGGTCGGGATGTGGGTGATCCGTACCGCCGAGTCGGTGGTGTTGACGCTCTGCCCGCCCGGGCCCGAGGAGCGGTAGACGTCGACCCGCATCTCGTTCTCGGGGATGTCGATGTGGTCGGTCTGCTCCACCACCGGCAGCACCTCGACCCCGGCGAAGCTGGTCTGCCGCCGCCCCTGGTTGTCGAACGGGCTGATCCGCACCAGCCGGTGGGTGCCGGACTCCACGCTGAGCGTGCCGTACGCGTACGGGACCTTGACCGTGAAGGTGGCCGACTTCAGACCGGCCTCCTCGGCGTACGAGGTCTCGTAGACCTCGGTCGGGTAGCCGTGCCGCTCGGCCCAGCGCAGGTACATCCGCAGCAGCATCTCGGCGAAGTCGGCCGCGTCCACACCACCGGCGCCGGCCCGGATGGCCACCAGCGCCTCCCGGGAGTCGTACTCGCCGGACAGCAGCGTGCGGACCTCCATCTCCTGGATGGCCTTGGTCAGCCCGGCGATCTCGGTCTCGACCTCGGTGAGCACCCCCGAGTCGGACTCCGCCTCGGCCAGTTCCAGCAGCACGTGCGCGTCGTCCAGCCGCGAGCGCAGGCTGCCGAGCTTGTCGATCTCGCCGTTGACGTACGACAGCTGCGAGGTCACCTGTTGGGCGCGGGCCTGGTCGTCCCAGAGATCCGGGGCGGATGCCTCCTGCTCCAGGCGGGCCTTGTCCGCGCGGAGACGGTCGAGGTCGAGCACCGCCTCGATGTTGCGCAGGGTGGCGTCGAGTTCCTTGAGCTGTTCGGCGAAGTCGGCAGCGGTCACGACAGACAAGGGTACTGCTCGGACGAGGAGTGAGCTTGCGAGCCCCGCAGTCCGATGCCAAACAAACCCAGCTCGGACGAGGAGTGAGCTTGCGAGCCCCGCAGTCAGAGCCAAACAAAACCAGCTCGGACCGGCCCAGGGTCAGCCGGTGGCGGCGCTCTTGAGCCAGGACAGGGCGGCCCGGTGGTACGCCACGGCGAACTCCAGCGCGCTCGCGTCGTACGTGTCGCCTTCCTTCTTGGCGTTCTTGACCTGCTCGCGGACCCGCGCCAACGCGTCGGTGTGGTACTCGTTGGCAGCGGCCTGGAGGTTCTTCAGCTGGCTCGGGGAGTGCAGGTTCCCGAAGGCGATGCGCAGGGCGATCGGGTTGCGGATGGTGTCCCGCCCCGGATCCTCGGCCAGCCAGCGGGAAAATGTCCGTTTCCCGGCTGCCGTGATCGCGTACGGCTGACTCATCCGCGGCCCGGGCTTACCCAACCGGACGAAACCTCGCTCGGCCAGCACCGGCAACTCCCGGTACACCTGGCTTCGGGTCATCGACCAGTACGGCGCCAGTCGGCGCTCGGCGGCGGCCATCAACTGGCCACCTGTCATGGGACCCTCGTGGAGCAGCCCGAGCAGGGCCGCCGCCGTGGGGTTCACTCCGGATTCCGCCATGCCCATTACGCTGCCACTTTGCCGGGCCGGCGTCCAGGATTTCCCCTTTTCGCCACCGATCGGGGTTTCCTATGTGCACTGTCGGCGCGCGACGGTCCACCCAAGCCACCCGCGTGCCGGAGGCAGGGCAGGATCCCCCTCCCCACGAGCGAGGCGTGCGGAGGGGCCCCCTCCTGCACACGAGGCGTCAGGAGGGGCCCCTTCGTTACATCTCAGCCCATGTGCGGGTAGCTGTGGTCGGTCGGGGGGACGAACGTCTCCTTGATCGTCCGGGGGGACATCCAGCGGACCAGGTTGTGCCAGGAGCCGGCCTTGTCGTTGGTGCCGCTGGCCCGGGCGCCGCCGAACGGCTGCTGACCGACGACAGCGCCGGTCGGCTTGTCGTTGATGTAGAAGTTGCCGGCCGCGTACCGCATCTTCTCGGCCACCGCGTCGACCACCCGCCGATCGGTGGCGAAGATCGACCCGGTGAGTGCGTACGGAGCGATGGCCTCGGCCTGCGTGACCACCTCGTCGAAGCGGGCGTCGTCGAAGACGTGCACGCCGAGGATCGGGCCGAAGTACTCGGTGGTGAACGTCTCGTGTGCCGGGTCGCCGCACTCGAAGATGGTCGGGCGGACGAACCAGCCGACCGAATCGTCGGCGGTGCCACCGGCGATGATCCGGCAGCTGTCGTCGGAGGAGATCAACTCCAGTGCGGCGGTGTGCCGGGAGTACGCCTTGTCGTCGATGACCGCGCCGCCGAAGTTGCGGAAGTCGGTGACGTCGCCGTAGGCCAGCCCGTCGGCGGTCGCGGCGAGCCGGTCACGCAGGCCGCCCTCCCAGAGCGAGCGCGGGACGTACGCACGGGAGGCCGCCGAGCACTTCTGCCCCTGGTACTCGAAGGCACCCCGGATCAGCGCCGTGTGCAGCGCGTCGATGTCGGCGCTGGTGTGCGCGACCACGAAGTCCTTGCCGCCGGTCTCGCCGACCAGCCTGGGGTAGCCCCGGTAGCCGGCGATGTTCTCCCCGACCGTACGCCAGAGCTGCTGGAAGACCTTGGTGGACCCGGTGAAGTGGATGCCGGCCAGGTCGGGGTCGGCCAGCACCACGTCGGAGACCTCTTCACCCCGGCCGGTCACCATGTTGATCACGCCGGGCGGCAGGCCGGCCGCCTCGAACAGACGCATGGTGAAGTGCGCGGCGAACTGCTGGGTCGGGCCCGGCTTCCAGACCACCGTGTTGCCGAGCAGGGCCGGCGCCGAGGGCAGGTTGCCGGCGATGGCGGTGAAGTTGAACGGGGTGACCGCGTAGACGAAACCCTCCAGCGGCCGGTGGTCGAAGCGGTTCCACACGCCGGGCGACGACATCGGCTGCTCGGCCAGCAGCTTGCGGGCGAAGTGCACGTTGAACCGCAGGAAGTCGATGAACTCGCAGGCCGAGTCGATCTCGGCCTGCACGGCGGTCTTCGACTGACCGAGCATGGTGGCCGCGTTCAGGGTGTCCCGCCACGGTCCGGCGAGCAGTTCGGCGGCGCGCAGGAAGATCGCGGCGCGCTCCTCGAAGGGCAGCGTGCGCCAGCCCGGCGCGGCGTCCTTGGCGGCCTTGACGGCCGCCCGCGCGTCGTCGTGGGTGGCGTGCCCGGTCACCCCGAGCACGTGCGCGTGCCGATGCGGCTGCACCACCTGGATCGGCTCACCACCGGCCATCCGCTGTTCGCCCGCGATGGTCATCGGCAGGTCGATGCGCTCGGCGGCCAGCTCGGTGAGCCTGCGCTGGAGACGTTCGCGATCGGTGCTGCCCGGCTCATAGCTGCGCACCGGCTCGTTACGCGGCTCGGGTACGGAGAACACGGCGTCCATCAGGGCTCCTGGCGATCTCGACGGCGGTGGCGAAACCGGCCCCGGGGTGGCGGGACCTGCGTCAATCCTCCCACGCCCAGCATCGGTCGATCACACCCCGGCCACTCCCTGACCATTGATCACGAGGTAGTTCACGTTCCCTGGGATGGATTCGCACCCGAACGAGATATCTGACCGAAGAAATGCAGGCCGTGCAGGCTTCGGGCGCACGCCTGTTCCGGCCGCGTACGCTGGGTTGCCGTGACGTTCCGGCCCGGTCGGGCCCGGCGGCGAGAGGGAGACCATGAGCAACGAGCCCGGTGGGCCGACCGCCGCGCAGCCCGACCAGTCCGACACCGCCGACCCGGGCGCGGACGACCGGTCCGGGGCCGCCGGCCCCGACGCGGACGACCAGTCCGGAGCTGCCGGCGACCACCTCGATGCCAGCCGCCCGGCACCCGCACCGGCAACGACGGCGCTGGCGCTGCTGGCGACCGGTTGGCTGGCCGCGATGCTCTGGTCGACCCGGGAGGCGATCAGTTCGGCGACGGCCGGGGTCACCGCGGTCAGTCTCTCCGCCTTTGCGCTGCCCGGCGTGATCTCGGCCGCGTTGGTGGCCGGCGCCGCCGTCGGGTTGGCGGCCGGGGAGCCGGTTGCCCGCCGGACCGAACGGGTGACGCTGCGCTTCGCGGTGGCGATCGGCGCCGGCCTGCTCGTCGGGCTGCTCGCCGCGCTCGCGATCGATCTCAGCTACGCCGGTGACGTCACCACCCGCACGATCGCCGGCACCACGGCCGCCGCGGCCGTCATCGGCGGCGCGCTCGCCGGGGCCCGCAACGGTGCCGTGGTGGGTGCCGTGGTCGCCGCCGCGCTGGGCACCCTGATCTTCGTGGTGGCCTTCAGCGTGGCTCGGGATCCGCTGTTCAACCTCTTCGGCGCCGGCGACAGCCAGCAGTCGCTGGTCAACGCGGCCAGCTGGGTCTCCCGGACCGAGTCCCTGCTGGCCGGTCTCATCGCCGGTGGATTGGCCTTCGGCTACCTCACCTGGGCCCGGCGACGAGCCGTACGCGACGGCGGCGCGGCGGGGCCGCGCTGGCCGGCGTACCTGGTGGCGGGCGCGGGACCGGGGCTCCTGCTCCTGCTCAGCGAAGTGATCATCCGGATCGGTGGACGGTCGCTGATCGACCTGGCCGCCGCGCTCAGCGAGGCGGACGCGGTCGCGCAGACCTCACTCGGCACCTCACGGGTGGACAACGCCATCTGGGTGCTGTTCGTCGGCGCGCTGACCGCCGTGGTCAGTTTCGGCCGTACGCTCGGCGCGCCAGCCGACGACGAGGCGTAGCCGGGGCCGGGTGACCCGGACGGCGGTCAGCCTTCCGTGGCGCTGGCGCGCAGCAGCGACTCCAGTTCGCTGGGGTCGTACCACTCCAGCTCATGGTCCTCGGCACCGTCGACGGTGAACTGGGCGTCGGGGTCGCCGGCCAACGCCTCCAGCACCACCTGGACGGCGGCGGCGACGTCGGTGGCGGCGTCCACCCCGTCCACGTGCACGGCCGCGACGGCCGCGACCGGCACCGGAGCCCGTAGCTCGACCACGCTGGAGCCAAGTTCTCCGTCACCCCGGCCGATCGCCGTCGCGGGCAGGTCCGCCGAGACGACCACCCGTCGACGGGGCGCGGCCGGGTCGTGCCGGATCAGTTGCAGGGCGTCCTGGGCGGCGCGGGTGAAGGCGACGTACTCCAACTCCTCCTCATCGCCTTCCGCATACCACTCACGTAGCGTCGGGGTCACCGCGTGCGCCTGCTTCGCGGCGAGCCCGTGCTCCGGCAGCCTGGCCAGCATCGGCACGGTCGCCGGCACGTAGACCCGGACAAGCTCGTCGGTCACCGTGGTCTCCCCCGCTCTGCTCCGCCCGGCGACGACACGCCGGGCCCGGCGTCCGGCCCTGCCCGTCCGCCCTGACCGTCATACACCCCGTATCGCCCTGGTGGAAGTTCCGTCGACCGGCCGGTGTGTCCCGCCGGTCGCCGGGCGGATTGGTCGGGAGGCGGCGGACGGTGGCAAACTGAGGCGAACGACGTCAACCCGGGGAGTTTCGGTGGAACCGAGGTTCCTGCTCCTGTCCGACGTGGCCACCGAGCTGAACGTGTCGGATTCGCAGGTCTACCACATGGTACGCAGTGGCGAGCTGCCCGCGATCAAGATCGGCGGCCGGGGGCAGTGGCGGGTGGAGCGGGCCCGCCTGGAGGAGTACATCCAGCGTAAGTACGCCGAAACCGCCGAGTGGGTGCGCGGTAACCCGTTGGCGGAACGCGACCCCGACGAACGGTAGGACCGCAGCACGGCATTGACCGTCGGCTCTGCCATGCCCGACAATCTAAGCTGTCGAAGGCAAACGAAGGCAAACGCAATCTTTGACCGGCAGGGGGCAGCGCGATGACCGACCTCCGGCGACCCGGGCCGGCGCGCCCACCCGTGCGGCTGCGGCCGGCGCCCGCCTTCGAGCCGCCCTCCGTCGACGAGGACACCACCGGTTGGCCCCGACCGACCGACGGCCAACTGGCCCTCGACCTCTTCGCCGCCGCCCGGCACTGGCCCGGTGGCCGTGGCCCGGACCGGCCACCGCTGCCGTGGGCAGCCTCGCGCTCCGACAGCCGGCCGGTCCCGCCGGGGGTGCCGTGGTCGGGTGAGCCCGCCCGGCCCACCGGATCCGGGCCGGGCGGGCCCGGCCACGTGTCGGCCCGGCACCTGCCGTCCGGGGCTCTGACCACAGCCACCCCGGCGGCCACCCGGGTCGCCCACCGCTTCGTCGCCACCTGCCTGGAGGTGTTTAACGGCTTCCGGCCGCCGGTGCAGCTACGGCGTCAGCTTGACCCGGCTCGGGTCGCCGTGCTGCTGCCCGAGCTGGCCCGCGCCACCGCTCACGGGGCACCGGCTCGACGGCGTTCGGCGCGACCCGGGATACGGCTGCGTCGACTGCGCGTCTGCGAGCCGCGCCCCAGCGCCATCGAGGCCGCCGCCGTGTTCACCGGTGCCGGTGGTCGCAGCTGGGCAATGGCGCTGCGCCTGGAGCAGCGGCGCGGCAACTGGCTCTGCACCGACCTGCGGGTTCTCTGACCGACCCCGCGACCTGACCGCCGCGGACGGGAGCCCAGCCGAGAACGCGCCCGAATCCTGAGCGAGTGGCCATGTTCGTGGTGCGAGGCCACTCGATCCAGGATCGGGCGCGATCGTCCGGAGTCGGATGATTCCTAGCCGGCGGAGGTGCCGCCGGGGGCACCGTGGCAGCGCTTGTACTTACGACCCGAGCCGCAGGGGCACGGCGCGTTGCGGGACGGTCCGTTGCTGGCGGTCACCTGCCCCGGTGCGGGCTGGCGGGAGTTGCCGACCGGTACCGCCGGACCGCGCAGGCCACCGGCCGGACGCTGCGGCGCGGTCGGTGCGGTGCGCCCCGGCGCTGCCGGGGCGGCCTGGTCCGGACGGCCGATGCCGAGCGCGGGAGCCCGCTGCTCCTCGCGCTGCACGGCGACGCCACCGGCGCCGGCCTCACCGTCGATGGTCGGCGCGGAGTACTGAAGCCCCTGCTGCTGCGGCGCACGACCCAGGCCCTTGGCCCGGATCTCCACCGGCTTCTCCAGCAGTTGGACCTCCTCGGCCTCCGGCTCCGGCTCGTTGACCTGCACCTCAAGGTTGTAGAGGAAACCGACAGTCTCCTCTTTGATGCCGTCCATCATGGTGGCGAACATGTCGAAGCCCTCGCGCTGGTACTCCACCACGGGGTCGCGCTGGGCGTACGCCCGCAGCGAGATGCCCTCCTGGAGGTAGTCCATCTCGTAGAGGTGCTCACGCCACTTGCGGTCGATGACCTGGAGCAGCACCATCCGTTCCAGCTGCCGGGTGCCCTCGGCGCCGAGCTGCTCCTCACGCCGGTCGTACGCGGCGTTGGCGTCATCCTTGAGCCGGGCGAGCAGGAAGTCGGCGTCGATGCTGGCCCGGGACCCGCCAGCCTCTTCCTCCAACTCCTCGATGGTGAGGCCCACCGGGTAGAGCTGCTTGAGGCTGGACCACAGCTGCTCGAGATCCCAGTCCTCGGCGTAGCCGTCCGAGGTGGCCCCCTGGACGTACGCCTCGATGGTGTCGTTGATCATGTTGCGTACCTGGTCGGAGAGATCCTCGCCGTTGAGTACGCGCAGTCGCTCGGCGTAGATCACCTGGCGCTGCTTGTTCATGACCTCGTCGTACTTGAGGACGTTCTTACGGATCTCGGCGTTCTGCCCCTCGATCTGCGCCTGGGCGCTCTTGATCTGACGGGTGACCATCTTCGACTCGATGGGCACGTCCTCCGGGATGTTGAAGCGGTCCATGACCGCCTCCACCGCACCGGAGCGGAACCGCTTCATCAGCTCGTCCTGCAGGGACAGGTAGAACCGCGACTCGCCCGGGTCGCCCTGCCGGCCGGACCGGCCACGCAGCTGGTTGTCGATCCGCCGGGACTCGTGCCGCTCGGTGCCGAGCACGTAGAGCCCACCGGCGGCGGCGACCTCCTCGGCCTCCACGTCACAGGCCTGCTTCCACTTCGGCAGGACCTCTTCGAGGGCCTTGTCGTACTCCTCGGCGTTCTCCAGTGGGTCCAGCCCGCGCTGGCGTAGCTCGTTGGCCGCGAGGAACTCGGGGTTGCCGCCGAGCAGGATGTCGGTGCCCCGGCCGGCCATGTTGGTGGCCACCGTGACCGCGCCCTTGCGACCGGCCTGGGCGACGATCTCCGCCTCCCGGGCGTGGAACTTCGCGTTCAGCACCGAGTGCGGGATGCCCCGGCGGGTCAGCAGCCGGGACAGGATCTCGGAATTCTCCACCGAGACCGTGCCGACCAGCACCGGCTGGCCCGCCTGGTGCCGCTCGGCGATGTCCTCGATCACCGCGTTGAACTTGGCCTGCTCGGTCTTGTAGATGACGTCGGCCCGGTCCTCGCGGATCATCGGCCGGTGGGTCGGGATGGTCACCACGCCGACCTTGTAGACCTTGTTGAACTCGCCCGCCTCGGTCTGGGCCGTACCGGTCATGCCGGCGAGCTTGTCGTAGAGGCGGAAGTAGTTCTGCAGGGTGATGGTGGCCAGGGTCTGGTTCTCCTGCTTGATCTCCACCCCCTCCTTGGCCTCGATCGCCTGGTGCATGCCCTCGTTGTAGCGGCGACCGTGCAGGATGCGGCCGGTGAACTCGTCGACGATCAGGACCTCGCCGTCGCTGACGATGTAGTCCTTGTCGCGCTTGTACAGCTCCTTGGCCTTGATCGCGTTGTTCAGGTAGCCGACCAGCGGAGTGTTCACCGACTCGTAGAGGTTGTCGATGCCGAGCCGGTCCTCGACCTTCGCCACGCCCCGCTCGGTGACCGCGATGGTGCGCTTGGCGTAGTCGACCTCGTAGTCGCCCTCGCCGTCCTTGCCCGACTGGAGACGGGCCACCACGGCGGCGAACTCGCCGTACCACCGGGCGGAGTGCTCGGCCGGACCGGAGATGATCAGCGGAGTCCGGGCCTCGTCGATCAGGATGGAGTCGACCTCGTCGACCACGGCGAAGTTGTGGCCGCGCTGGACCAGCTCGTCCTTCGACCAGGCCATGTTGTCGCGCAGGTAGTCGAAACCGAACTCGTTGTTCGTGCCGTAGGTGATGTCGCACTCGTACGCCGCGCGGTGCTCGGTCGCCGGCCGGTTGGGCAGCACCACACCGACGGTCAGACCGAGGAACTCGTGCACCCGCCCCATCCAGGCGGCGTCCCGCTGGGCCAGGTAGTCGTTGACCGTGACCACGTGCACGCCCTTGCCGGACAGTGCGTTGAGATAGACCGGCATCACCGAGGTCAGGGTCTTGCCCTCACCGGTCTTCATCTCGGCGATGTTGCCGAAGTGCAACGCCGCGCCGCCCATCACCTGCACGTCGTACGGCCGCTGGCCGAGCACCCGGGCCGCCGCCTCCCGGCAGACCGCGAACGCCTCGGGCAGCAGGTCGTCCAGGGTCTCGCCGTCGGCGAGACGTTCCCTGAACTGCTCGGTCATGTCGCGCAGCTCATCATCGGTGAGGTTGACGTAGTCGTCCTCGATCGAGTTGACGGCGGCGGCGATCGCCTTGAGGCGGCGCACCATGCGCCCCTCGCCCGCACGGAGGACCTTTTCCAGAATCGACACGGATCAACGCTCCCCTAGACAGTCTCGAACCATCGTAGGCGTTCCATCGGGCCGATGGTCACTGGTGGCGGTGGTCGGCCGCCGCGAAACCGACATAACACTCCCCGCCCCCGTCCGTGTCCCGGTTATCCGGTTACGCCGTGCGCGAACGATCCGGCACGATGGCCCGGTGGAGCCCGTGGAGATCACCGAAGACGGCCTGTTGCTGCGGCCATGGCAGGCGACCGACGCCGACGCCGTCTACCGCGCCTGCCAGGATCCGGACATCCAGCGCTGGACCACCGTACCTCGCCCGTACCGGCACGAACACGCGCAGAGCTTCCTCGCGGACCGGGCCCGCCAGTGGGAACGCGGCACCAGCGCGGCCTTCGCGGTCTGCGACGCCGCCAGCGGCGAGGTGCTCGGTGCCTGCGGGCTCAACACCATCGACCGCAACCACGAACTCAGCGAGATCGGGTACTGGACCGCGCCGTGGGCGAGGGGCCAGCGGGTCGCCGTCCGGGCCGTCGCCCGGTGGTCCTTCGACGAGCTGAAGCTACGCCGGCTGCTCTGGGGGGCCGAGGTGGGCAACCACGCCTCCCGGCTGGTCGCCCTGCGGTCCGGTATCCGGATCGAGGGACGGCTACGGGCCGCCGACCCGGCCGGCCGCACCCACGAGTGGTTCGGCACGTTGCTGCCCGGTGACGTACCGGCACCCGGCGAGGTCGGCCCGGCCGCTCCGGGCACACTGGACGCCCGACGCGCGGTCGTCTTCGGCCGGCCCCAACCGACCCTGTTCGCCACCACCGGCACGCACGAGCTGAGCCTGCGTCCGATGGACGAGCGCGACCTCGACGCCATCGTCACCACCTGTCGGGATCCGGAGACGCTGCGCTGGACGACCGTGCCGGAGGGCTACACGCGGGCGGACGCCGAAGATTTCCTACGGTTCGTGCGAGCCACCTGGGCCGCCGGCACCAGCGCCAACTTCGTCTTCACCGACGCCGCGGACCGGTACGCCGGCTCCATCGACCTGCGGCTGTCGGCCACCGACCCGCTGCTGGCCGACGTCGGCTTCATGACCGCACCGTACGCCCGCGGGCGGGGCTACCAGCCGGCGGCGTTGGCGGCCCTCTGCACCTGGGGCTTCACCACCCTGGGGCTGGCCCGGATCGAATGGCGGGCCAACGTCGGTAACGTCGCCTCCCGGCGAGCCGCCGAGAAAGCCGGCTTCACGATGGAGGGCACCGCCCGCGCGGCCCTGAACCACCGTGGCACCCGGGTCGACGCCTGGGTCGGTGCCCTGCTCGCCGAGGACCTGTCATGAGCGAGCGGCCGCGAGCGAATCATCAAAGCAGCGCCTTGGACGCTCATGACGGCCCGCAGCGAAGCGAAGGGTCGTCATGAGCGAGCCGCACCGCAGCGAGCAGCGGATCGAGGCGCACGGGGTGCGGCTACGGCCGTTCCGCCTCGACGACGTGGAGGACGTCGCGGCCGGTTGCGCCGATCCGCTCACCCAGCGCTTCCTCGACGGCCTGCCCGACCCGTACACCGAGGCCGACGCACGGTGGTGGATCACGCAGGGTGCGCCGGCCGCCTTCGCCAGCGGTGGCGCCGCGTACTGCGTGGCCGACCCGGCGACCGACCGGCTGCTCGGCACCGTGGGCCTGAGCCATCCGGTGCCGCAGCGGGGCCAGGCGGAGATCGGCTACTGGGTGGCACCGTGGGCGCGGGGGCGGGGGGTGGCCACCGCCGCCACCCGCGCCCTGTCCGGGCACGCCTTCGCCAGCGGCACCGCCCGGCTGGAACTGCTCACCCGGGTGGAGAACACGGCCAGCCAGCGGGTCGCGCTGGCCGCCGGTTTCCGGCCCGAGGGGGTACGCCGCTCCGCGACACCGGTTCGGGGCGGGGACCGGCGGGACCTGACGGTGTGGGTACGGTTCGCCGACGACCCGCCCGGCCCGTCGCCGCGTCCGCTGCCGGACCTGCCCGACGGCCGACTCACCGACGGGGTGGTCGTGCTGCGCCCGCTCGGACCGGACGACACCGAGCAGACCTACCGCCTGCACAGCGACCCGGAGGTGGTGGCCAGCCGGGTGCCCCCGGCGGCACCGGCCTGGGACGAGATCGAGCGACGCTGCCACGGTGCGGAGAGTCAGTGGCTGGTGGGCACTGCCGCGGCCATGACCATCCTGGACGCCGTTTCCGGGGAGTTCGCCGGCAGCTGCATGCTCCTCCCCGACCAGCCCGCCAGCGGCCAGGCGATGCTCGGCTACAGCCTGCTGCCGCGGTGGCGCGGACGCGGCTACGCCACCCGCATGGTACGGCTACTCGCCCGGTGGGGGTTCGACCACGTCGGCCTGTCCCGGCTGTGGGCCGGCACCCTGCCGGAGAACGCCGCCTCCCAGCGGGTGCTGGAGAAGGCCGGATTCCGGCGAGAGGGGCTGTTGCGAGGTCGGCTACCCGGCACGGCGGGCAGCCGGGCCGACTCGACGGTCTACGGCCTGCTGACGACGGATCCGTTGGGCTGACCGGGGGCCCGACGGCCCAGGTCCGCGACGGCGGCCCGGGTCGGGTGGTACCGACCCGGCCGCCGTCACGCTCAGATGTCCAGCGAGATGATGCCGTAGTCGTAGGCGTGCCGCCGGTAGACGACGCTCGGGCGGCCGGATTCCTTGTCCTGGAAGAGATAGAAGTCGTGGCCCACCAGTTCCATCTGGAACAGGGCGTCGTCGATGGTCATCGGCTCGGCGGGGTGCACCTTCTCCCGGGCGATGTGCCACGGCTGGTCGTCGGCGTACTCCTCCTCGGGCCGCTCGGCCAGCGCGGTGGCGGTGCTGGTCTCCGCGGCGGCGCTGCTGGTCTCCGCGGGGGCGGACAGCGCGGGGAGGTCGGTCACCGGCAGGCCGGCGGTCGCGGCCGCGACCGACAGCGGCGCGTGCCGGCCTCGGTGCACCCGACGCCGGTCGGCCGCGCGACGCAGCCGGGAGTCGAGCTTGGCGATCGCCGAGTCCAGAGCGCTGTAGAAGTCGCTGGTGCAGGCCTCGGCCCGAATCACCGGGCCACGCGAATAGCAGGTGATCTCCACCCGCTGGCAATGATCGGCCTGGCGCGGATTGCGCTCGTGGAACAGTTCGACATCGACACGAATGAGCTTGTGGTCGTAGCGTTCGATCTTCGCAAGCTTGTCTGCTACGTGCACCCGGTAATGGTCCGGCACTTCGACGTTACGGCCCTTGACCACGATGTCCACGTGACCTCCCTCGTTCGGACGGTCTTCGATCCGGAACTCCGGTCGCGCCCGGGGAACGGCCCCATTCGGCGTCGACCGGTCAATGCGGCTACGCCTCCTCTCACCGCCGGGAGCGGGTGGGATGGCCTTCCTACCCCCGACAGCCAAACGCTAACTCCTGTTAGCCCGACAGTCACCCCCGGTCGCCAAGACCGCCCGGAGAATTTCCACACCTCATACACGAAGGGGTGAAACGGAAACACGATCGGTCACTGTTGGTGCCTTTTCCGTGTCGCGGCCAACACCGCCGCCCCGTACGGCGACAACCCGCGCACGGTCAGCACCCGGCTGACCGCCGCGAGGGTCGCCCCCGTGGTGACGATGTCGTCCAGCAGGACCACCCGCGCCCCCGCGGTGGCCGGATTGCGGCTCGAACGGGCCCGGAAGGCAGCCGTGGCCGCCGCCGCCCGACCGACGCTGTCCAGCGTCACCGAGTCCGGTCGGGGTGCGGCACGTACCGCGTTGTGCACCCGCACCGGCCAGCCTGCCGCCCGTAGCCGGCGGGCGCAGTGCCGGGTCAACCGGCTCAGGTGGTCGCCGTAGCGGGCCCGGGCCGCCGCCGGGGTGTCCGGCACCGGCACCAGCAGCACCGGCCCCACCGAACCGACCGCCGCAGCGACGACCTCGGCGAGCAGCGCACCCAGTGGTCGGGCAAGACCGTGTCGGCCGTGTTCCTTGTACGCCAGCAGCGTCTCCCGCAGCGGCCCGCCGTACGCGCCGAGGGCGTGACAGGGCGGCAGACCCGGCGGGGCCGGGACAGGTCGCACCGGCCCCGGGCGCAGCGCCCGCAGGGCGGTGACGCAGTCGGGGCAGACCCCGTGCCGCAGCCCGGGGCGGCGTTCCCGGCAGCCGGCGCACTCGGTGGGCAGCACCAGGTCGGCCAGGTCCGCCCAGAGCCCGCCCGTCACGGCCTGCTCAGTAGAGGAAGACGGGGGCGGTGGGGTTGCCCGGACGCACCCCCGCCGGGGGCGGTGTCACGTCCTGGACCTGGTCGCGGTTGATCCGGTCGAACGGGTTGCTGCGGTACGCCACCCCGTTCGCCTCGTACATGAACGAGCCGGCCAGCGGGGACCGCTCGGCGGTGGCCGGGTACGCGGCGAGGTGGTCGACCTGGCTGCCGGTGTCCTCCCGCAGCGGGGTCTCCAAGGCGCCGTCGACGGTCACGTCGTAGATCGCCGGGCGACCCGCCGAGCCCGCCACCAGCAGGCGGTTCGCCGCCGACCAGTCCACTGCGGTGGCGTCGCTGAGCGAGCTGACCAGCCGTCGGGCCGGGCCCACGGTGGGTACCCCGCCCTCCCAGTTGATCGCGGCGACGTGCAGCGTGCCGTCGACGATCAGCGCCAGCCGGTGCCCGTCCAGGGCGGGCGCCACCGCGGTGACCCGGCCCGGCAGGCTGAGCTGCACCTGCCGCGTCGCCGCCTGGTCGTCGAAGCGGTAGAGCCGGCCGTCGGCGACAACCAGGCCGGCCGGGCGGGCGCCGTCGCTGCGAATCCAGACCGGGCGGCTCATCTCGGCGTACCTGCTGGGGCCGGTGGTGAGGGTTTCCACCACGCCGCCGCTCCGCCCGACGGCCAGCCGCTGCCGCCCGTCGTCACCGGCCACCACGACGGCGACCAGGACGTCCGCGTCGACGCGACGCAGCCCGGCCGAGACGATGTCGTGGTTGACCTCGGGCGCCACCGGCACCGAGCCGGCGGCCTCGCCAGCCACCGTCAGCGAGTGGATCGCCCCCTCGTAGACGCAGTATCGCCGTGCGTTGACCTCGATCAGGTCCAGCGGATTCAGCCGGCGCTGCTCCGCGAGGTCGATCACCTTGCGGGACTGGTTGAGGATCTTCACCTCGACCGTGCCGTGCAACTCCCGCAGGGACCACGCCAACTGGGTACCGAGCTGCTCCAGCCGCCGCTCGTCAGCGCCCGGCATGTCCAGGTTGACCTCCCACCGGCCGTCCGAACCGGTGGCGTTGTTGATCATCTCGGTGCGGTCGGGCAGACCTGAGACGCCGATCCGCAGCCAGTCCGACGGGCCGGCGGTCAACCACCGGACGACCTCGCTCACCCGCCGCTGCGGTGGTACGGCCGAGGAGAGGTACCGCTGGTCCGGCACGAGCTGGGTGCGGTCGGAGTTCCAGAAGTAGATCGCCTCCGCCTGGTAAAACCGGCGCAGCGCGTCGTCGCTGAGCAGCAGCACGTTCGGCGGGTCGCTGACGTAGTAGCCGGCGTCGTCCTCACCCGCCGGGCCGGCACTGATCAGCCGGAACTCGTACGTCGACTCCGTGGCCACCGGCGGCACCAGCATCCCGTTGGCCCGCAGCAGCCCGACCTGCTGCACGCTGATGGTGACCTTCATGCTGTCCACGTCCGGTTCGATCACCGGGTCGTCGGTGAGCCGCACCACCGACAGCGTCACCTCGCTGCCCTGCTTGTCCGGCAGCCCGTTGCGGTCCGCGGTCGCGATGAACCGCTTCACCCGCTCGTACGCCCGATCGGGCTCGCCGGCTGCCGCGGCCAGGAAGTTGCGCACGAACGCCTCGGCGTCGCTGCCGCTGGCCTCCCGCGTCGGTGGCTCGGTACCGCGTCCCAGCGACCAGTTCGTCTCCGCGGCCGGCCCACGCTGCTCGATCTGCACCTCGCTGCGGTCGGGAATCCCGCAGCCGGCGGCGACACCCAGCACCAGCACGCCGCTGAGGACCCCGGTCAGCAACCGTCGCCTCACGAGCCCACCTCCGCGCGCGGCTGTTCGGCCGGCGGCACCGCGTCCGGAGCCGGGCCGACGGCGAGCGCCCCGGCCGGGCCGGGCCCGATGGCCAGCAGCCCACCGGCGGGCGCGCCACCGAACGGCAGGGTGGCGTCGGCCGGCACCAGCCGCAGCGGCGAGGTGGTGAGCCGATCGCCGGCGCGCGCCGGCAGGGTGAGCCGGAACTGCGCGCCCTGCCCCGGCGCACCCCACGCCTCCAGCCAGCCGCCGTGCAGTCGGGCGTCCTCCAGGCTGATCGACAGGCCCAGGCCGGTCCCGCCGGTCTGCCGGGCCCGCGACGGATCAGCCCGCCAGAACCGGTTGAAAACCAGCTTCTCCTCACCCGGCTTGAGCCCGACGCCGTGGTCGCGGACGGTCAGCGCGACGGCGGTCTCGTCCATGCCCAGCGTGATCCGCACCGGCCGGCCCTCGCCGTGCTCGACCGCGTTGCCGACCAGGTTGCGCAGCACCCGTTCGACCCGTCGTGGGTCGATCTCGGCGATCACCGGGGCGGCCGGGACGTCCAGCTCGATGGCCACTCCGACCCGCTCGGCCAGCCCGGTCAGCCGGTCGGCCACCCGGTGGACCACCGGCACCAGATCGGTCGGCTCGGCGTCGAGCACCGCGAAGCCCGCGTCGAACCGGCTGATCTCCAGCAGGTCGGTCAGCAGTTCCTCGAAGCGGTCCAGCTCGGCCTGGAGCAGCTCGGCGCTGCGTGCCACCGCCGGATCGAACTCGTCGCGTTCGGCGAAGATCAGATCAGCGGCCATCCGTACCGTGGTCAGCGGGGTCCGCAGTTCGTGCGACACGTCGGAGGTGAACCGACGTTGCAGTCGGGACATCTCCTCCAGTCGCAGAATCTGCCGTTGCAGGTTGGTGGCCATCTGGTTGAACGAGGCCGCGAGCAGCGCCAGGTCGTCCTCGCCGTTGACGGCCATCCGCTGGTCGAGCAGGCCAGCCGAGAGCCGCTGGGCGGTCCGGGCGGCGACCCGTACCGGGAGCACCACCAGCCGGGTCACCAGGGCGGCGAGCAGCCCGAGCAGCAGCACCAGGGCGACTCCGGTGGCCACCACGGTGGCCCGCGCCTGCGCCGCCGTGGTGTCCTGCAGGGTCAGCGGCACGAAGTAGTAAAGCTCCACCTGGCCGAAGCGGGTCGGCACCGGAGAGCCGTAGACGAGGTACTTCGCCTCGGCCTCTCCGGTGAGCCGGCCGGTACGGATCTGGTTGGCCACGTTCCCGTCGGCCACCGCGGCGCGCAGCTCGGGGCTGATCAGGGGCCGGACGTTCGCCGACGGTGAGGTGCGCGCCTCGATCACTCCGGGCCAGTTGTCCGCGGTGAGGGCCACCACCACGCCGCTGTTCTGCTGGGGGTCGCCACCGGCGAGGTAGTTGACCGTGCCGTCGATCGTCTCCTGGAGCTGCGCCTCCTGGGGCTGGCTGTAGAGGCTGAACTGCTTGGCCGCGTACTCCGCGCCGTTGAGCAGCCGCAGCTGGACGTCCGTCTTGGCATTGTCCAGCAGAATGCTCGTGATCTTGTCGGCGATCAGGTAGGCGAAACCGCCGACCAGCAGGCTGGACGTCACCAACGTGATGGTCACCACCCGCACCTGCAACGACCGGCGCCAGGTCTGGTGGAGTCTCGCCATTGATCGGGCCAGTCGCCCACTCACCCCACGCCACAACTCCCACGCGGCGCCGTGCCGGCGGGAGGTCGGGTCGAGATCGGGGATCGGGGAGGTGGTCACAGTGCGACCAAGGCTATCCGGTGCCCGCCTTGTAGCCCACGCCGCGAACGGTGAGGATGATTTCGGGGCGCTCCGGATCCGGCTCGATCTTGGCGCGCAGCCGCTGCACGTGCACGTTGACCAGCCGGGTGTCCGCCGCGTGCCGGTATCCCCAGACCTGCTCCAGCAGCACCTCCCGGGTGAAGACCTGACGCGGTTTGCGGGCGAGCGCGACCAGCAGGTCGAACTCCAGCGGCGTCAGCTTCACCTCCTCGCCGTTGCGACTGACGGTGTGCGCCGGCACGTCTATGGCGATCTGGTTGGCGGGCGGGCCGATGGTGAGCAACTCCGGCGTGGCGTCCTCACCGCGGCGCAGCCGCGCCCGCATCCGGGCCACCAGTTCCTTCGGCTTGAACGGCTTGACCACGTAGTCGTCGGCGCCCGACTCCAGACCGAGCACGACGTCGACCGTGTCGCTTTTGGCGGTCAGCATCACGATCGGCACTCCGGACTCACCCCGGATCGCCCGCGCCACGTCGATACCGCTCATTCCGGGCAGCATCAGGTCAAGCAGGACGATGTCGGGCCGATTGTCGCGGAACGCGGCCAACGCCCGTTCCCCGTCCGCCACAAACGAGGGCATGAAGCCTTCGCTGCGCAGCACGATGCCGAGCATCTCGGCGAGCGCGGGGTCGTCGTCGACCACCAGTACCCGGGCTCTCATGGGGTTAATGGTTCCATCCCGTCAGTTCGGTGGGCTCGGCGTCACCCGCACGCTACTGCCGTCAGGTGGGCCGTGCCCAGCACCGCTCGGTTCTACCGCCCGCACGTGCCACCCCGGGGGGCGGGTCTGCACCCCGGCCGACCGCGCGTGTCAACATGATCCCCGGGTGCGCCGCAGCGCGCCACCATCACCGCCTCCCAGGAGTACGCGTGCCCGAAGCAGGCCCGACCGTCGTACTCCCCGGTCGCCCGCTCACCAGCGGGGAGTTGCTCGACTCGGCGGTGCTGCTGCTGCGCGGCCAGGCGGCGGTCCTGCTGCCTCTCGCCGCCGTGCTGGCCGCCGGTGAACAACTCCTGCTGCTGCCCCTACGGACCGTCGTGGGTGCCACCGGGCCGCTGTGGTGGCCGTCCGGCCTGAACGAGTTCGGCATCTTCTGGTTCCTGCTCGCCCTCGGCGCGGCGACCGAAGCGATGATCATTCTGCTACTCGGCAACCCCGCCGCCCACGCCGCCGCCGGCGCGCTGGTCGGCCGGCGCTCCGCCGCCACGGACGCATGGGGGCCCGGCGGCCGCTGGGGCGCCACCGTCCTGCTCTGTCCCGTGGTCGGCGCGGTCATCCTGCTCGCGTCCCTGCTCGGCCCCGTCTGGTTCATCGGATTCGCCCTGTTGGGTGCGGTGGCGCCAGCCTTGGTGGTCGACCGGGTCGCACCGGTACGCGCGATCAAGCGCTCCGTCGCTCTGGCGCTGCGCCTGACCGGGCGGGCCGCCGCGCTGCGGGTACTCGGCTACCTCGTCTGGTGGATCATCCGGGTCGGGCTCGGCTGGGGGTTGTTCACCGGGGTGACCGCACTCGACCTCATCGCCGAGGGCTGGGCCGATGCTGTGGCGATGCTGGTCTGGGCGGCCGTGAACGCGGTCGCCTACGCCGCGTTGGCCTGCCTGGACGCGGTCGTGCAGCTGGAGACCCGGATTCGCACCGAGGGCCTGGACATCCGGCTCGCCCGTCTGCCCGCCACACCGCGCGCCACGGACCTGCTGGCGGTCGGCGGATGAGCGTCAGCCGGTGGTGGACCGAGACCACCGCCGCCCTCGGCGACCACCTGCCGCTGCCGCTGGCCACGCTGCTGCTGGTGCTGGCCACGGCGCTGACCGCGACGGCCTGGTACACCTTCCCCGCCTGGCTTCCCCGCCGACTTCCCCGGCCGCGCCGACGCCGCCGCACCCAGGGCACCGCGCGGAAATCCGAAACCCCGCCGGTGACCGCCGCCCCACCGCCGTCGGCGGGCCCGGTCGGCACCGAAGTGGTGGCCGACCGGCTGGCGGCCGAGGGCCGCTACGACGAGGCGGTCCGCGAGCGGTTGCGCGGCATGCTCCACCAGCTCACCGATCGGCGCGTGGTGCAGGTCCGGCCCGGTATGACCGTCGCCGAAGTGGTCGCCGAGGCCGCCGCCCACCATCCACCGGCCGAACCGCCGCTGACCGCCGCCGCCACCATCTTCTCGGAGGTGTGGTACGCCCAGCGCCCGGCCACCGCCGAGCATGATCACCGGATGCGCGACCACGCCGGTCAGCTGGGCGACCTGCTCGCGGCGGCCCCACCAGCGAAGGGCGACGACCGGTGAGCGCACCCGGACGCCGCCACCGGATCATCGTTCCGGTGCTGGTGGGGGTACTGCTGATGGCCGTCACACTTGTCGCTCGTGAGATCGACCAGCCGGACCAGACCGACCGGGGCTTCCTCTCCCCGGTGGTGACCGAGGACCACGGTGGCAGCCGGCTCGCCGGGATCCTGGGCGAGCGCGGGGTGGTGGTGCACCGGGAGACCGACACCCTCCGGGCGTTGCTGGCCACCCGGCCCGCCCCGACCACCCTGTT
Source organism: Micromonospora sp. C51 (assembly GCF_018070435.1). Lineage (NCBI taxonomy): Bacteria > Bacillati > Actinomycetota > Actinomycetes > Micromonosporales > Micromonosporaceae > Micromonospora > Micromonospora sp. C51. The sequence continues at coordinate 3,530 of NZ_JAGPXQ010000049.1, read as the reverse complement.
CGTTCCGGCGCCCGAACTGCTGCACCCGCGCACCGTCGGATACCTGGGCCTGTTGCCCGGAGGCACCCGGGTGGTGCTGGTCGACCCGCCCCGGCGGGTGCTGGCCGCCGCCGGGCTGCCGCTGCGTCCGGCGGGCCGGCGGTGGGCGACCCGGGCCGTGTCGCCGCACGGCGTCGACGGCTCCTGCCCGCTGGCCGAGATCGCGCCCGCCGCCACCGCCGCCGTCGCCCGCCAGCGGTACGCATCGACCGGCGCTCCCGGCAGCGTCGATCTCTGCTACGCCGGCGGGCTGGCCCGCCTGCCCGGCGCCGCCGAAAGCGTGGTGGTGGGTGCCAGTGACCCGTTCCGCAACGGCCGGATCGACGAATGGGACAACCTTGCCTTCGCCACCGGTCTGCTCGCCACCTCCGGCCGGGTGGTCTGGCTCGACCTGGACGGCCCGGCGCCGCCGCCACCCGAACCCAGCCCGGCACCCACCCGGCCACTGCCGGAGCGCGACGACGACATCGACGATCGCGGCGAACCGGAGGACCTGGACAGCGGGGAGAGTGGCGAGACGGCACCGGGTGGCCGTCCGGGCGGTGAGGCGTCCGGCCCCGACTCACGGGGCTCCTCCGGGGAGCCCAACCCGCTCTGGTCGGCCTTCCCGCCGTGGTTCTGGGCGCTGCTGCTGCAACTCGGCCTGGCGGCGCTGCTGATCGCCATCGGCCGGGCCCGCCGGCTCGGCCCGCCCACGCCGGAACCGCTGCCGGTCTCCGTACCCGCCGCCGAGACGGTCCTCGGCCGGGGCCGGCTCTACCAGCGGGCGCGAGCCCGCGAGAGCACCGCCCGACTACTCCGGACCGCGACGCTCGCCCGGTTGGCACGACGGGTGCACCTGCCCGCCGAGGCGCCGCCCGTGACGGTCGCCGCCACCGTCGCCGCCCGCACCGGCGACCGGCCCGACACCATCCACGAACTGCTCTACGGCGACACGCCGCCAACCGACCGGGACCTGCTGGAGCTGGCCGGTGACCTGGACCGCGTGACGCGGGCCGGCGGGCCGAGCCCCGCGCAGCCCGTCGCCGACCCGCCGGCCCCGCCCCGGCTGCCGAAGCCCCGATCCGAAGGAGACCACCGGTGACCCGACCCGCGACGACCGTGGACCAGCTCGCCGCCGATCCCACCCGGGCCGCGCTGCACCGGCTCCGCGCCGAGGTGGCCAAGGCGGTCGTGGGTCAGGAGGGTGTGGTCACCGGGCTGATCGTCGCCCTGCTCTGCCGTGGTCACGTGCTGCTGGAGGGCGTACCGGGGGTCGCGAAGACGCTGCTGGTGCGTACCGTGGCCGCCGCACTGGACCTGACCTCGCGGCGGGTGCAGTTCACCCCCGACCTGATGCCCGGCGACGTCACCGGCTCGATGGTCTTCGACGCGCGAACCGCGGCGTTCACCTTCCGGGAGGGCCCGGTCTTCACCAACCTCTTGCTCGCCGACGAGATCAACCGCACCCCACCGAAGACCCAGTCCGCACTGCTGGAGGTGATGGAGGAACGGCAGGTCACCGTCGAGGGCGAGCAACGCGTGCTGCCCGATCCGTTCATCGTCGCCGCCACCCAGAACCCGGTGGAGTACGAGGGCACCTATCCGCTGCCGGAGGCCCAGCTCGACCGGTTCCTGCTCAAACTCACCGTGCCGCTGCCCAGCCGGGACGAGGAACTGGGTGTGCTCCGGGCCCACCACGCCGGTTTCGATCCCCGGGATCTGACCGCAGCCGGCGTACGCCCGGTGGCGGACGCGGCCGACCTCGCCGCCGCACGCACGGCGGTGGGCCGCGTGCACGTTGCCGAACCGCTGCTCGGCTACGTCGTCGACCTGTGCCGGGCCACTCGCGCCACCCCGGCGCTGGAACTGGGTGCCTCACCGCGCGGTGCGACGGCCCTGCTCGGCACCGCGAAGGCCTGGGCGTGGCTGAACGGACGCGATCACGTGGTGCCCGACGACGTCAAGGCGATGGCCCGCCCGACCCTGCGGCACCGGCTGCGCCTTCGGCCGGAGGCCGAACTTGAGGGTGTCGGGGTGGATCCGGTCCTGGACACGGTGCTGGCCACCGTGCCGACTCCGCGATGACCTGGCGGGTGGCGGCGCTGCTGGCAGCCGGGGCGCTGACCCTGCCGGTGTGGCCGGCACCCTTCGTCGGGGTGGCGGTGATGGTCGGTGTGGTGCTGCTGCTGGTCGGGCTCGACCTTGCGCTCGCCGCGCCGCTGCGGGCGTTGACCGCCGAACGGACCGGTGAGCGGGCCGTACGGCTCGGTGGCACCGCCACGGTCACCCTGTACCTGCGTAACGCCTCCGGTCGGCCGCTGCGGGCCCGGGTCCGCGACGCCTGGGTGCCCTCGGCCGGGGCCCGGCCGGAGGTGCCGCCGACCCGGGTGGTGCGGGCCGCACCCGGTGAGGTGCTGGCGCTGCCCAGCCACCTCACCCCCACCCGTCGGGGCGATCGACCCGCCGTGGCCCTGACCGTCCGCTCTTTCGGTCCGCTCGGGCTGGCGTTCCGGCAGTGGGGTGGCCGGCCGGGCACGCCGCCGTGGACCCTACGGGTGCTGCCCCGTTTCGACTCGCGCCGACACCTGCCGGAGCGGCTGTCGCGGCTGCGCGTCATCGACGGCACACAGGTCGGTCGGGGGCGCGGACCGGGCACCGAGTTCGACGCGTTGCGGGAGTACGTGTCCGGCGACGACGTACGGTCCATCGACTGGCGAGCCAGCGCCCGGCGGGCCGAGGTGCTGGTCCGCATCTGGCGTCCGGAGCGGGACCGGCGGCTGGTCTGCGTGCTGGACACCGGGCGCACCTCGGCGGTGCGGCTGGGCGACGAGCCGCGGTTGGACGCCTCGATCGAGGCGGCGCTGCTGCTCAGCGCGTTGGCGGCGCGGGCCGGTGACCGGGTGGACGTGCTCGCGGCGGACGCCGTACCCCGAGCCTCGGTCGGTGGTGCCGAACGGCCCGGGCAGTGGAACCGGCTGGCCCACGCGTTGGCCCCGTTGCAACCCGCGCTGGTCGAGACCGACTTCCGGCTGATCGCGGGCGAGTTGCTCCGGCGGCACCGCCCGCGCAGCCTGGTGGTGCTGCTCACCGCCCTGGAGCCCGGTGCGCTCGGCGAGGGTCTGCTGCCGGTGCTGCCCCGGCTGGCCGCCCGGCACCGGGTGTTGGTGGCGGCGGCCCAGGATCCGGTGCTCGCCCAACTCACCGCCGCGCCCCCGCGACGTCCGGCGGACGCGTACGCCGCAGCCGCCGCCTGGCGCACGCTCGCCGAACGCGACCGCCTCACCCAGGCGCTCACCCGCCACAACGTCACCGTGGTGGACGCCCCCGCCACCCACCTGGCCCCCGCCCTGGCCGACACCTACCTGGCCCTGAAATCCCAAGCCCAACTCTGACCGCCCACCCCCTGCTCCCCCTCTGTCCGCTCCCCCTCTGTCCGCGTTGATCATGAGGTTAGCGGCGAAGTTGATCTCCATGAGTGCCGTTAACCTCATGATCACCGGGGTTGGGTG
>NZ_JAGPXQ010000048.1:0-43196 GCF_018070435.1 Micromonospora sp. C51 | reverse complement strand
CGGCCTGGACGAGGTCGCCCACGAACTCAACACCCGACCCCGCGAAACGCTGGACTGGAACACCCCAGCCCAACGCCTCGCACAACTCATCACTCCCTAACGATTGCACTCACCCCTTGACCCCAAGGCGATCCACTCGACAACAACTTCATGATCAACTATGCGGGGGGCGAAGCGGGGCGGAAGGGGTCAGCGGAGGTGGTGGAGGTCGGCGGCGGCCAGGGGGCGTTGGCCGGTGGGGGTGGAGAGGAGGAGTTGGCCGTCGGGGTCGACGCCGCTGGCCGTGCCGGTGAGGGCGGTGCCGTCGGGGAGCAGGGCACGGACCTCGCGGCCGATGGTGCCGCACGCCGCCAGGTACGCCTCCCGCAGACCGCTGGCGACCGCGTCCCCGCCGGCGTCACGCCATCGGGCATACCAGTCGGCGACTGAGCGGAGCAGGGCCCGCAGCAGCGGATCCCGGTCGGTGGCGGAAGCGCCAGCCAGTTGCAGCGACGTGGCCGGCAGACCGCTCGGAAGCTCCGGCAGTTCGTCGGCGCGCAGCGTCACGTTCAGCCCGATACCGACAACGACCGCAGGCGGGTCGCTCAGCCCCGGCCCGGGCACCCCCTCGGCGAGGATCCCGGCGCACTTGGCACCCCTGATGAGCAGGTCGTTCGGCCACTTCAAAGTGGCATCCAGCTCGGCCAGCAGCGCCACCGCCTCGACCAGCGCCACACCGGCCAGCAACGGCAGCCAGCCGTACCCCGCCGGTGGCGCCGGCGACCAGCCACGGGCCGGCACGGCCTCGCCGGGCCGCAGCAGCACGCTGGTGGCGATGCCGGCGCGCGGCGGAGACTGCCAGACCCGCCCGCGTCTGCCCCGGCCGGCGGTCTGCCGTTCGGCCACCACGACCAGGCCCTCCGGTTCCCCGGTCCGCGCCGCCTCGGCGACGTCGGCGTTGGTGGACCCGGTCTCCGTCCGCAGCTCCAGCCGGGACCACGGACCGTACGGCGCGACCAACGCCCGACGCAGCCGGGCCGCCGACAGCGGCGGACGATCCAGATCGGTGTACGGCGAACCCGGCACGCCACCAGCCTACGGGTAGCCCGGTGAGGCGAAGTGCACAGCAGCGGTGACCTGAACCATCGTTATATTCCCAGGGTGACTACCGAGACCGGGACCAACATCCACAGCACCGCGGGCAAGCTGGCGGACCTGGCCAGACGAGTCGACGAGGCGGTGCACGCCGGGTCGGCCCGCGCCGTGGAGAAGCAGCACGCGCGCGGCAAGAAGACCGCCCGGGAGCGGATCGAGATGCTGCTCGACGAGGGGTCGTTCGTCGAGCTGGACGAGTTCGCCCGGCACCGGTCCACCAACTTCGGGCTGGACCGGACCCGCCCGTACGGCGACGGCGTGATCACCGGGTACGGCACCATCGACGGCCGGCAGGTATGCGTCTTCGCCCAGGACTTCACGGTCTTCGGCGGCTCCCTCGGCGAGGTCTTCGGCGAGAAGATGGTCAAGGTGATGGACCTGGCCATGAAGATCGGCTGCCCGGTCATCGGCATCAACGACTCCGGCGGCGCCCGGATCCAGGAGGGGGTGGCCTCACTCGGCCTCTACGGCGAGATCTTCTTCCGCAACGTCCGGGCCAGCGGGGTCATCCCCCAGATCTCGCTCATCATGGGCCCGTGCGCCGGCGGCGCGGTCTACTCCCCGGCGGTCACCGACTTCACCGTGATGGTCGACCAGACCTCGCACATGTTCATCACCGGACCGGACGTCATCAAGACCGTCACCGGCGAGGACGTCGGCATGGAGGAACTGGGTGGCGCGCGCACCCACAACAGCCGCAGCGGCAACGCGCACTACCTCGCCACCGACGAGGCCGACGCGATCGATTACGTCAAGGCGCTGCTGTCCCACCTGCCCTCGAACAACCTGGACGAGCCACCGGTCTTCGACGCACCGGCCGACCTGGAGATCAGCGACGCGGACCGGGAACTCGACACGCTCATCCCCGACTCGGCCAACCAGCCGTACGACATGCACCGGGTGATCGAGCACGTGCTCGACGACGGGGAGTTCCTGGAGGTCCAGCCGCTCTACGCGCAGAACATGGTGGTCGGCTTCGGTCGGGTCGAGGGCCGGCCGGTCGGCGTGGTGGCCAACCAGCCGATGCACTTCGCCGGCACGCTGGACATCGCGGCCAGCGAGAAGGCGGCCCGCTTCGTCCGCACCTGCGACGCCTTCAACATTCCGGTGCTCACCTTCGTGGACGTTCCCGGGTTCCTGCCCGGCACCGGCCAGGAGTGGGACGGCATCATCCGCCGGGGCGCGAAGCTCATCTACGCGTACGCCGAGGCCACCGTCCCGAAGGTCACCGTCATCACCCGCAAGGCGTACGGCGGGGCGTACGACGTGATGGGTTCCAAGCACCTCGGGGCCGATCTCAACTTCGCCTGGCCGACCGCTCAGATCGCGGTGATGGGCGCGCAGGGCGCGGTGAACATCCTCTACCGGCAGGAGTTGGCCGCCGCCGAGGATCCGGCCGCGGTCCGCGCCGAACGGATCGCCGAGTACGAGGACACCCTCGCCAACCCGTACGTGGCCGCCGAGCGCGGCTACGTCGACGCAGTGATCCCGCCGCACGAGACCCGTGCCCAGATCGTCCGGGCGCTGCGGGTGCTGCGTACCAAACGGGAGACGCTCCCGCCCAAGAAGCACGGCAACATCCCGCTGTAGTCGCCGCTGACGGCCCCTCCCGCACGTCAGCCCGTCGGGAGGGGCCGGTCAGCACTGTGGGTTGGCCGCAACGCACATTCGCCCGGCGGCTATGGTCGCCAGCCGTCTCAGCTCCGACTCGCTCGCGCCGGACTCGACCCCGACGACCGTGACCAGGTCACCGACCCGCACCACGGCGATGACGTTTGGCGGCATCGGCGCGGCGAGCACCTCACCGTCGGCGTCGCCTCGACGCGTCTCACCAACCGTGTGGCGGATCAGTACCGACTCGTCTCCGGCGAACTGCCTGTCGACCACCGCCCAGCTCTGCATCGCGTGGAAGTCGGCCCACTCCGTCATGTCGTCGATCGAGCCCATCTCGATGCTCTCCCAGTTCAGACAGGTGCTCACCTGCCGATCGATGCCGGCGAAGAGGGTCCGTTCCAACTCGGGAGTGATGCGGTAGACGTCCTGCATGAGCACTATCGATATGCCGCGTCCCAGCGCCATTCCGTCCTCGACCCGGATATCCGCCGGACGATGCATGAACTGTGAACGGGAGTAACGAGACGTTTCCCAGTCGGGGGATGTTCCCTTCGCCTGCAGACACCTCGCCAACTCAGGATCGATCACGATCGGCTCGGCCAGGCCCGCCTCGACGATCGGGGCGTCGACCTCCATCGGCAGATCCTCGGGCTGCAACAGCGCCTCGAACGGAATCTCCGCCCGCGAGATCGCACCACCCTCTCCCGGCATCGCCGGCTGTCGAGGCGGCAGTGCGACGGCGGCCACCAGCGGGATGGACAGCACGACGACGCCGACGGCCACCGCCACTGCCGTGAACCGGCTGCGTCGCCGCGCCACGGCGCGCACCTCAGCGGTCTCCAACCAGCGGACCGACCTCAGCTCCTGCTGCACCCGTTCCACCAGGCCGATGTCGTCGTCAGATCGCATCGGTAGCCTCCTCCAGATCTGACACGACCAACAGTCCGGCCAGCGCGGCACGTCCCCGAGAAAGCCGGGCCTTGACGGTGCCGACCGGCGCACCGGTCTCCCGGGCGACGTCGGCGACGGGCAGGCCCACCAGGTAGTACAGCGCGATCGCGACGCGTTGTTCCTCGGGTAGCTGGCGCAGCGCGGCGACCACCTCGACGGTGTCGGTGCTCGGTGCCGGCACGCTGTCGATCGCGCCGTGTCGCAGGTAGGCCCGGGCCCGGCTGCGCAGACTGCGCCAGCGGCTCACCGCGATCCGGGCCGCCACCACGCGTACCCACGCCTCCGGGTCGTCGTAACCGCCCACGCTGGACCAGCGTTGCCAGGCGCGGATGAACGCCTCCTGCACGGCGTCCTGCGCCTCGGTGAGGTCACCCGTCAGCACGTAGACGTACCCGAGCAGCCGTTGCCGACTGCCCCGGTAGAACTCGTCGAAGTCCTCGACGTCCGCCACCCGCACCTCCCCGTACCTGACAGAGCACACGCACGGGGGGATGGGTCAGGTTGCCGCCCGGCCGATGAAATCAGGTGAGGCCGGCCTCGGCGAGCAGCGGGCCGGCCAGCATCAGGCCGCCGGCCGCCAGCACGGCGAGGTTGACCAGACCGAAGAGGACCACCCAGAAGAACGCCGGCAGCGGGGTGATCCCGGCCAACTGGTCGGCGTCGGAGGCCGGCATGCCGCGCCGCGCGCGCAACCGCTGCAACTCCACCACCGGGCGTACGCCGCCGAGCAGCAGGAACCACACCCCGGTCCACGCGAAGGCGGCCTGCACCTGCGGACTGGCGTACCAGGAGACGGCGAGCACCGCGCCCCCGACGATCACCAGAGTCAGCGCGCCGTAGAGGTTGCGGATCATCACCAGCATGGCCAGCAGCAGGAGCACCGCGATCCACAGCAGCAGGGTGATCCGGTTGCCGGCGAGCAGCCACGCCCCACCCAGGCCCACCAGGGGCGGGGCCAGGTAACCAGCGAGCAGGGTGAGCACCATGCCGGGGCCGGTGGGACGACCGGCGGACAGGGTCAGGCCGGAGGTGTCCGAGTGCAGCCGGATGCCGTGCAGCTTGCGTCCGGTGAGTACGGCGACAAGCGCGTGACCGCCCTCGTGGGCGATGGTGATCGCGTTGCGGGCGATCCGCCACGGCAGCCGGGTGACCACGACGAGCAGCGCGACCAGCCCGGTGAGCACCACCAGCAGCGGAGGCGGATCGGGCTGCGCGCCGAGCAGGCGGTCCCAGAACTCGGTCATGCCCTCGATCGACACCATGAGGCGGGAGCCTACCGCCCACGTTCGGGCATCGACCCTGGGCCGGGTGACAGTTCCGGTGTCGGTCCCGGGCGACCTGCTGGTCGAGCAGGACGGCGAGACCCATTCGCTGCGGCTCTACCGCCTCGACGGCGGGCACTACGTCGAGGAGCGGGTGGCCAAGGCCGGCGAGACGCTCACCCTCAACGAGCCGTTCCGCTGGCAGGTGGATCCGGCCACGCTGCGCTGATCGCCAGGTGGGTTGCCGCCACAACCGAGACATCGAAAGTTGTCTTGATCCCTCTTGCCCTGGCCGACAATCACCTTTAAAGATGTCTGTCTATCGACAGTCGTCTCAGGAGGACGCCATGGGTCGGACCAGATCGCTGCGTCGGCTGACCGCCGCCGCAGTCGCCGTACTCGCCACCGCCGCCGCCGGGCTCGTCGCCACCGCGACCCCGGCCGCCGCCGCCACCGTGCCGGGCATCGACGTCTCGCGCTACCAGGGCTCCATCAACTGGACGAGCGTCCGCAACTCCGGCATCCAGTTCGCCTTCATCAAGGCCACCGAGGGTACGAGCTACCGGGACCCGAACTTCAACACCAACTACGTGAACGCGTACTACGCGGGTGTGATCCGCGGCGCGTACCACTTCGCCCGGCCCAACATCTCCTCCGGCGCGGTCCAGGCGAACTTCCTGGCCTCCAACGGCGGCGCCTGGTCCGCGGACAGCCGCACCCTGCCGGCCGCGCTGGACCTGGAAGCGAACCCGTACAGCGGCGGCTACTGCTACGGCCTGAGCACCACCGGCATGCGCAACTGGGTGCAGGACTTCCTCAACACCTACCGGTCCCGCACCGGCCGGTACGCGGTCATCTACACCACCACCAGCTTCTGGAACCAGTGCACCGGTTCCTGGAGCGGGCCGTGGAACAACCACCCGCTGTGGGTGGCCCGCTGGTCGTCATCCGTCGGGGCGCTGCCGGCCGGCGCGCCGTTCTGGAGCTTCTGGCAGTACACCGACTCCGGCAGCGTCCCCGGCATCAGCGGCGGCGTCGACCGCAACTACTGGAACGGCGACCGCAGCCGGCTGATCGCGCTGGCCAACAACACCTGACGTACGCCGCGACGGCGGGCCGACGTCCTTCGCTCGGAGCGGACGTCAGCCTGCCGTCGCGCCGTCCACGACCCGCTGTCGTCGCCGCGCCGCGCGGCTTCGGCTTCGGCTTCGGCTTCGGCTTCGGCCAGTTGCTCAGGCCCGCCGTCGGGCGGCCAGCGCGACCGGCACGGTCATCCCGGACCGGCGGGACACGCAGCCCCGGCGGGTGAGGTGCCAGCCGGCGAACGCGGCCCCGGCGAGCGTGACCAGGCTCAGCATGGTCGCCAGCACCGCCACTCCGACGGTGGCGACAAGCAGTACGACGTTGCCCAGCACCACGGCCGTCCACAGTGCCAGCCGGGGCCGGGCGTCCCTTCCTCGGTAACCCATCTCGGGCCTCCCTTCCGTCGTCGGAGATCAGATACCCCGAACGGCGGAGGGCCATGCCTGTCGATCAGTCCTGTCGGTCCGGCACGAACTCACGGAAGATCATCTCAAAGTTCTCCAACTGCTCGTCCCAGTCGCGGTCCGCGACCTCCCAGCGCAGCGCGAAGCCCCGGTTGCTGGCGGGTACGAAGGCCCGGTTGCGGACCCGGATCAGGGTGCCGTCGCGGGTTTCCCGCCAGTCCCAGTCGGCGCAGGTCCGCCACTTGCAGTCGAACGAGGAGATGTCGATGAACTCGTAGTTGCGGACCAGGTTCTTCCGGTTCGGCTCCTGCGACCGCCAGTCAGCTTCGGCGTCCCGCTTCGGCGTGTCGGTGCGGTCGATGAGCAGTTCCCGTACCCCGTCCGGCTCCTGGTAGATCACCGAAGTCCCGCTGGTGCTGCGTCGCCAGCCGTCGGGTATCGGCACCTTGAAGCCCACCGGGTCGGTCCGCAGCGTCCACCCCTCCGGCAGGCCACCTGCCGTTTCCGAGGCGCTGGGCGAAGCCGACGGGCTGGGCGAAGCCGACGGGCTGGCCGGCGGGTCGCCCGGTGCTGGGGCGGCCGGCTCCGAGTTGGCTGGCGGCGGTGCGCTGCTGGTGCCGTTCGCGGCCGGCGGAGTGCCGCCGTCCTCGTCGCCACTGTTGAGCAGCGGAATCGCCACCACCACGCCGAGCAGCAGCAGCGCCACCACGGCACCGACGAGCACCGCCCGCCGGGTGCGCTCCGAACGGAACTGTCCGGCCTTGAAGACGTTGCCGCGGGTCGGGGCCGGACTGACCGGGGCAGCCGGCATGACCGAGGTCGGCTGCGGCGTTCCGCTGCCCGACCGATCCGACGGGGCCTGCGTCGTGCTCAAACCGCCTGCGGCTGCGTCGCCCACATCGGCCGGGTCTCCCGCCGCCTCGGGCTCCGTGGTGCCCTGACCCGCCGGCACAGCATCCTGCGGGTGTGCCTCGCCGGACGTCCCACCGTCGTCGGTGCCGCCCGGTGCCGCGTCGGCACCGACATGCGCCACGTCCGTCGGATCCGGGTCGCCCCGGTCGCCGGTGGCGACGTCCGGTCCCGCCTGCTCGTCGGGCGGCGCGGCCGGCCCGGCACCGGTGCCCTCCCCCGGCGTTCCGGCTGCTGCGGCGGCAGCCGAGGCGGTACCGGCAGCGGCGGCCAGCGCGGTGTCGCCGTCGCCCGGCGGGTTGGTCCGGGACCGTCCGCTCTCCAGGTCGTCCGCCCGTCCGGCCTGCGACAGGCTGGTCGGGGTGACTTTCGCCGTCGGGTCGACATCGGCGCTGCCGCCTGCGCCGGCGACCTTGGCTGTCGGCGCGGCATCATCACCGCCGGCCGGGCGGTCGACCTTCGTCGTCGGGTCGGCGTCCGCGCCGGGCTGATTCTCGGTCGAACGGTCCGCTGTGGAGCCGGCGGCCGCGGCGCCGCCGGCCAGTAGCCCTGAGGTGGGTGGCGTGCGAGGCGCGGGTGGGGTCACCGGGGTCGACGGCCGCTCACCGGAGGGGCGCGGCGCCGGCACCAACGGCGGGCGCGGCTCGCGCGGTCCGTTCGGCCCGGGCCGGCGTACGCCGTCGAGCAGCGAGATGCCCCGGGCCCGTCGCCCACTGGCCCGGCGCAGCATGCGCTCGGCGGACTCGGCGGTGATCCGCTCCTGCGGATCCTTGCGCAGCAGCCCAGCAAGCACCTGCTTGAGCGGACCGGCGTTACGGGCCGGCGGCACCGGCTCGGTGGCCAGCGCGGCCAGAGTGCTGATCGCGGAGGGACGCGCGAAGGGGGACTTGCCTTCCACTGCGGCGTACAGGGTCGCACCGAGCGACCAGAGGTCGGCCTCCGGACCGAAGGTGCCGTCGCGGGCACGCTCCGGCGCGATGTACGCGGGTGAGCCGAGCACCATGCCGGTACGGGTGACATTCGGGTCGCCGGGGATCGTGGCCAGGCCGAAGTCGGTCAGCACCACCCGACCGTCGGTGCCGAGCAACACGTTGCCGGGCTTGACGTCGCGGTGCATGATGCCGGCCTTGTGCGCGGCCTTCAGGGCGTTCAGCACGCCCAGACCGATCTCCACCGCACGCGCCGGTGACACCGGACCGTCCTCGGCGATGGTGTCCTGCAACGACCGCGACTCCACGTACTCCATGACGATCCACGGGTCACCGTCGGTGCGGAGCACGTCGAAGATGCGTACCACGTTGATGTTGTTGAGCCGGGCGATGGCGCGTGCCTCGCGCAGCGAACGTTCGCGCATCTCGCGGCGCTCGTCGCTGGTCAGGCCCGGCGGCGGAACCAGCTCCTTGATCGCGACGTCGCGGTGCAGCACCTCGTCGCGCGCCTTCCAAACCCGACCCATGCCGCCCTGACCGAGCGGCGAGAGCAGCCGGTACCGGTCGGCGACGAGTTGGGGGGCAGCTTCTGACATCGCTGAGACGGTACCCGGCAGCGCAGGCGGTCACACCGCCGGCACGCCACTGTGCGACGAAGGTCGGCCTCTCCCCGCGTACCCTGAGGTCATGTCTGTCGAAGAGCCGCTGTTCCGGGTCGTGCGCGGCGTGCCGACCGCCGAGGAACTGGCCGCGTTGGTCGGCGTGATCGCCGTGCGGTCGCGCCCGGCCGCCCGGCCCGCGCCGACCCCGGCGTCGGCTTGGACGCGCAGCGGCCGCCCGGCGGTTGCGGCGCTGAGGCCCGGTGCCGGCGCGTGGCGCACCTCCGGCCTGCCTCGCTGAACCACCTCTGGTCGGCGGCAGCGCCGCTGGACGCGGCAGGGCTGCCGGAGGGGGCGTTCACCGTCTAACCTCACTCAGGGGAGTGAGCCCGTGACAGATTGGGAGGGCGGATGATCCCTGAGGAGGATCGACAAGCGTCCTGGCTACGCGGTTCCGCAGGCGTCGAGGCCGACATCCGTCAGCTACGAGACTTCGCCGAGCAACTCCGCGCCGAGGTCGAAGGCAGTTACGCACCGTACCTGCGGTACATCGCAGACGACATGCTCACCACTGTGCCGAACCCGGCGGACGCGTTCGTCGAGCTGGTGCACTTCATGCGTACCCATTGGGAAACCCAACAGGCGACGACCAACGCGGTCTGGGGCGTCGGTGACGCCACCGGCCACCTCGCGGAAGCCGCCAAGCTGGTAGCCGAGCAGTACGCCGACACCGACGCCTTCTCCGCCGCCCGGGTCGCCGACGTCCACCGAGCACTCGGGCAGCACGGTTTGCCGCTTGTACCGAACATCGACGAGACGCGCAGGCAGACCGACCCGCCGCCACCGGCAGCCGTGGCGTCGCCATCGCTCGCCGACCCGACCGGCACCGACAACACTGGCCCGGTGGTGGTGCCGTGAGGGAACCAGGCGTCGGCCGCAGCGGCGGCCTGACGGAGTGGCAGCTGATGAACGTGGCAGACATGTGGGCCTGCCTCCAGGGCCACCACACCGACAACCACTGGCGACACGTCGCAGGCTGGCGCAAAATCGCCGAGCTGGCCGGCCAACATCTCGCAAGACTGCGGACCTACCGCGACCGCCTGGCTCAGACCTGGCCGCCCGAGACCAACGCCGCCTCCCACGCCTACCTCGCCAAACTCGACGAGCTGATCAGTCAGGTCCAACGCACCCACGACGCCGCGACCGCCAACCAGACCGCGCTGTCCGCCGCCACCCAGGCCCTCACCAGCAGCCGCAGCAATCTACAAAAAATCCACGAAGAATACGCCGACAAGCTGCAACAGAAGCGATCCTGGGAACAAACCGCCGCCGACCCGAAAGCCGCCGCTGCCAGCCGAGCCATCGACCCCCCGGTGACGGACGCCGACCTCGAACGGCTGAACATCCAGGCCCGCAACGTCATGTACAGCCTCAGCACCGAACTACAACAAGCCCAAACCCAACTCCGCCACCCACCTTCACAGGTGGTGCGCCATGGGGGTCGTTCCCCCGAACTCGTGGATCCATATTCCACTGTGCCGGTGCCGGTTATTCCACCGATTGTCCCGACTTCATCGCCAACAACGATTGGACCAGCTAGACAATCAGGGCTCGCCTCACAACCGGTATCAACGGCTACCTCTTCCGGCAATGGTCCGTTGCTCGGCGGCGCTCCGGCAACTCCGCCTCCAGCGCCCCCGGATACCAGATCACCGACGCCTTCATCACCAAGTCAAGCGGCACCGCCAACGCTAGGGGTCGTGCCACCTTCTCTTGGCATACCTGGCCGCCGAGTAGGCCCGAATGACCTTACTCCTCCATCCGAAAGAAGTAGAAGTTCACACACGAGGCCAATGGCCTACCCCCACCGCCCACCTCACGCCAACCTGCCCCAGAGCGGCGTCATCGGTGGACTACCCGGCACCGGGTCAACCCAACCAATTTCCGGAAATAATCAGCAGCGTCGAAACAGCCCTATCGGCGGAGTAGTAGGTGGCGGGGCTGCTGGTGTTGCCCCGACCGGCGGAGCCGGGTCTCGCCCCGCCAATCGGGGCTCTCCGGGAGCAAATTTCAATTTTTCGCCCGGCGGACTACCTGGAAACATTGGGACAGGATCCACAGCCGCACACCGAGGCGGACACACACTGAATGTTGATGAACCGCGCAAGTGGGATCCCGACTACCCGTGGGAAACTAAACAAGGCGTAGATCCAATCCTGAGGCCACCTGAGGATCCGGGCCCCATAGACCCCGGGCCAGTTATCGGCTTTACCACGTGACCGTCCGCACTTCTCGGTGCATCGCCGCCATCCTAACCTCGGCCGTAGTTGGCATATGGCCAGTCCGTTCACCAAGCCCGGCAACCACCCTGAATGACGCCGCCGGGCAGGTGCGCGCCGACCAATGGCACCTTCCCTACCTCAAGGCGACGGAGGCGCATCATATTAGCCAGGGGGAAGGCGTGATCGTGGCGGTGCCTGATACGGGCGTTTACCCTCATCCCGACCTACAACGAAACCTGCTAACGGGTAAAAATCTGCTGCCAAGAAGCCATGGCGACGGTCGCAAGGACCCGAACGGACATGGAACGGCTATGGCTGGCATCATAGGCGCCCATGGCCAAAGGGGAGGAAGGGGCGCACTAGGAATAGCACCAAGAGCACAAGTAATACCGATCAGATCCTCAACCCCAGACAACGTCGGAAATGCCGATCGACTAGCGCTTGCAATCGAGTATGCGATTAGCGAAGGCGCAGATGTCATAAGCATATCCGGCGGCGGCGGAAAGAGTTCGCGTCTAATTCGCGCACTACAGTCCGCCCATACGTCCGGTGTAGTTGTTGTCGCCGCAGCGGGAAATAGTTCCACCGACCCGGCTGTGATCTATCCTGCAGCATTTGACACCGTCATAGCGGTGGGCGGCATCGATCGCAGCGGAGAATTTTGGAGAGGCTCTGCTTCTGGGCAACAGATAGACGTGAGCGCACCAGCAGTAGAAATTTTTAGCACCGGCCCCGATTTGGGCTACCGCAGAAGTACTGGCACCTCAAATGCCACCGCTATCGTCGCTGGAGCAGTGGCCCTAATTCGGGCTAAGTATCCGTATCTGCCGGCTGACGAGGTGGCTCATCGGCTGACTGCGACTGCGATCGACAAGGGGCCGCCGGGACGGGATGACCAGTACGGCTACGGGGTCATCGATCTGGTGGCGGCGCTGACGGCAGACGTACCGCCGAGGGGTTTTGGATCGGTGCCGGCGGACGGGCCGGACGCAGTTGGTCCTACCACGGCGGCCGCTGATGGGCCGCCGGCTGACGAGGGGCGGGCGGCGACCGTCCGCGGCCTGGTCACGCTGGGGGTGCTGGTGGCGGCGGGCGGCGCTTGGGCGCTGGTGGCCCGGCACCGACGCCGCTCCGATGATCCGCCGCCTCGGATCACACGCTGACGCGTCGGCATCGTGTCGGCTCGGACACGCGTTCTGCCTCGCTTGGCCGGCGCGGCCGTGTGGCCGGGAAGATCCCCACGCAAGCGGACTCCGAGGGTGGGCGGGTGGCGCGCGGCGTGACGTACGCAGCAGGCGGTAACGTCGGCGGGGTGCCTGATGCCCTGCCGCTTCGCCTTGTGCTCGCTTCGGCGAGCCCCGCCCGCCGTAAGTCTCTCCAGTCTGCCGGGATCGAACCGGACGTGCTGGTCAGCGGGGTCGACGAATCGCTCGTGGTGACCGACCGGGCGGAGGATCTCTGCCTCGAACTGGCTCGGCTCAAGGCCCAGGCCGTACTGGGTCGGCTGCGTCCGACCGACGATGAGCGCACCCTTGTGCTCGGCTGCGACTCGGTGCTCGCCTTCGACGGGGAGATTCTCGGCAAGCCCGACAACGACGCTGACGCTACCCGGCGGTGGGAGCGGATGCGGGGGCGTAGCGGGGTGCTGCACAGCGGTCACTGTCTCGTCGACATCGTGTCCGGGCGACGCGCGGAGGCGGTGGCCTCCACTGTGGTGCACTTCGCCGATATCAGCGACCACGAGATTGCCACCTATGTCGCCACCGGCGAACCGCTGGCGGTGGCCGGCGCGTTCACGATCGACGGGTTGGGCGGGCCGTTCGTGGAGCGGATCGAGGGGGACCCGGGGACCGTCGTCGGACTCTCCCTGCCTCTGCTGCGGAAGCTGCTGGCCCAGTTGGAGCTGCGGATCACGGATCTGTGGACGAAGGTCGCGCCTGGTAACCAGATCGTCGAACCACTCGGTTAGGTTCCGAGCATGACGCTGAAGTCGATTCCGCTCACCGATGACCTGCACCGATACCTCGTGGCGCACGGTGCCCCGCCGGACGAGGTCATCAGCGACCTGGCGCGGGAAACGCTGGCGCTGCTTCCCGAGCACGCGTCGATGCAGGTCGCGCCGGAACAGGCCGCCTTTCTGACGTTTCTGACCCGGCTGCTCGCTGCTCGGCAAGCGGTGGAAGTAGGCACCTTCACCGGGCTGTCGTCGCTGGCGATCGCCCGAGGGCTGACCGAGGGCGGGCGGTTGACCTGCTTCGACATCTCGGAGGAGTACACGAGCGTTGCCCGCCGTTACTGGGCGCGGGCCGGCGTCGACGACCGGATCGACCTGCGGATCGGGCCGGCCGGTGACACGCTGCGTGAGTTGCCGCACGAACGGTACCTGGACTTCGCATTCATCGACGCCGACAAGACCGGGTACCCGGTCTACTGGGCCGAGTTGGTGCCTCGGATGCGGCCCGGTGGTGTGATCGCCGTCGACAACGTGCTGCGTAACGGTCGGGTGGTGGCACCGCAGAGCGCCGACGACCGGGCGATCGCAGCGTTCAACGAGGACGTGCTGGCCGACGTACGGGTGGATGCCGTGATGCTGCCGATCGCCGACGGGCTGACCCTCGCCCACGTGCACTGACATCCGCCGCGAGGGGCGTCGATCCACTCCGGTTGCGGCATGTCGGGGCATCCCGCTGCGGGGAGACCCCAACATGCCGCAACCCGCCCGCTGGGCCGGCCAAGCGAGGCCGCCCGCCGGGCGGGCCGAGCCGGGCGGGGTCAGCGGACGCTGCGGGCGAACTGGCGGGCGGCCCAGTAGACGCCGGCTGCGGCGAGCACCGCGATGATGGTCAGCCCCTGCCAGACCCGGTCGTCGCCGATGTCGCCGTTGAACAGGGCACGGGTGCCGTCGACCGCCCAGGAGAACGGGTTCCACTTGGCGACGCCCTGCAACCAGCCCGGTGCGAAGGCGAGCGGCAGCAGGATGCCGGAGAGCAGCAGCACCGGCTGTGCCACCGTGTTCATCAGTGGAGCCAGGGCGTCCTCGCTCTTCACCTTCAACGCGACACCGTAGGAGACCGCCGAGGTCATCAGCGCGATCAGGGCGAGCATCAGGTACGCCAGCAGCAGGTCACCGATGAACACGCGCAGGTCGAACAGGAGCGCCAGCAGCGTGATGATGACGGCCTGGGTCATCAACGACACCACGTCGCGCAGCGACCGGCCGAGCAGCAGGGCGAGCCGGCTGACCGGGGTGACCCGGGAGCGTTCGATGACCCCGGCTCGCAGTTCGGCGATGAGGCCGAAGCCCTGGAACAGGCCACCGAAGATGGCCAGCAGGACCAGCAGACCAGGTACGAAGATCTTGTACGCCTCGGCCTGAGTGGGCGCGTTCAGTGCGGGCTTGAGCAGCGGGGCGAACAGCAGCAGGTACATCACCGGTTGGAAGACGCCGACGAAGACCCACACGGGGTTGCGCAGCAGCAGGTTCAGCTGCCGCTGGAAGATCAGCCAGGTGTCGCGAGCGAGCTTCATGAGATCTCCGGATCGGGTCAGGACTCGCGCAGCGAGCGGCCGGTCTTGGTGAGGAAGACGTCGTCGAGGCTCGGGCGGTGCAGTTCGATCGACCTCAGGTCGAGCCCGGCCGCGTCGACCCGGCGCAGGATCCGCGGAATGGCGGTGGCGCCCTCGTCGACGAAGAGCCGCAGCCCGCCCTCGTCGAGCAGTTCCAGCCGGTTCACGTACTCCTCGCCGTCGAGCAGCTTCTCGGCCTCGCCGGTGGCGGTGACGTCCAGGCCGACCTGGACCACGTCGCCGGAGATCTCCCGTTTGAGGTCGGCCGGCGTACCCTCGGCGACCACCTCGCCGTGATCCATGATCGCGATGCGGTCGCAGAGCGCGTCGGCCTCGTCGAGGTAGTGCGTGGTGATGAAGACGGTCATCCCGTCGGCGCGCAACCGGCGGATCTCGTCCCACATGTGTGCCCGGCTCTGCGGGTCGAGCCCGGTGGTGGGCTCGTCCAGAAAGACGATCTTCGGCTCGTGGATGATGCCGAGCGCGATCTCGACCCGGCGCCGCTGGCCACCGGAGTACGTCTTGCACTTGCGGTCGGCGAACTCGACCAGTTGGAACGCCTCCAGCGCCCGGGCGGCCCGCCGCTGCGCCTCGGTCTTGCGGATGCCGTACATCCGGGCCTGGAGCACCAGTTCCTCCCGGCCGGTGGACTCGTCCCAGGTGCTCCCGCCCTGGGCCACGTAACCGATCCGGCGACGCACCTCGCCCGGGTCCTTGAGCAGGTCGGCACCGGCGATGGTGGCCTGGCCCCCGTCCGGCTCGATGAGTGTCGCCAGCATCCGCAGCGTGGTGGTCTTGCCGGCACCGTTCGGGCCCAGGAACCCGAAGATCTCACCGGCCGGGACGTCCAGGTCGACACCGCGTACCGCCTCGACGGTCTTCGTCTCCCGACCGGCCCGGCTGCGGAACGACTTCCGCAGCCCTCTGGTCTCGATCATGTCCTGCTCCCCGCTCGTGGCCTTTGTCGGCCATCATCGTCACCGGCACTCGACCACATCGGTACGACACCACGCCGCTCAATTACCTCGCCCGCACAGTGCGCCATCCCACACTGAGCGATCGTTAGGGCCATCGGGGTGCCCGATAAACTCCCGGTCAGTAACCCGCCGGGAGGAGCCACCAGGTGCGCAAGGTACTCATCGCCAACCGAGGCGAGATCGCCGTCCGGGTCATCCGCGCCTGCCGGGACGCGGGCCTGGGCAGCGTCGCGGTGTACGCCGACTCGGACCGGAACGCCCTGCACGCCACGCTCGCCGACGAAGCGTACGCCCTGGGTGGTGACACCGCCGCGGATTCCTACCTGCGCATCGACAAGCTGATCGACGTTGCCGGCCGCTCCGGTGCGGACGCGGTGCATCCCGGGTACGGCTTCCTCTCCGAGAATGCCGACTTCGCCCAGGCGGTCATCGATGCCGGCCTGACCTGGATCGGTCCGACCCCGCAGGCGATCCGCGACCTGGGTGACAAGGTGACCGCCCGGCACATCGCCCAGCGGGCCGGCGCCCCGCTGGTCCCCGGCACCGCCGACCCGGTCGGCAGCCCCGACGAGGTGATGGCCTTCGCCGTCGACCACGGCCTGCCGGTGGCGATCAAGGCGGCCTTCGGCGGCGGTGGGCGCGGGCTGAAGGTGGCCCGCACGATGGAGGAGATTCCGCAGCTGTTCGAGTCGGCCACCCGGGAGGCGGTCGCCGCGTTCGGGCGGGGCGAGTGCTTCGTCGAGCGGTACCTCGACCAGCCCCGCCACGTGGAGGCGCAGGTCCTCGCCGACCAGCACGGCAACGTGATCGTGGTGGGCACCCGGGACTGCTCGTTGCAGCGCCGCCACCAGAAGTTGGTCGAGGAGGCGCCGGCGCCGTTCCTCACCGCCGCGCAGCGGGCCCAGATCCACGACAGTGCCAGGGCGATCTGCCGGGAGGCCGGCTATCACGGTGCCGGCACCGTCGAGTACCTGGTCGGCAACGACGGCACCATCTCCTTCCTGGAGGTCAACACCCGACTTCAGGTGGAACACCCGGTCACCGAGGAGACCGCCGGCATCGACCTGGTCCGCGAGCAGTTCCGCATCGCCGACGGCGAGAAGCTGCGGTTCACCGAGGACCCGACCCCACGCGGACACTCCATCGAGTTCCGGATCAACGGCGAGGACCCGGGCCGCAACTTCCTGCCCGCCCCCGGTACGGTCACCGCGCTGCGGCTGCCCACCGGTCCCGGGGTACGGGTGGACGCCGGCATCTCGGCCGGCGACGTGATCGGGGGCAACTTCGACTCCCTGCTCGCCAAGGTCATCATCACCGGTGAGACCCGGACCGAGGCGTTGGAGCGGGCCCGCCGGGCGCTTGACGAGATGGTGGTCGAGGGGATGGCCACGGCGCTGCCGTTCCACCGTCTGGTGGTGCGCGATCCGGCGTTCACCGCCGAACCGTTCAGCGTGCACACCCGATGGATCGAGACGGAGTTCGACAACACCGTGCCGCCGTTCACCGCCCCCGCCGGGGCTCTTGCGGGCCCGGCGGAGCGCGAGACCGTCGTGGTCGAGGTGGGCGGCAAGCGGTTGGAGGTGAGCCTTCCCGCCGGTCTCGGCACCGGTACGGTCGCTGCCGCGCCAGCCGCGCGGAAGCCCACCCGTCGGGGTGGCGGGACCACGGCCGGCGCTGCGACGAGCGGTGACTCGCTCACCTCGCCGATGCAGGGCACGATCGTCAAGATTGCGGTCGCCGACGGCGACACGGTCGCCGAGGGTGACCTGGTGGTGGTGCTGGAGGCGATGAAGATGGAGCAGCCGCTGCACGCCCACAAGGCCGGTACGGTTAGCGGCCTGTCGGCTGAGGTCGGCGCGGTGATCACCGCCGGCGCGGCGATCTGCACCATCGCCTGAGGTGTGACCGGCGTCGGTCAGCGGAGGGTTTCCGCGGCAACGACGCAGACGGCGGCGGTCAGCGCGGTCAGCACCGGCGAATCGAGCCGCCAGTGCTGCCAGTACAGCGGGACGTCCAGCACCCGACCGGGTGCGATGTCCACGCAGCGCCCGGCGGCCACGTCGGCGTCGGCGAGCTGCTCCGCCATCAGCCCCCAGCCGAGCCCCAGCCGGATCGACTCGTTGAAGGCCGGCACCGACGGCACGTAGTGCACGGGCGGGTCGAGGGCGCGCCCGGTCACCGTACGCAGGAAGCGGTGTTGGATGCGGTCCTTGCGGTCGAAGACCACCACCGGCGCGGTGGCGGCCGACGCCCGGGTCAACCCGTCGGCGAACCAGCGGTCCGCCAGCGCGGGCGCGGCCAGGGCGCGGTAGCGCATCGCGCCGAGCCGGCGTACCCGGCAGCCCTGCACCGCTTCGCGCTGGGCGGTCACCGCGGCGGTGACCGTACCGGCGCGCAGCAGCTCGGCGGTGTGGTCCTGGTCGTCCTGCCGGATGTCGAAGGACAACTCCGGCTGGTCGGGCAGCCGGGCGAGCGCGGCGGGGAACCAGGTGGCGAGCGAGTCGGCGTTGACCACGATGGCGACCCGGGTGCGTCCCCGGTCGCCGCCGAGCGGCCCCCGGGCGTCGGCCAGCGCCTCCCGTTCGAGCAGCGCGAGCTGGCCGGCCAGGCGCAACAGCGGGCGGCCGGCCTCGGTGGCGTCACAGGGCCGGTGGCGGCGGACGAGCACCTGCCCGACGGTCTCCTCCAGCGCCTTGATCCGTTGACTGACCGCCGAAGGCGTGACGTGCAGCAGCCGGGCCGCCGCCTCGAAGCTGCCCTCCGAGACGATGGCCGCGAGCGTACGGAGCTGGGTGGAGTCGAGACCATCCATGTAGCTGACCTTAATCAGATGAAGAATCTTTAGCTGGACTCAGGAAACGAGGCGCTTCTACCGTCGGCCACATGCTCACCTCCGTCGTTGCCGGCTTCTCCCTGTCCATCGCCCTCATCGTCGCCATCGGCGCGCAGAACGCCTTCGTCCTGCGTCAGGGCCTGCGCCGGGAGCACGTGGTGCCGGTGGTGTTGACCTGCGCGCTCTCCGACGCGCTGCTGATCGGCGTGGGCATCGCCGGGGTGGGCTCGATCGTGGCCGGACGTCCGGTCCTGCTCACTGCGATCCGTTGGGGTGGGGCGGCCTTCCTCCTCGGGTACGCGGCACTCGCCGCCTGCCGGGCGTTGCGACCCGCCGCGCTGACGCCGGCCGACCGGCCACCGGCCCGGCTCGGCCCGACGCTGCTGGCCTGTCTGGCCTTCACCTACCTCAACCCGCACGTCTACCTCGACACGGTGCTGCTGCTCGGCGGGATCGCCCAGCAGCACCCGCACCGGTGGCTGTTCGGCGTGGGCGCGACAACGGCCAGCGTGCTCTGGTTCGCCGCACTCGGTGCGGGCGCGTACCGGCTCGCTCCACTGCTCGCACGCAGGCGGGTTTGGCAGGTGCTCGACGGCGTGATCGCGGTGGTGATGATCGCAGTGGCCGGGGCTCTGCTGCTCGGTTGAGCAATGATGGCCGGGTGCGGTTCCTCAATGGCGTGAATCCTGGCTACGACCTGACCTACAACGACGTCTTCATGGCTCCGGCCCGCTCGGAGGTGGGTTCGCGGCTCGACGTGGATCTGGCCACCGGCGATGGCACGGGTACCACCATCCCGCTGGTGGTGGCGAACATGACGGCGGTCGCCGGCCGGCGGATGGCCGAGACGGTGGCCCGACGCGGCGGCATCGCGGTGATCCCGCAGGACATCCCGATCGACGTGGTGGCGGAGGTGGTCGCCTGGGTCAAGCAGCGGCACCTGGTGCACGACACGGCGATCGCGCTGGGCCCGAACGACACCGTCGGTGACGCCATCCACCTGCTGCCCAAGCGGGCGTACGGTGCGGTGATCGTGGTCGACGACGACGGCCGCCCGATGGGGGTGGTGACCGAGGCCGACACCGTCAGCGTGGACCGGTTCACCCAACTGCGGCACGTGATGTCGACCGAGCTGCACACCGTGCCCGTCGACGCGGATCCGCGTACCGGCTTCGACCGGCTCTCGGCGGGCCGGCGGCGGCTGGCGCCGGTGGTGGACGACGCGGGCCGGTTGGTCGGCGTACTCACCCGCCCCGGTGCGCTGCGGGCGACGCTCTACAAGCCGGCGGTGGACGCGAACGGTCGACTGCGGATCGCGGCGGCGGTGGGCATCAACGGCGACGTGGCGGGCAAGGCGAAGGCCCTGCTGGAGGCCGGGGTGGACACCCTGGTCGTGGACACGGCGCACGGCCACCAGGAGCGGATGATCTCGGCCCTGCGGACGGTACGCGGTCTCGACCCGGCCGTGCCGGTGGCGGCCGGCAACGTGGTCACCGCCGACGGGGTACGCGATCTGGTCGACGCGGGTGCCGACATCATCAAGGTCGGGGTCGGTCCGGGCGCGATGTGCACCACCCGGATGATGACCGGGGTCGGTCGGCCACAGTTCTCGGCGGTACTGGACTGCGCGGCGGCCGCCCGGGCCCTGGGCCGCCACGTCTGGGCTGACGGCGGGGTGCGGCACCCCCGGGACGTGGCGCTGGCGCTGGCCGCCGGGGCGTCCAACGTGATGATCGGCTCGTGGTTCGCCGGCACCTACGAGTCCCCCGGTGACCTTTTCACCGACGAGGAGGGCCGGCGCTACAAGGAGAGTTTCGGCATGGCCTCGGCGCGGGCGGTCAGCGCGCGGACCGGCGACGACAGCCCCTACGACCGCGCCCGAAAGGCGATCTTCGAGGAGGGCATCTCGTCGGCCCGGATGTATCTCGATCCGGTCCGTCCCGGTGTGGAGGACCTGATCGACGAGATCATCTCGGGTGTGCGGAGCGCCTTCACCTACGCCGGTGCGCGCACCCTCGACGAGTTCCACGAGCGGGTGCTGATCGGCGTCCAGAGCACCGCCGGCTACACCGAGGGAATGCCGCTGCCGACCAGTTGGTGAGGTCGGGGCGGGCACCGGCTGACAACGTTCAGTCGGTGCCCGGGGCCGGTGTGAAGAGATGCCGGATCACCGACCGGGCGGCGTCACCCGGATCCTCGCCCAGCCCGGCGGGGAGTGCACCGGCCAGCCAGAGGGTGGCGAAGCCGTGCACGATCGACCAGGCCGCCAGCACGTCTCCCTGCGGCCCGTCGGCGGCGGGCGTGGGACGGCCGGACCGGTGCGCCAGTCCAGCGCGCAGGACGGCGCCGGAGCGTTCCCGGGCGGCCCGCAGCTCGGCGTCGTCGGTCCGGTAGAGATCGGGGTGGAACATCACCTCGAAGTGAGCGCGATGCCCGACGGCGAACCTCACGTACGCCACGCCGAGATCCAGCAGCTCGTCGCCGGCCCCGGTGAGCGTGTCGGCGAGGGTGTCGAAACCCTGCGCCGCGATCGCGGTGAACAGGCCGGCGCGGTCGCCGAAGTGGTGTGCCGGTGCGGCGTGCGAGACGCCGGCCCGGCGGGCCAGGTCGCGCAGGCTCAGCGCCGCCGGACCCGACTCCTCGATCGCCTGCACGGCCGCGGTGAGCAGGGTCCGGCGCAGGTCGCCGT
Source organism: Micromonospora sp. C51 (assembly GCF_018070435.1). Lineage (NCBI taxonomy): Bacteria > Bacillati > Actinomycetota > Actinomycetes > Micromonosporales > Micromonosporaceae > Micromonospora > Micromonospora sp. C51. Next base: position 21,963 of record NZ_JAGPXQ010000048.1, on the reverse strand, counting down.
GGTGGTAGCCGCGGGTGTCGCTCATCACCCCACCGTATCTTGTCGTTGACAAGATACGGTGGCCGGGGGCAATCTTGACACCGACAAGATACGCGATTGAGAGAGGTATCGATGGCTCCGCTGATCGCCCTGGTCGCCGGCACCGGTCTCGCCCGGTTGGTCGGCCTGGCCGGGCTCTCCGCGCTCGATGGATGGCATCCGGCGCTGCGGGTCGGGCTGGCGCTCATGTTCGTCATGACCGGGATGGTGCATTTCGTCGGCCCTCGACGGCGGGACCTGATCGCCATGGTGCCGCCCCGGCTGCCACGGCCGGAGCTGCTGGTCACGGTGACCGGGGTGCTGGAACTCGCGGGGGCGGTCGGGTTGCTCGTACCGGCCACCGCCCGCTGGGCCGCCGCCGGGCTGGCTCTGCTGCTGCTGGCCATGTTCCCGGCGAACGTCTCCGCCGCCCGCCGCCGACTCACCCTGGCCGGACGCCCGGTCACTCCGCTCGGCGTCCGTACCGCGCTGCAACTGGTGTTCCTCGCCGCCACGGTCGCGGTCGCGGTCGGACCGTGAGCCGGCGCTCACCGCCACCCGCCGCTGCGGTCGCGGTCGGTCCGGGAACTGGATCCGACCGCGACCGTCGGCCTCAGTGGGCCGGCAGCAGGTCTCCGGAACGAGCAGCCACCACCGCGCCGATCAGTCCGATCGCCTCGGCCGCTGGCTGCGGCGCCAAGGAGCGGCCGTCCCGCAACCGCAACGCCACCCGGCCGTCGGCCGCCTCCCGGGCGCCCACCACGCCGGCGTACGGGATCCGGCGGCGCACCGCGTCGTGGACCCGGGCACCGAGCGACCCGCTGTGGTCGACCTCGGCCCGCAGTCCCGCCTCGATGGCCCGCCGGGCCAGGTCGGCGGCGGCGTCGGCCTGACCGTCGCCGACCGGCAGGACGACCAGTTGCACGGGGGCGTACCAGGGCGGGAAGGCACCCCCGTGCACCTCGATCAGGTACGCGAAGAGTCGCTCCATGCTGCCGGCGAGGCTGCGGTGCACCATCACCGGACGCCGTCGTTCACCATCGGCGTCGGTGTACGACAGGTCGAAACGCTCCGGCTTGTCGAAGTCGAGCTGGACGGTGGAGAGGGTGTACTCGCGCTCGGCCGCGTCGCGCACCTGAATGTCGATCTTCGGGCCGTAGAAGGCGGCCTCGCCGGGCGCCTCGGTGTACGGCACCCCGTCGAGGCCGGCGCGGAGCAGATCCTCCGCCCGCGCCCACTGCGCGTCGCCGCCGGCGTACTTCTCCCCCGACCCGCGCAGCGACAGCCGTACGCCCGCCGGCCGCACACCCAGCGCCGCGTGCGCGGCCCGGATCAGCCGCAGGATCTCCGACACCTCCTGGCCGACCTGCTCCAAGGCGCAGAAATTGTGCGCGTCGTTGAGGGTGATGGCGCGTACCCGGGAGAGTCCGCCGAGCACTCCCGAGCGTTCCGCCCGGTACATGCCCCCGATCTCCGAGACGCGCAGCGGCAGATCCCGGTAGGAACGCCCACGGGACCGGTAGACCAGGGCGTGGTGCGGGCAGAGCGCCGGACGGAGCATCACCTCGTCGTCGCCCTCCCCCAGTCGCATCGCCGGGAACATCTCGGCGGCGAAGTAACCGAGATGCCCGGAGACCTCGAACAGCTCCCGTCGTCCCAGCGGCGGGGTGTACACCTGCTGGTAGCCGGCCCGGCGCTCCAGGTCCCGCAGGTACTCCTCGACGGCGTGCCGGGCGGCGGCACCGGCCGGCAGCCAGATCGGCAGGCCGGCACCGGAGAGCGGGTCGGTGGCGAACAGGTCCAGGTCCCGGCCCAGCCGGCGGTGGTCGATCATGTCAGGGCTCCTTGGTCGTACGCCCCGACACGACCCCTGACCCACGACGCACGAGTGCCCCGGGCGGATCGCCCGGGGCACTCGGTAGACGAAGACGTCAGTGCGGTACGCCAGGCTTCCCCGGCGTCGTCGTCAGCATCGCACTGCACATGCGCGGAGCGTACGCCCGCCCCGCGCACCGCCGCACCTCATTTGACCGGGCCGCTGGCACGGGACCTGCCAGCGGCCCGGCGGCGGCCCGGGCGTCAGGAACGGGGGACCCGACGCTCGCCGGGCCGCGCGCCGACAACGGTACGCCGCCGGAGGAGATTTCGGCGACCGCGCCTCGCCGTCAACCTTCATCGATATGCTGCGGTGGGATCGGTGGCCCGCCGCCACCCGCGCGAGGTGTCAGTGGTCACGGCCGGCCAGGGCCGGTTGCGGGTGACCCCGGACACCGCGTCAGGCTCGGTACGTCCATTCGGAGAATTCCGCGAGGTGGCCCGGTGCCCGAACTGCTCACCCAGGTGGCATCACCCCACCTGGCGTACCTCGCGCTCTTCACCCTGCTGGCCGTGGACGCCTTCGTGCCAGTGGTACCCACCCAGTTGCTGATGCTCACCGGCGGCGCACTCACCGTGTACGGCGGGCTGAACCTGCCGACGACCGTCGCCGTCGGCGCGCTCGGCGTACTCACCGGGGATCTGGCCTGTTACCTGCTCGGTCGGTACGCGTCGGGACGCCGGCCACTGCGGTCGGTGGGGACTGGTCGAGCCCGCGGAATCGCCGGGCGCCTGACCCGGGGCCTGCGCCGTCCCGGGCCGATGATGATCCTGCTCTGCCGTTTCGTGCCGGGTGGCCGGATGGCCGCCTGCTTCGCCGCCGGCCGCAGCCGGTACCCGGTCCGGCACTTTCTGCCCGCTGCCGGCATCGCGGCTGGGGGCTGGGCGTCCTACGGCGGGCTGGTGGGGCACCTGGGCGGGACGGCGTTGACCGGTTCCGGCTGGCGGATGGTGGTGGTCGCGGCGGTGGCCGCCGCCGGCTTCGCGTTGGCCGGCTGGGCGTTGGCGTCCGTCACCGCACGGCTGAACTCGACCCCGGCCGAGACGCCCGTCGACTAGCCGGATACCCAGGGGAAATCCGGATGGGCGGTCGGGGTGGTCCCGGGGTCGGATTTCGGTGCTCGTCCCGGATCCGTCTGAGGTGCCCGCGACGACAGGCTGAAGCATGCCTGGAATCCGGAACAGCGGTGCACTGGCCCTCGCTGGAATCGTCCTCGCGGCGGTGCTCACCGTCATCGGTCATGCCGGGGTCAGCGACCTCGACCCGGTCAGCCTGACCGTCAGCGACTACGCCGTCTCCGACTCCGGCGAGATCATCCACGTGGCCATGCTGCTGCTCGCCGCCGCCTCCGCCGCACTCATCCCGACGCTCGGTCGGCTGCGCCCGCCGGGCGGTCCGCGAGCCGTCGCCGCCACTCGGCGTGCCGTCGGCCCGACCGATCCCACGGCGGGCGCCAGGGCGTTCGGCAGCGCGACGACCGACGGTGCTGCCGGTCACCGGGGCCGGGCCGCCGAGTGGCTGTTGGCGGTCTGGGCGGGCGGGCTGCTCGTGTCGGGCCTGGTGCCGACCAATCCGCCGGGCACCGAGATGGACACCGCCGCCTACGTGCACCGGTACGCCTCGGTGGTCGCGTTCCTGGCACTGCCGATCGCCGGCTGGTTGCTCGCCGCCCGGCTGCCCGCCGGCACCCGCGCCGGGCGCTGGCTGCGCGCCCTGACCGTGACCAGCCTGCTGCTGGCCGTCGTGATGGCCTGGTCCGCCTATCCCGGCGACCGCGCCTATTACGGCCTTATCGAACGGGCCCTCATCCTCGCCGAGGTGGGCCTGCTCACCGTGGTCGCCGCCTACTCCAGCTCGTGGAGCATCAGCTGGCGGCCCGCTTCGGTGACGGAGCCGGAGAGGCTGGGGTAGATGGTGATGGTCTGCGCCAGCTCGTTGACGGTGAGGTTGTTCTCCACGGCCAACGTGATCGGCATGATCAGCTCGCTGGCCTTCGGTGCGACCACCACTCCGCCGATCACCTGGCCGCTGGCCGGGCGGCAGAACAGCTTGACGAAACCGTCCGGGATCTCGTCCATCTTCGCCCGGGCGTTGCCGCCCAGCGGCAGCATCACCTGACGCGCCGGCACCTTGCCGGCGTCCACCTCGTCCTGCGAGACCCCGACCGTGGCCAACTCCGGGTCGGTGAAGACGTTCGCGGAGACGGTACGCAGCCGCAGCGGCCGGACCGCCTCACCGAGCGCGTGCCACATCGCGATCCGGCCCTGCATCGCGGCAACGCTGGCCAGCGGCAGCACCCCGGTGCAGTCGCCGGCCGCGTAGATGCCGGGCACGTTGGTGCGGGAGACCCGGTCCACCGTCACGTAGCCGCCCCGGGCCAGTTCGACGCCGTACTCGGCCAGACCCAGCTCGGCGGTGTTGGGGATCGAACCGACCGCGATCAGCGCGTGGGATCCGGAGACCGTACGGCCGTCGGAGAGCTCGACCTCGACACCGTCGCCGGTGCGACGGACGCTCTCCGCTCGGGAATTGTTCAGGATGCTCATGCCCCGGGTCTGGAAGACCCGCTCGATCGCCTGCGCGGCGTCGGCGTCCTCGTGCGGCATCACCCGGTCGCGGCTGGAGACCAGGGTCACCTCGACCCCCATCGCGAGGTACGCGCTGGCGAACTCGGCACCGGTGACGCCGGAACCGACCACGATCAGATGCTCGGGCAGGTCGGGCAGGTCGTAGACCTGTCGCCAGGTCAGGATGCGCTCGCCGTCGGGCAGCGCGGTGGGCAGTTGGCGGGGGGTGGCACCGGTGGCGATCAGCACGGTGGAGGCGTCGATGGCGTACGCGGCCTCCTCACCGTCCGGCGTGACGATCACCCGATGGGTGTGACCGAGCGTGTCCTCGCCGAGGCGGGCGCGCCCGGACACGAAGGTGACCCCGGCCTTGACCAGCTTCGCGTGGATGTCGGCGGACTGTGCCAGGGCGAGCCGCTTGACCCGGTCGTTGACCGCCTGGGCGTCGACGGTCACCGCCTCCAGCCCGTCGGAGTGCACCCCGAACACCTCGGTGTCGCGGTAGCCGGTCACCACCTCGGAGCTGGCGATGAACGTCTTCGACGGCACGCAGTCCGACAGCACGCAGGCGCCACCGGCGCCCTCGGCCTCCACGACCGTCACGTCGGCGTCCAACTGGGCCGCCACCAGTGCCGCCTCGTAGCCCGCCGGCCCCCCGCCGATGATCACGATCCGGCTCACCACGACCGCCCTTCCTCCATGCTCACAGTGACTTTCTTCTCCCCGACGCGTCCGACACGCACCGTCGTATTCTCCCCCACGCGCCAGCCGGGCTATCGTCATCGCCGTGCGTCATTACGCCGCCTACGGCTCGAACCTGGACCCCGCTCGAATGCGCGCCTACTGCCCGCATTCCCCGATGGTGGGCATCGGCTGGCTGGAAGGCTGGCGGCTCACCTTCGCCGGTGAGGACGTCATCGGCTGGGAGGGCGCGGTCAGCACCGTGGTCGAGTCCCCCGGCGACCGGGTGTTCGTGGCGCTCTACGACATCCACCCGTACGACGCGGCTCAGCTGGACGAGATCGAGGGCGTCACCTCCGGCACGTACCGGAAGCTGACCGTCCGTGTCTCGACCCTCGACGGCGACGTGACCGCCTGGGTCTACGTCTTCGACGGTTACGAGGGCGGCCTGCCCACGTCCTGGTATCTCTCCGAGATCGCCAACGCCGCCGAGAAGGCGGGCGCGCCGGACGACTACGTCATCGAGCTGCGGTCCCGACCCACCGGTACCGCGTCGGCGTAGCTCGTCTCCCACCTCCCCAGTCTGCTACCGGGCGTGGTGGCGTCGGGCGGCGACCCCGGGTTGCGGGGAGATCGTCCCAGGATGGGCGGGTTCTCACCCTTGTGTGTGGATCCGCGCCAGGGTCAGCAACTCGACCAGTTCCGCACCGTCAGCCGGACCGAGCGCCGTGAAGGCGGGCGCGACGAGCCGGTCGGTCATCGCCTCGGCCCACAACCGCCGCCGCACCAACGGTCCGACCGGCGGGTACGGCGGCGGCCAGCCACAGGCCATCGCGCCGCTGGCCCCCTCGGGACCGGCCAGCACCGCCTCCAGCGGGGTCATCCCGCTGGCGCGTACGGCCACCAGGTGCGCACCGGTGAAGTGTTCGCGCAGCAGGCGTAGGCCGGCGGCGACCCGGGCACCGGTGGTCGCCGCGTCCGACGGCATGGCCCGCCACGCCGCGAACAACGGCATCGCGCTGGCATCGGCCGCCGCGACGGCCCGTTCCACAAGCACCGCGAGTCGGTCGACGCGGGGCAGGTCACCAAGCACCTCCTCGCCCCACCGGCAACATTCGGCGAGGCTGGCCGCGGCCACCTCGGACGGGCGGACCGCGCGGGCGGCGGCGTCCCAGCCGTCGGCCACGGCGTCGGGGGCGATGAAGCCGAGCGCCGCCGCGACGGTCTCGGCCCGTACGTCACCCAGCGCGCCGGCCCGCCCGGTGACGTAGAAGGCCCACCCGGAGATGCCGAGCAGGCGGGCCCGACGCAGCGTGGTGGGGCACCGGGTGTACGCCTCGCCGAGGGCGAGCACCGCGGGTTTGCTAGCCGCCGCGACCTGCTCCGGCGTCATTTCGCCCCGCCCGGGAGAGGTCCACCCGAAGGTCCGTACGTGAAGGATCCACCCGAAGGTCCGTCCATGGGGGATCAGTCTGCCGGTCAGCCGTCGGAGTCGGCATCCCCCTCCTCGGCGTCCAACGCCTCCATTGCGGCCTCCACCTCGCCGGCCCGTCGCCGGGCGGTGCTGACCGACCGTTCGGCGGCCCGACGGGCCAGCCGGGACCGGCTGAGTTCCTGCTCGGCGACGGCCCGGCGACGTTCCAGTTCGGCCAGTTCCGCCTCGACGGCGTCCAGCGCGGCCACCCCGTCGCGTTCGGCCGCGACCGCGCCGGCCAGGTCCGTCTCGGCCCGTTCCTGGTCGGTACGCGCCCGGTCCAGTTCCTTCTCCAACGCCCTGCGGCGACGGGACCGTTCGGCACGGGCGGCCCGCTGTGCCTGCTCGGCCCGTAACGCTCCCCGGTCCGGCGGGCGCTGCCGGACCGGGGCGGCGGGCGGCGGTTCCTCGCCGCCGGTCACCAGACGCAACTGTGGCCGGGGCACCTCGCCGAACCCGGCGTAGTGGGCCGGGCGCAGCAGTCTTCCGGAGCGCACCTGCTCGGCCACCTCGACGTCGGAGAGCGCGGCGTTGAGCGTCGCTTCGACCTCGGCCAGCGGCAGCTTCCCGCCCGACGGGGCACCGTCGACGCCGGCGGCGAGCCGGCGTACCTCGGCGACCAGCGCGCCGACCACCGCCCGCCGCTGCGCGGACAGCTCGCGCAGGCGCGGGCCGCGCAGCTCGCGCTGGGCCTCCCGCAGCGCTTCGGCCAGCTGCGCCAGCTCGGCCACCAGCTCCGGTCGCTCCAACGCCAGCAGGTTGACCAGCCAGGCGGCGACGGTGGGCCGGCGCAGCCGGGCGATCTCCCGGGCGGTACGCGGGTCACCGGCCCGGCGGGCCTGCGCGGCGGCGTCGTCCCGGGCGGCGACGAACCGGTCCGGCGGCGTGCGGTACAGCTGCTCGACGAGGTCGGATGGGGGGCCGGGCATCGCTCAGCCGTCGATCCGGCTGCCCGGCTCCAGCCGCTGGTACTCGCTGCCGGACAGCGCCGTGTACTGCCGGTCGAGCACCGCGTAACCGTTGTCGTTGAGCAGGGCGTCGTGCAGCGCGAAGACCCGGCGCGGGGCCACCGCCCGGATGAAGTCGACCACCTCGGAGAACTTCGACCAGGGGGCGTGGATCGGGGCGAAGAGGGTGTCGACCTGGACGTCGTCCGGGACGAACAGGGCGTCGCCCGGGTGGTAGACGACGTCGTTGAGCAGATAACCGAGGTTGTCGATCACCGGGATGTCGGGATGGATCACCGCGTGCCGGCCACCGTGGGCGCGTACCGGAATCCCGGCGGCGGTGAAGGACTCCCCAGGGGTCACCGGGCGCAGCACGTCGGCCGCGTCGCCGAGCGCGCCGGCCAGCGACGCCGGGCCGTGGATGACGAAGGGGCGCCGCGCCAACTGCCGGTTCACCGCCGCCACGTCGAGGTGATCCGGGTGCTCGTGGGTGACCAGCACCGCGTCGGCTCCGTCCAACGCCACCGCCGGCTCACTGAACATTCCTGGATCGATGACCAGCACTCCCCCGTCGTGCTCGACCCGCAGGCACGAGTGGGCGTACTTGGTGAGCCGCATCGTGATCCCTCCCTTATCGATTCGTGACGTCCTGAGCGCAGTCTGCCGGAACCCGTGCGGTGGTGTGTGGCGTCCGAGCCATTGCCTGTTCGGGCAGCAGAGAGGGGAACGGGGATGGGAATGCGAAGAGCCCGCCGGCACGGGACCACGGCGGTGGCGACACTTGCTGCGCTGCTGATGCTCGCCGCCTGCGGAAGTGGCGGCGGAGACGACTCAGGAGCGGCCGGCACCGCTGCCGACGCGGTGGCGCCGGCCCGGGAGGGTGCCGCCGTTGCGCCCGGCGAGGCCGCCGCGCCCGGTGCTGCCCAGGGCGGTGCCGGCGCGGCGACGGACACCCGGGTCGACCAGCGGTCCATCATCTACACCGGATCGATCCGGGTGCAGGTGAACGATGTGGACGTCGCCGCCCGGGACGCCGTCGCGGCGGCTACCCGGGCCGGCGGCTTCGTCGGCGGGGACCAACGCCGCAGCTCCGACGCCGACGCGGTGGCCGACCTCGAACTGCGGGTGCCAGCGGAGCGGTTCTACGCGGTCGTGGAGGAGCTGGCGGGTCTCGGCACCCAGGAGCGCCGGGAGATCGGTACGCAGGACGTCACCGAGGAGACCATCGACCTTGACGCCCGGATCGCCAGCCAGCGGGCTCGGGTGGAGAGTGCGCGACGACTGCTCGCCCAGGCCGACTCGATAAGCGACCTGGTGAGCATCGAGAACGAACTGGCGCGGCGGGAGGCCGACCTCGCCTCGCTGGAGGCGAAGAAGCGGCGGCTGAGCGACCTCACCGCGCTGTCCACCATCACCGTCACCCTGGTGGGGCCGGGCGTCACGACCCCCGAGGAGGAGACCGAGATCGGTTTCCTGGTAGGGCTCAAGGGCGGCTGGCAGGTCTTCCTGTCCTCGATGACCGTCCTGCTCACCGTGCTGGGCGCGATCCTGCCGTGGCTGCTGGTCTTCGGCGTACCGCTGGGGGCGCTGTGGTGGCTGGCCCGCCGTCGCCGCCGGAACCGACCCGCGGTGCCGGCCCTGGTCGCACCGAGCGGCACCCCGCCACCGCCGGGGGTCAGCGCGCCGCCGCCAGTGCCTGGAGCGCGGTCTGCACCATGAGCCGTACGCCCACCGGGATGGCCCGTTCGTCCACGTCGAACGACGCCCGGTGCAGATCGACGTTCGGCCCGGAGCGGCCGACCCCGAGTCGGGCCAGGGCGCCGGGGACGTACTCCAGATACCAGGAGAAGTCCTCGCCGCCCATGCTCTGCGGGGTTTCCGCGATGCCCTCCGGGCCGAGCGCGGCGGCGGTGGCCGCGTTCAGCACCCCGATGGCCCGTGCGTCGTTGCAGACCGGTGGGCGACCGCGCAGGTACTCCAGGTCGACGGTGGCCCCGGTGGGTGCGATGACGTCCCGGACCACCTGAGAAACGATCTTCGGGGCCAGCTCCCAGGTGTCGCGGTCCATCACCCGCAGGGTGCCGGAGGCGGACGCCTCGGACGGGATGACGTTGTACCGGGTGCCCGCGGAGGCGTGACCGAAGACGAGCAGCAGTCCACTGTTCGCCGGCACCCGGCGGCTGACCAGGGCTGGGACCTCGGTGATCAGCCGACCGAGCGCGTCCACGAGGTCCACGGTCAGGTGCGGGCGGGCGGTGTGGCCACCCGGGCCGGTGAGCCGGACGGTGACGTTGTCGGCGGCAGCGGTGATCGGGCCGACCCGCAAACCCACTTGGCCGACGGGCAGGTTTGGGTCGCAGTGCAGCGCGAAGATCTGCACCACGTCGTCGAGGCCGCCGGCCTCGATCACCTCCAGCGAGCCGCAGGGCAGGATCTCCTCGGCGGGCTGGAAGATCAGCCGGACCCGGCCGGGCAGTTCACCCAGGTCGGCCAGCTGCGCGAGCAGCATGCCGACGCCCAACATGATCGTGGTGTGCACGTCGTGCCCGCAGGCGTGGCAGACCCCGTCGACCGTGGAGCGGTACGGGACGTCCTTGACGTCGGTCAGCGGCAGCGCGTCGATGTCGGCGCGCAGCGCGATCACCGGCCCGTCCGGACGGCCGTCGATGTCGCAGATCACCCCGTTGCCCTTGGGCAGCAGTCGCGGCTGCAACCCGGCCAGGGAGAGTTCCCGGGCGACCAGGGCCGCGGTCTCGAATTCCGCGCCGGACAGCTCCGGGTGCGAGTGAATGTGACGGCGCGTGGCGATCAGGCCCGGTACCCGGAGGGCGAGCAGGTGGTCCAACTCGAAGGGCAGGGGCTGGGAACCGGTCGGCGCATCCGGCCAGGACGGCGCCAGTTGGTGACCGGTCGGCATCGTCAACGCACTCGTCACGTCGAATTCTCTTCGATCACTAGAAATGGATGGATCATCGGGAACAGCAGACAGCGTAGACCCCCGACGGTGACTCTGCGCAACCTCGTTCCGGTGATGATCGGACCGCGCAGCGTCACGTATGCCCTGCTGAGAGCGTCCGGAGGTGAGCGGGACAGCAGGTAGATCGCGGTCATGCGCCGTCATCCACCCCTCACCTCCTACAACGCGTAATCGTTCGCCGGGCACCGAGAATCTTTCCGAAACCATCGTCGCCGTTCCGAATTGTCGCATTAGTCGCGCCGATGAACTGACGGTACGACAATTACCCGACCACCAACGGCAACGATCATCCGTGGACGTTCACACGCAGGGCAGCCGTCCGACCGCACACCGTGTGCGTCCGCGTGATCACCGCGAGCGGAGTACCCGGACAACGCCGGTTCGACACGCTGCGCGACGACTGAGCCATGACGTCCCCGCGACAACCCGCACGCTCGGCGACGAGAGGCGTGCGTCCAGCAACCACCCGACCCGGGGTCAGAACCGGTCAGTGGGCTGGTAACGGCCCCAGACCTCGCGGAGCGCCCCGCACACCTCACCGACGGTGGCGCGCTCGCGCAGCGCCGCCTTCATCGGGTAGAGCACGTTGCCGGTGCCGGAGGCGGTCTCCCGCAACTCGACAAGCGTCCGCTCCACGGCGGCGGAGTCCCGCTCGGCCCGCAGCTTCGCCAGTCGCTCGGCCTGGGCCGCCTCGATCGCCGGATCGACCCGCAGCGGCTCGTACGGCTCCTCGGCGTCGATCGCGAAGCGGTTGAGCCCGACCACCACCCGTTCGCCCGAGTCGATCTCCTGCGCGATCCGGTACGCGGACTGCTCGATCTCCCGCTTCTGGAAACCGACCTCGATCGCGTCCACCGCCGACCCGTGCTCGAAGACCCGGGCCATCAGCGCGTCGGCAGCCGTCTCGATCTCGGCGGTCATCGCCTCCACCACGTACGAGCCGGCGAACGGGTCGACCGTGGCGGTGAGATCCGTCTCGTACGCCAGCACCTGCTGGGTACGCAGCGCCAGCCGGGCCGCCTTCTCGGTGGGCAGCGCGATCGCCTCGTCGAAGCTGTTGGTGTGCAGCGACTGGGTGCCGCCGAGCACCGCGCCGAGCCCCTGCACCGCCACCCGGACCAGGTTCACCTCGGGCTGCTGGGCGGTCAACTGCACGCCCGCGGTCTGGGTGTGGAAGCGCAGCATCATCGACTTCGGGTTCTTCGCCCCGAACTCGTCGCGCATCAGGCGGGCCCAGATCCGCCGGGCCGCCCGGAACTTCGCCACCTCTTCGAGCAGGGTGGTACGCGCGACGAAGAAGAACGACAGCCGGGGGGCGAAGTCGTCCACGGCCAGCCCGGTGGCGATCGCGGCCCGGACGTACTCCACGCCGTTGGCCAGCGTGAACGCGATCTCCTGCACGGGCGAGGCGCCGGCCTCGGCCATGTGGTAGCCGGAGATCGAGATGGTGTTCCATTTCGGCACCTCGCTACGGCAGTAGCCGAAGGTGTCGGCGACCAGCCGCAACGAGGGCTTCGGCGGGAAGATGTACGTCCCCCGGGCGATGTACTCCTTGAGGATGTCGTTCTGGATGGTGCCGTTGAGCGCCGAACCCGGCACGCCGTTCTCCTCGGCGACGAGTTGATAGAGCAGCAGCAGCACCGAGCCGGGCGCGTTGATCGTCATCGAGGTGGAGACCTTGTCCAGCGGGATGCCGTCGAACAGCAGTCGCATGTCCTCGATGGAGTCGATGGCCACGCCGACCTTGCCCACCTCGCCGTGCGCGATCGGGTCGTCGGAGTCGTACCCCATCTGGGTGGGCAGGTCGAAGGCGACCGACAGACCCATCGTGCCGGCCCGCAACAACTGGTGGTAACGCGCGTTGGACTCGGTGGCGGTACCGAAGCCGGCGTACTGGCGCATGGTCCACGGACGGGAGGTGTACATGGTGGGGTAGACCCCACGGGTGTACGGGAACTCGCCCGGCCCGCCGAGGCGGGAGTCCAGGTCGCCGGGAAGGTCGTCGGCCGTGTAGACGCCCTTGATCGGGAAACCGGACTCGCTTGACCGCCGTTCGCTCATCACCGGATGGTAGGACGGGTGGAACGGGTGGCGGGTGAGGGATACCGCACACCGCGTCGCCCGACCGCGACAAGGCACGACAAGAGGTGAGTGCCTGCACACGTACCGTCGAGTACTGGAAACGTCCGCCGCGCCGGCTTTCGCATCGGGCGTCTGAACCAGCAAGATAGGGGGGTTGTGTCCCAGCCCTCTCGACTTCCCCCGGTGGCTTTTCTGTGACTCAGATCCCGACGTGGAGCGGCGGACCAGTCAGCACTCCCACCAACGGACGCGCGACACCCGGCACCGTCATCGGTGACCGGTACTCGCTGCGCTCGGCGGTGGGCAACGGCGGCATGGGTACGGTCTGGCGGGCCACGGACACCCTGCTGCGCCGTGACGTGGCGGTCAAGGAGGTCGTCCTCCCGCCCGGCCTGGCGCCGAGCGACCGCGACGCGATGTACGAACGCACCTTGCGCGAGGCCCGCGCCGCCGCCGCCATCGCCCACCCGGCGGTGGTCCAGGTGTACGACGTGGTCACCGAGGCCGGCCGCCCCTGGATCGTGATGGAGCTGCTGGACGCCCGCAGCCTCGCCGACATGGTGATCGAGGACGGGCCGATCGCCCAGCGTGTGGTTGCCAAGATCGGCATCGCGCTGCTCGGCGCGCTCGAGGTGGCGCACGCGATCGGCGTGCTGCACCGCGACGTCAAGCCCGCCAACGTGTTGATCTGCTCCGACGGCCGCTGCGTGCTTACCGACTTCGGTGTCGCCCGGATGCCCACCGACGTGCAGCTCACCACCCCGGGGATGGTGCTGGGCTCACCGCACTTCATCTCGCCCGAGCGGGCCATGGGGCAGGAGTTCGGCCCGCCCAGCGACCTGTTCTCCCTCGGCGTGACGCTGTACACGGCCGTGGAGGGCCGCCCGCCCTTCGACCGGGGCGACCCGATCGAGACCATGCACGCCGTGGTCGAGGATCCCCCCGCCCCGCCACAGCGCAGCGGACCGCTGACCCGGGTGCTGATGGGTCTGCTGGAGAAGGATCCGGGCCGCCGGCTGGACGTGCACACCGCCCGCGCCATGCTGCGCGAGCTGCTGGCCGGCCCGCTGAGCAGCAGCGCCGCCGGGGTCAACTCGATGACGGACCAGTACTCCGTGATGCCGGTGCCGCTGCCCGCACCGATCACCGCGCCGGCAGCCCCGGCCAAGCCGACCCCGTCCGGGCAGATCGGCGGCCGGGCGATGCTCGGCCCCGGCGAGTCGCTGACCGACCGGCTGGCCGCGCTGCGCCGGGGCGAGCGCCCCGGCCAGGCCGCCGCGGCCGGCGCCGCCGCGATGGAGGACACCAGCGCCGACGCCCTGGCCCGTCCCGGGCAGCGGGGTGCCGCGATGTCCCCGCCCGGCCGTACCTACGGTGCCGCCGAGGCGACCCAGCGGGTCGGCGGGGACACCACCCAGCGGGTCGGGCCGGAGGTCTTCGGCTACGGCGGGCAGCCCGACGCGACACAGCGGATCGGCGGCTACGGCGCTGGGCCTGACGCCACCCAGCAGCTCGGCGGCTACGGTACCCAGCCCGAGGCGACCCAACGGGTCGGCGGCTACGGCGGTGCCCAGCCCGACGCGACGCAGCAGGTCGGCGGCTACGGCGGCGCCCAGTGGCCGGCCGCGCCGAACCAGCCGTACGGCACGCCGACCCCCGCTCCCGGCGGCGGTAGCAGCCCGGTCGACCGGGCGAAGGCCGCCGGCACCCGGGCGGTCGACACCGTGAAGGGCTGGCCACGCAAGATGCAGCTGGCGGCGGCCGGTGGCCTCGCGGTGCTCCTGCTGATCGGTGTGGTGGCGTTCGCCAGCGGCGGCGACGAGACCCCCACCACCCCGGTCGCCGAGCCGTCCAACTCCGCCGACGAGGGCCCCGGCATCGAGATGCAGGAGCACTCGGCACGCGGGATCCAGATGCTGGTGCCCGAGGGCTGGAAACGGGCCGCGCCCGCCGGTGGGGTCTACATCGACTACACCGACCCGGAGGACAGCGGTCGCCGGGTGCGCATCCTCAACGAGGAGTGGAACGGCACCTCGGCACGCTGGGCGGAGGTCGCCGAGAACGGCCTGAAGACCAGGTCGAAGTCCTGCGCCAAGCCGTACACCCAGGTCGCCATGGCGGAGAAGGAGCTGGCCGGGAAGCCTTCGGCCGAGTTCGAGTACACCTGCGGCGAGGGCGACGAGATGCGGCACGGCATCTGGCACGGGGTCGCCCACGACGGCCGGCTCTACTCGTTCTACCTCACCTCGACCGACGCCCGCTTCGAGGAGAGCAAGCCGATCTACGCGGAGATGCTCAAGTCGTTCCAGCTCACGTCGGCCGGCTGAGCCGGGGCAGACGCCCGGGAAGATCCCTCGCCGTGCTATCAAGAGGCCATGGCGGCGGAGACCAGTGACCTCGACACCATTCGCGAGCGGGCCGAACGCTGGCTCGCCGACGACCCCGACCCGGCCGGCCGGGCGGAGCTGCGGGCGGTGCTCGACCAGCTGCCGGGCAGCGCGCCGGAGCTGGCCGACCGGTTCGCCGGGCCGCTGACCTTCGGCACGGCCGGCCTGCGCGGGCCGCTGCGCGCCGGCCCCAACGGGATGAACCTCGCGGTGGTCACCCAGGCCGCCGCCGGGCTGGTCGCCTGGCTCGCCGCCCAGGGTGGCACCGGCCCGCTGGTGATCGGGTACGACGCCCGGCGCGGCTCCCGCGAGTTCGCCGAGCGCACCGCCCAGGTGGCCACCGGGGCGGGCCGCCCGGCGCTGCTGCTCCCCCGCCCGCTGCCCACCCCGGTGCTCGCGTACGCGGTGCGTCACCTGTCGGCGGTGGCCGGGGTGATGGTGACCGCCAGCCACAACCCGCCGCAGGACAACGGCTACAAGGTGTACCTCGGTGCCGAGCTGGGCGGGAAGCTGGGCGCCGGGGCGCAGATCGTGCCGCCGGCCGACGCCGGCATCGAGGCCGCCATCCGGGCGGTCGGTCCGCTGGCGCAGGTGCCGCTCGGCCCCGCCGGTCAGGTGCTCGGCGACGACCTGGTCGCCGCGTACGTGGCGCGGGCGGCCGGTGTCGTCTCGCCTGGCGGCCCCCGGGAGCTGACCGTGGCGTACACCCCGCTGCACGGTGTCGGGGCGGCGGTGCTCACCGCCGCGTTCGCCGCCGCCGGTTTCCCGACGCCCGGCGTGGTGCCCGACCAGGCCGAGCCGGACCCGGACTTTCCCACCGTCAGCTTCCCCAATCCGGAGGAGCCGGGCGCGGTGGACCGGCTGGTCGCGCTCGCCGAGCGCACCGACGCCGACCTGGCCATCGCCAACGATCCGGACGCCGACCGCTGCGCCGTCGCGGTCCGCGAAGGTTCGGGTTGGCGGATGCTGCGCGGGGACGAGGTGGGTGTGCTGCTCGCCGATCACCTGATGCGACGTGGGGTCTCCGGCCTGTACGCCACCACCATCGTCTCGTCGTCGCTGCTGCGGACGATGTGCGCCGCGCGTGGGCTGCCGTACGGGGAGACGCTCACCGGATTCAAGTGGATCGTCCGGGCCGGTGACGGCAGCGAGCCACTGGTCTTCGGTTACGAGGAGGCGCTCGGCTACTGCGTCGCCCCGGAGCACGTACGCGACAAGGACGGCATCACCGCCGCGCTCACGGTGGCTGAGCTGGCCGCCGGCCTCAAGGCGCAGGGGCGCACGCTCACCGACCGGCTCGACGAGTTGGCCACCGAGTTCGGCGTGCACCAGACCGACCAGCTCTCGGTACGCGTCGACGACCTGCGCCTGATCTCCGACGCGATGGCCCGGATCCGCGCCGCCACCCCGACCACCCTGCTCGGCCAGCCGGTCACCGAGACGCAGGACCTGCTCCCGGAGGCGGACGTGGTGATCCTGCGTACCGAGACGGCCCGGGTCGTGATCCGCCCCTCCGGCACCGAACCAAAGCTCAAGGCGTACCTGGAAGTGGTGGCACCCCCCACCGACGGCGACGTAACGGCGGCCCGCACCCGCGCAACGTCCGCCCTCACCACCCTCCGCACCGAGATCGCCCACGCCCTCGGCATCCCCAACTCCCCTAGTTGATCATGACGTTAGCGGCAGCCCTAGAGATCAACTTCGCCGCCAACCTCATGATCAACGGAGGAAAAGGGGGGTGGGTCAGCGGCGGGGGCCGAGGGCGTGCTCGACGGCGCGGCCGAGGGCAGCCACCACGAGGGCTACCGAGGGGCGGATCACGCTGTCCTCCAGGTTGACCTCGCCGGAGAAGCCGGCGCCGCTGGCGATCTCCTCCAGCCGGCGGCGGGCGGCGTCGGCGTCCTCGCCGGCGACCCCGAGTGCGGATTCCATCCGCAGCACGGCGACCAGGGTGGCGAGCGCGGCGGTCCGCTCGTCCGGCGCCGCGCCGGTGAGCACCACGGCGAGCCGCTGCCGGGTCTCCTCCTCCACCGACGGATCCACCACCGGGTAGCGGTGGACGTGGATGAAGCCCAACTCGGTCTCGTCGACGTCCCGGACGACGCCCTGCTCGCAGAGGTCGCCGAGGATCCGGTCGCGGAGGCCGTGTCGTAGCCGCTGCACCCAGGAGGAGGGGCTGTGCGGCGTGTCGGCCACGATCTTGGCCAGCACCGCGTCGGTGACCGGTTCGCCGGTCGGCGTCGGGTCCACCGCGGTCAGGGCGCCGTCGGTGTACGCGATCCGCCCGGCCAGGGCCAGTTCGATGAGAACGGCGGCGGCCATGCCCAGGTCGAGGCTGATCCGCGGCAGGGTCGCCTTACCCGTTTCGTCGTCGTACGCGAGCAGGAGCAGTTCCTCGGCGAGCGGGACACCAGTCATGGCCCGAGACGCTAGCCGCTGAACACCACCGTCCGCAGCACAAACCGCCGCCGGGGGCAGCGGCCGTCGTCCGCTCAGAAGCGGGGCATGCCGCCGAACTGCCGGTCACCGGCGTCGCCGAGGCCCGGCACGATGAACATGCTGTCGTTGAGGCCGTCGTCGATGGCGGCGGTGACCAGGCGCAGCGGCAGTCCGGAGCGCTCCAACCGCTGAATGCCGGCCGGCGCGGCGAGCACACAGAGCACGGTGATGTCGGTGCAGCCCCGCTCGGCCAGCAGTCGACAGGAGTGCTCCAGGGAGCCGCCGGTGGCCAGCATCGGGTCGAGGACCAGCACGGGCAGGCCGGCGAGGTCCCGGGGCAGGGACTCCATGTAGGCGCGCGGCTCGAAGGTCTCTTCGTCGCGGGCCAGGCCGACGAAGCCCATCGAGGACTCGGGCAGCAGCCCCAGCGCGGCGTCGGCCATGCCGAGACCTGCCCGCAGCACCGGCACCAGCAGCGGCGGGTTGGCCAGCCGGGTGCCCTGGGTGGCGGTCACCGGCGTCTGCACCGGGTACGTCTCCACGGGGAAGGAGCGGGCGGCCTCGTACACCAGCATGGTGGTGAGTTCGTGCAGCGCCGCCCGGAACGTAGAGGAATCGGTGCGCTCGTCCCGCATGGCGGTCAGCCGGGATTGGGCGAGCGGGTGGTCAATGACGAGTACGTCCACGATCGCTCAACCTACCCGCCCCGGATGTCGGCGCGCGGGTCCCGGCCGTGACCAGCGACCTCGCTCACCCGTGCGCGCTCGACGACCACGGTGACCAAGATCACTCGGTGTCAACCTGCGTAGACTTCGGGACATGACGGCGACAGCGACGTCGGCCCGCTCGGACCTCTCCGAGCTGGGACGATCCGAGACCGCTCTGCGGACCTTCCTGCACGGCCTACCGGGCGTGGACCAGGTCGGCGCGGAGCAGCGGGCAGCCCAACTCGGCACCCGATCCATCAAGACCACCGCCAAGGCCGAGGCGATCGACCTCGCCATCCGGATGGTCGACCTGACCACGCTGGAAGGCGCGGACACCCCGGGCAAGGTACGGGCGCTCGCCGCGAAGGCGCTGCGGCCCGATCCGGCTGACCCGTCCTGCCCGCACGTCGGCGCGGTCTGCGTCTACCCCTCGATGGTCCCGTACGTGGCCGAAGTGCTGCGCGGATCTGCGGTGCACCTGGCCAGTGTGGCCACGTCCTTCCCGTCGGGTCAGGCTCCGCTGGAGATCAAGCTCGCCGACACCCGCGCCGCCGTCGAGGCGGGCGCCGACGAGATCGACATGGTGATCAACCGGGGCGCTTTCCTGGCCGGCCGCTACGCCGAGGTGTACGACGAGATCGTCGCCACCAAGCAGGCATGCGGGGACGCCCACCTCAAGGTGATCCTGGAGACCGGCGAGCTGGCCACCTACGACAACGTGCGCCGCGCCTCCTGGCTGGCGATGCTCGCGGGCGGTGACTTCATCAAGACCTCCACCGGCAAGGTCCCGGTCGCCGCCACGCTGCCGGTGACCCTGGTGATGCTGGAGGCGGTACGCGACTTCCGGGCCGCCACCGGGCGGCAGGTAGGCGTGAAGCCGGCTGGCGGCATCAAGACCACCAAGGACGCGATCAAGTATCTGGTCATGGTCAACGAGACCGTCGGCCCGGACTGGCTGCACCCGGACTGGTTCCGCTTCGGTGCGTCCAGCCTCCTCAACGACCTGCTGATGCAGCGCACCAAGCTGACGACCGGCGTCTACGCCGGCCCCGACTACTTCACCCTGGACTGACCGCGATGTTCGAATACGCACCCGCCCCCGAGTCACGCTCGGTGGTAGACCTCAAGCCCTCGTACGGGCTCTTCGTCGACGGTAAGTTCGTCGACCCGGCCGACGGTGGCAGCTTCAAGTCGATCAACCCGGCCTCCGAGGAGGTGCTGGCCGAGATCGCCGAGGGCGGCGCACAGGACGTGGACCGGGCGGTCCGGGCGGCCCGCAAGGCGTACGACAAGGTCTGGGGGCCGATGCCGGGCCGGGACCGGGCCAAGTACCTGTTCCGGATCGCCCGCATCATCCAGGAACGCTCGCGTGAGCTGGCCGTGCTGGAGTCACTGGACAACGGCAAGCCGATCAAGGAGTCCCGCGACGTCGACCTGCCGCTGGTCGCCGCCCACTTCTTCTACTACGCCGGCTGGGCCGACAAGCTGCCGCACGCCGGCTTCGGCGCGAACCCGCAGCCGCTCGGCGTGGCCGCGCAGGTCATCCCGTGGAACTTCCCGCTGCTGATGCTGGCCTGGAAGATCGCCCCGGCGCTGGCCGCCGGTAACACGGTGGTGCTCAAGCCGGCCGAGACCACCCCGCTGACCGCGCTGCTCTTCGCCGAGATCTGCCAGCAGGCCGACCTGCCGGCCGGTGTGGTCAACATCGTCACCGGCGCCGGCGAGACCGGCCGGGCGCTGGTCGAGCACGCCGACGTGGACAAGGTCGCCTTCACCGGCTCCACCGACGTCGGCCGGGCCATCGCCCGCGCGGTCGCCGGCAGCCGTAAGAAGCTCACCCTGGAACTCGGCGGCAAGGCCGCCAACATCGTCTTCGACGACGCCCCGGTCGACCAGGCGGTCGAGGGCATCGTCAACGGCATCTTCTTCAACCAGGGGCACGTCTGCTGCGCCGGCTCCCGGCTGCTGGTCCAGGAATCCGTTGCCGAGCAGGTGCTGGAGTCACTCAAGCGGCGGATGGCCCAGCTGCGCCTCGGTGACCCGCTGGACAAGAACACCGACATCGGTGCCATCAACTCCGCCGCCCAGCTCTCCCGCATCCGGGAGCTGACCGAGGCCGGTGCCGCCGAGGGCGCGCAGCAGTGGTCGCCACCGTGTGAGCTGCCCGAGCGGGGCTTCTGGTTCGCGCCGACCATCTTCACGGGGGTCACCCAGGCACACCGGATCGCCCGCGAGGAGATCTTCGGTCCGGTGCTGTCCGTACTCACCTTCCGCACCCCGGCCGAGGCCGTGGAGAAGGCCAACAACACGCCGTACGGGCTGTCGGCCGGGATCTGGACCGAGAAGGGCTCCCGGATCCTGTGGACGGCCGACCGGCTGCGCGCCGGCGTGGTGTGGGCCAACACGTTCAACAAGTTCGACCCGACCTCGCCGTTCGGCGGTTACAAGGAGTCGGGCTACGGTCGCGAGGGCGGCCGGCACGGGCTGGAGGCGTACCTCAATGTCTGAGCGGGTCGCGGTACGCAAGACGTACAAGCTCTTCATCGGCGGGAAGTTCCCGCGTAGCGAGTCGGGACGGTCGTATCTCGTGCAGGACTCCAACGTGTCGCTGGCCTCCCGCAAGGACGCGCGGGACGCCGTGGTGTCCGCCCGCGCCGCCGGAAAGGGGTGGGCCGGGGCGACCGCGTACAACCGGGGTCAGATCCTCTACCGGGTCGCCGAGATGCTGGAGGGCCGACGCGAGCAGTTCATCGCGCTCGGCGTGCCCGCCGACGAGGTGGACGCGGCGACCGACCGCTGGGTCTGGTACGCCGGCTGGTCGGACAAGCTCCCGCAGGTGTACGGGGGCGCGAACCCGGTCGCCGGGCCGTACTTCAACCTGTCGGCGCCCGAGCCGACGGGTGTGGTGGCGGTGGCCGCCCCCGAGACACCGGCCCTGCTCGGCCTGGTCAGCGTGATCGCTCCGGCGATCGTCACCGGCAACACGGTGGTGGTGGCCGCCTCGCCGACGGCACCACTGGCCGCGGTGACCCTTGCCGAGGTGCTGGCCACCTCCGACCTGCCGGGTGGTGTGGTCAACATCCTCACCGGCCGGCTGTCGGAGACCGTACCCACGCTGGCCGCGCACATGGACGTCAACGCCATCGACCTGACTGGCGTGACCGACCCGGAACTGGCCGCCGACCTGGAGGTCAAGGCGGCGGAGAACCTCAAGCGGGTGCTCCGGCCGGTACCGGCAGGCCACGACTGGTCGGCGGATCCCGGGCTCGGCCGGATGACGGCCCTGCTGGAGACGAAGACCGTCTGGCACCCCAAGGGGGTCTGACTCTCCCTGCTCTTGGGGTTTCCGGGGAGCCCGCTTGGGTGGGGTTTCCTTCCGGGGAGCCTCCGCTCCTGGGGTTTCCGGGGAGCCCCGCTCGGGTTTCCGGGGAGCCCCGCCCGCTCCGGGCGGTCAGGCTTGATCCCTGCGCGGTCGGGGCTCCCCGGAAACCCTGACCTGGGCGCGGACCGTCCGTAGGTCAGGGCTTACGGAGTGCCGCCCAGCGTCGCGTCCCGGTCTGGTGGCGCCCCCGGTCCGCCGTCTCCCCTGCTCGGTCTCCCCGCTCGGCCGTCTCCCCCGTTCGGTCGTCTCCCCGGTCCGTCGTCTCCCCGGTCCGCCGTCTCCCCTCTCGCCCTTCCCGTTCCGCCCTCTGTTGCCTGTCGCCCTGGGTGCTCGCTCAAGATCCGGCCAACATCCCGGAAACTGCTGGGTCGAGTGGTGACGAAGCAGCACTATCCCTGAAGTAGTCGCGGCGGAGGGTGGGGTGGG